>DAIEJF010000287.1 GCA_027351005.1 Paracoccaceae bacterium | reverse complement strand
CGGGGCGCACGCTGTGGCCCGGCGCGGCGGCGCTGTTGCGGGCGATGGCGGGGGCGGCGGTCACGGGGTCGGCGGTCACGGGGCCAGCGGTCACGGGGGGGCCCGCTGCCGGGGCGGTGCATCTGCACCTGGCCGCGGCCTGGCAGGTGGGGCCCGCGGGGGCGGATCTTCTGCGCCGGGCGCTGGTGCTTCTGGCCGATCACGAGCTGAACGCCTCGGCCTTTGCGGTGCGGGTCGTGGCGTCGACGGGCGCCTCGCTGGGCGCCTGTCTGGCGGCGGGGCTGTCGGCGCTGAGCGGGCCGCTGCATGGCGGCACCACCAGCCGGGTGGAACGCCTGCTGGCCGAGGTGGCCGACAGCGGCGATGCGGCGGCGGTGGTCGAGACGCGGCTGCGGCAGGGCGACGGGGTGCCGGGGTTCGACCATCCGCTGTACCCGGCGGGCGATCCGCGGGCGGCGGCGCTGCTGCCGCTGTTGCCGCCCGATCCGGGGCGCGCGGCGCTGCTGCGGGTGATGGCCGAGACGGCGGGGCGGCAGCCCAATGTGGATTTCGCGCTGGTGGCGCTGCGTCGGTCGCTGCACCTGCCTGTGGGCGCGGCGCTGGCGCTTTTTGCGATCGGGCGCAGCGCGGGCTGGATCGCGCATGCGCTGGAACAGCGGCAGGACGACCGGCTGATCCGCCCGCGCGCGCGCTACACCGGCCCGGCCCCCGGCGCCGGGGGCTGAGCGCGCCGGCAATCCGGCGCCGGGTTCTGCGGTGGGGGTCTTGCCCGTCTTGGTCCCGGCCCTTAAGGCTGCCCGCGCGAACCCGGCCGCATCCGGCGGCTGAAGGAGAGTTGATGCCCTATCGTCTTCCGCTTCTGCTGTCGCTGATCCTGCTGGTGGCGGCCTGCGCCCATCCCAATGGCCCGTCGAGCTTTCCGGGCGCCGGCCCCGGCGCGGGCGGGCCTGTCAGCCCGGCGGTGGTGGCGATGTATTCCGCCCGCCCCGATGGCGACCACACGATCCCTGCGGTCCCGCGCAAGGATCTGTCGAATGCCAAGCGGCGCGTCGAGGTGACCTACTGGACCCGCGAGCCGGCGGGGACCATCATCGTCGATCCGGGCGATTTCCACCTGTACTACGTTCTGGGGCACAACAAGGCGCTTCGCTACACGGTGTCGGTGGGCAAGCAGGGCTATGGCTTTTCGGGGCGCGCGACGATCCCGTTTAAGCGTAAATGGCCGCGCTGGACGCCCACGCCGAACCAGCTGAAACGCGACCCGGCCCTTTATTCGCCCTGGCGCAAGGGGATGGACGGGGGGCTGGAAAACCCGCTGGGAGCGCGCGCGCTTTATCTTTACCGCGACGGCCGCGACACGCTGTACCGCATCCACGGCACCCCCTATCCCGAGACCATCGGCAAGGCCACGACGGATGGCTGCATCCGGCTGTTCGATCAGGATATCGCCGACCTTTACGATCGGGTGAAGCCCGGGACGCGGGTGATCGTGCGGCCGATCGGCGAGACGGGGCTGGGCACCTATCCGCCGGGCACCCCGGTGCCGCATGCGGTGCTGGCAGCGCGGGCCGCCGCCCGCGCCCGCGTGCACGCGCCGCCTGCCGAGGAGTGACGGCTCAGGGCGTGGCGGGTGGCGGCACGGGCTGCGGCTGCGTCATGTCAGTGATCTGGCGCAGCAGTTCGGCGCGCGAGATCTCGCCGATCACCCCGCGCACAAGGGTGCCGCGGGCGTCAAAGAACAGCGTGGCGGGCAGCCCGATGGCGCCATAGCGCGCCATCAGCGTCCGGTCCGGGTCCAGCCGGACATCGGCGCCCGCAAGGCGGTTGGCCAACAGGTAGCCGCGGATCACCGGCGCGGTTTCGCCCTGGTTGACGAAGCGGAAGGCCACGCCGGGGCTTTGGGCGGCCACCTCTTGCAGCATCGGCATCTCGCGTCGGCAGGGGCCGCACCAACTGGCCCAGAGGTTCAGCACCACGGGGCGGCCGGGCGGCAGGGGCGGCGCCCCGGCGGGGCCGTCCAGCCCTTCGAAGCGCGCCAGATCCAGCGCCACGGCGGGGGCGGGTGCGCGCGCCTGCAGCACCAGCATTGCCGTCGTGGAGACGAGGCCCGCCAGCACCGCCGCCACCGCCAGCGGCAGGAACGGGCGCCGCGCCGAAAGCGACGCGGCGGCGATGACGAAGGCCGCGCCATAGGCCCCGGTGCGGGCGGAAAAGCCGCCCTGCCAGAGCGCGACGACCGCAAGCGGGTCTTGCGCGAAGGCGGGCAGGTTCTGCGCGACGAACCCCGCCCGCGCGGCCAGCACCCAGCCCAGGACGACGAGATAGGGCCACGGGCCCAGCCCGCCGGGCCGACCGCGGCGGCCGCGGCGCCAGGCGGCGGCCTCGGTCACGCCCAGAAAGACCAGAAGCGCGATCACCGCGGCCAGCCGGTCACCGGCCCAGACGAAGGGCCCGATCGCCAGCGCCGTCATGCGCGGGTCCGGGGCGGCGGGGCAGGGGGATGTGGCAGGGCGACCTCTCTTCTCGGGCGGGGCAGGGGGGCAGGGCGCCGCCTGTCCGGTCAGGAGATGTAGGCGGCGCGCCCGGCGAATCCCAGCCCCGTCGGGCGCGGATCACAGAAGCGCGTCATAGGCGAGCGTCGCCACCCGGTGCAGCGTCACGTCGCCGGGGATGCCCACGGCGGCAATGCAGAGGCTGCGGCTTTGCCACCAGAACCCGCCGAGGCCCGCGGTATCGAAGGCCGTGGGCCGGTCCGGCCCGGCGGTGCAGCCGGTGGTGACGTACAGCGCGGCCCGCTGCCCCGTGGCGGTCTGGTAGAGGAAGAAGGCGGCCGCGCCCCCCGGCCCCGGCAACACCCGCCCGCCCATCAGCGTCAGCCCGGCGCGCCCGAGGTCGGGCGGCGCGATGGCCTGGCCCAGACGGGCCGAGATCCAGGCGGCCAGCGGCCCGGCCTCGGCGGCCGAAAGTTCGACCGGGCGGGTGGCGTCGGTCGCATAGATGCGGAACGCCTGCGCGGCGGCTGCGGCTGTCGCGGGCGGCGCGGGCCAGAAGGCACGGCTGGCGCCCCAGCCGATCAGCGCCCCCAGCACCGGCCCAAGGACGGCCAGCAACAGGATCCCGCTGCGCGGGCGGGCGGCGTGGCGCTGTGGGCCAGGGGCGGTGCGGGCCTCGTCAAGCAGGGCGGCATAGCGGGGGGGCAGCGCCTCTTCGGCAAGGGGCGCGTAGATCGCCGCCATGGCCGCATCCTGGAGGTCCCATTCTGCCAGCGCGGCGCGGCTTGCGGGGTCGCCGTCGATCCGGTCGGCCAGCGCGCGGCGGTCGGCGCCGGGCAGGTCGTCCGCGTGAAAGCGGATCAGGCTTTCCTTCGGCACCGGATCTTCCGGCGGGGTCGGCATCAGGCGATGCTCCGCCGGGCGTCGCCCTGCGGGGCGGTCATGCGGGACAGCGCGGCGCGCGCCCGCGCCAGACGCGCGATCAGCGCCTGCCGCGAGATCGCCAGAAGGGCCGCCGCCTCGTCGACGCTCATCCCTTCCAGCATCACCAGAAGCAGGGCGACGCGCTGGTCTGCGGGCAGGCGGGCGATGGCCTGCTGCACGTCGTGGACGGCCGGATGGGCTGCGGGATGGTGTGCGAGGCGGTCGGCAAGGCGGGGTGGCGGCGGGGCCGCGACCAGCGTGGGCCGGGCCGGGGGCTGCCGCAACCGGTCGCGGTAGCGGTTCAGCAGGATGCGGAACATGCAGGTTTTCACCGCGGCGCCGGGCTGCCATTCGGCCCGGCGGGCCAGCGCGCGGCGGAGGCAATCTTCCACCAGATCCTCGGCCGCGGCGCGGTCATGCACCAGGGCGTGGGCGTAGCGGCGAAGGGACGGGATGACCGCCTCGATTTCCTCCACGAAGTCCATGCGCATGCTCTCCCCTCATGCCGGCGCCGAATCGTTCCGGGGCGGTCGGTGCCGGTGCGTTTCGTCCTGCACATCGCGGGTGCAGGGCGCGCATCTCTTGGGCATCGCGGCCGCCGGGGTTTCCCCGGTGCCCTTCCACGATATGCGGCGTTCGGCCGCAGCCGCAACCCTGTCACGCGCGCTCACGATGTTTTGGGCGAGGCCGGGCCCATGCTGCGGCGCAGCGGAGGCCCAGCATTTGCAGGCGGCAAAGGCGTGCACGGCGCGGTGGCGCGTCGGCGTCGCCTTGGGCGCTAACCCACGGAGAGGGTGCGACAAATAGGCCGGATCATGGTTTCGTGAATTGATGTATCCGGGGCGCACAATAAGAGATGCGGCACATCGACGTGAGTGCTGCAGGCGCGCGGTCGGTCGCCTCGGGTGACCCGAAACGACCCCCCGCTCGCGCCCCCAGGGCAGCCCCTCGTCCGACAACATGGCGTCAGGTCTGCGATCTGTTTCCGGCGGGGCACGGGCTGCCCGGCCCCGGCAGGGCGTTGCCTGCGCAGCACGTCAGGAGGGATGAACGTGAGCAACGCAAGACCCGAGGGGTCGGGACAGCGGACGCGGCGGGGGTTGTGTTCGCATCGGGTGGGCCTGCTGTCGGTGGCCGTGGCCGTGGCCGTGGCCGTGGCCGGGGCGGGGGCTGCGCAGGCCGCGGGGTTCCTGTCGCCCGCGGGGCCGGTGGCCGTGGCCCAGAGCGTGCATTTCTGGCAGGTCACCTGGATTTCCATGATCGTGGTGCTGCCGGTGCTGGTGGGGGTGCCGCTTCTGGCCTGGCACTACCGCTACGGCAATGCGCGCGCCCGCTACGCGCCGAACTGGGATTTCTCGCACGCGCTGGAATGGGTGATGTGGCTGGTGCCCGCGGCGATCGTCGCGGTGCTGGGTGTGCTGCTGTGGCAGGGCACGCACAGCCTGGACCCCTACCGACCCATTGCCTCGGACAAGGCGCCGCTGAAGGTGCAGGTGGTCGGGCTCAACTGGAAATGGCTGTTCATCTACCCCGACTATCACATCGCCACGGTGGGCGAGATGGCCTTCCCGCAGGATCGCCCGGTGCAGATCGAACTGACCACCGACACGGTGATGCAAAGCTTTCTGGTGCCGGCGCTTGCGGGGCAGATCTATGCGATGCCGGGGATGGTGACCAAGCTGAACCTGGCCGCCGACCGGGTGGGCCATTTCGACGGCATGAACACCCAATTCAGCGGCGACGGCTTCCATGACCAGCATTTCACCGCGGTCGCCATGGCGAAGGACGACTTCGACGCCTGGCTGAAGGCGGTTCAGGCCAAGGGCGTGGCGCTGAACCCGATGGCCTATGCGCGGCTTGCCACCAGTTCGACCCCCGCCGAGGTGCGCGCCACCTTCGGCAATCCGGCGATGCCGCCCAGCGTCACCTATTTCACCGACGTGCCGACCGATCTCTTTGGCGGTATCGTGATGCGGTATCACAACGGCCACCCGATGACCCCCGCGGATCAGCCGGGAACGGCCGCCTACAACACCAAGTATTCGGGCTGAGCGAGGGCGCGACGATGACAACGGATTTCTGGCGGATCGTGTTCGGGCGGCTTGATCTTGGCGCGCTCGATTTCCTGACGGCCTTCCGCGACCCCACCCTGAACGAGATCATCCTGTCGGGTGCTGCCTGGGCGGTGATCCTGGGCGGGCTTGCGGCGGTGGTGGCGCTGAGCCGCTACCGGCTCTGGGGGCCGCTGTGGCAGAACTACCTGGTCAGCGTCGATCACAAGCGGATCGGCATCATGTACATCGTGCTGGCGGGCATCATGCTGGTGCGCGGCGTGCTGGAAGGCGTGGTGATGCGCGGACAGCAGGCCGACGGGCTGGGCGGCGGATTCCTGTCGGCCAACCACTATGCCCAACTGTTCTCGACCCACGGCACGATCATGATCTTCTTCATGGCGATGCCCTTCCTGACCGGGCTGATCAACATCGTGGTGCCGTTGCAGATCGGGGCGCGGGACGTGTCGTTCCCGATGCTGAACTCGGCCTCGCTGGGGCTGACGGTGGCGGGCGCGGCGCTGGTGATGATCTCGCTGGTGGTGGGGCAGTTCTCGACCGGCGGCTGGACCGCCTATCCGCCCTACACGGACAGCCTGTTCCAGCCGGGGCCGGGGCCGGATTACTGGCTGTGGTCGGTGCTGCTGGCGGGGCTGGGCACCACGATCACGGGGATCAACTTTGTCGTCACCATCCTGCGCGAACGGGCGCCGGGCATGACGCTGATGAAGATGCCGATGTTCACCTGGACGGCGCTGTGCACCGCGATCCTGATGGTCTTTGCGCTGCCGCCGGTGACCGTGTCGACCGCGATGCTGCTCCTGGACCGCTATGCCGGGTTCCATTTCTTCACCAACGCGCTTGGCGGCAACATGATGAACTATGCCAACCTGTTCTGGCTGTTCGGCCACCCCGAGGTCTACATCCTGATCCTGCCCGCCTTCGGCGTGTATTCGGAAATCGTGGCGACCTATTCGGGCAAGCGGCTTTACGGCTACGGCTCGCTGGTGGTGGCGACGATGTCGATCGCGGTCCTGTCGTTCACCGTCTGGCTGCATCACTTCTTCACCATGGGGCAGGACGCCGACATGAACGCGGCCTTCGGCATCGCCACGATGCTGATCGGGGTGCCGACCGGCGTGAAGGTCTATGACTGGATGGCCACCATGTACCGCGGCCGGGTGCGGATGACGGTGCCGATGGTCTATCTGGTGTCGTTCATGGTGCTGTTCGTGCTGGGCGGGCTGTCGGGGATCATCCTGGCCAATCCGTCGATCGACTTTCAGGTGCACAACACGCTGTTCCTGGTGGCGCATTTCCACAACATGCTGATCCCGGGTCTGCTGTTCGGGATGCTGGCGGGCTATACCTACTGGTTCCCCAAGCTCTTCGGGTTCCGGCTGAACGACCGCTGGGGCTACATCTCGGCCTGGAGCTGGGTGGCGGGTTTCGTGCTGGTGTTCTTTCCCATGTATGTCGTGGGTCTGATGGGGATGACCCGGCGGACGGTGGCCTATACCAACCCCGCCTACCAGCCCTGGATGATCCTGTCGGCGGTGGGCGGGGTGGTGGTGACCGTGGCGCTGCTGAGCCTTTTCGTGCAGCTTTACGTCTCGATCCGCGACAGGGAGTTCACCCGCGACATCGGCGGCGACCCCTGGGATGCGCGCACGCTGGAATGGGCGACGCCCTCGCCGGTGCCCGCCTACAACTTCGCCGTCATCCCGCATGTCCATGCGCGCGAAGCCTTCGCGGTCGCGAAGGAGGCGGGGCTGGGCTATCAGGCACCCCCGGCCTATGCCGACATCCATCTGCCGGGCGACACCTGGATGGGCGTGATCCTGGCGGTTTTCGGCACCGCCTTCGGCTTCGGCATGATCTGGTACATGTGGTGGCTGGCCGCGCTGTCCTTCGCGGTGATGGCGGTGGCCTTCATCGGGCGCGCGCTGCGCGGCGACCGCGCCGGGGTCGTCATCCCCGCGGCGCAGGTGGCGGCGGAACACCGGGCCTGGCTGGCCGCGGTGGGCCGACTGGCGCCGGTGACGCGCGAGCATGAACAGGACGGCATCAACCACGGCGTCGCGGCGCCGGAAACGAGGGAGGTCGCAGCATGAGCGGCACCAGTGCGATCCATGCCGCGCCCGGGCTGAGCTACGAGGCCGGGCACGACCATGACCATGACGCGGCGGGCAAGGCGCTGTGGGGGTTCTGGCTGTTCATGATGAGCGACCTGATCCTGTTCGGCCTGTTCTTCGCGACCTATGCGACGATGCTGGACCCGATGTCCTATGCGGGTGGGCCGACGCCGCGGGATCTGTTCGAACTGCCCGGCGCGGCGATGGAAACGGCGGTGCTGCTGACCAGCACGCTGACCTTCGGCCTGGCCTCGCTGGCGGTGAAATACGAACAGGGCCGCGGCCGGGTTCTGGGCTGGCTGGGCGTGACGCTGGCGCTGGGGCTGGTGTTCCTCGGGCTCGAGGTGCGGGAATTCGCCCATATGATCGCCATCGGCGCGGTGCCGCAGCGGTCGGGGTTCCTGTCGGCCTTCTTCGGGCTGGTGCCGCTGCACGGGCTGCATGTCACCGCGGGGGCGATCTGGCTGGTGATCCTGATGGTCCAGATCGTGGGCAAGGGCATCGACGCGGGGCTGACCTCGCGGCTCGCGCGGCTGGCGCTGTTCTGGCACTTCCTCGACATCATCTGGATCGGGATCTTCTCGATCGTCTACCTCGGAGGGATCGTCTGATGTCTGCGCCGCAGAGTTCCAAGCTGAACGCACAGGGCTATCGCCACGACCTGAGGGGCTATCTGACGGGTTTCGGGCTGGCGGTGGTTCTGACGGTCATTCCCTTCGCCATGGTCGCAATGGGCGACACGCTGGACCGCGCGACGGTGATCGGCGTGGTGGCCGTTCTGGGCGTGGTGCAGCTTTTCGTGCACCTGCGCTATTTCCTGCATGTCGATTTCAGCCCCGAAGAGCGGGAGAAGGTCTACCTGCTGGCCTTCTCGGCGCTGCTGCTGTTCCTGATGGCGGCGGGCACGATCTGGGTGCTGGTCAACATGAACACACGGATGATGGGCATGGGCTGAGGCCCCCGCCCTGCTGCCGGAACGACGACGGGCGGCACGACAACGGGCGGCCAGGAGCGGACCGCCCGTTTTCCGTAGCCTGCGCGCCGCGGCCGCCCCCGGTCAGGGGATCAGCCGCGCGATGATGAGGTCGGCCGCCTGTTCCGGCGTCGTCTCGGTCGTGTCGATGCGCAGTTCGGGCGCCTCGGGCGCCTCGTAGGGCGAATCGATGCCGGTGAAGTTCTTCAACTGGCCCGCGCGCGCCTTGGCATAAAGCCCCTTCACGTCGCGGCCCTCGGCCACCTCCAGCGGCGTGTCCACGAAGATTTCCATGAACTCGCCCGGCTGCATCATGCCGCGCACCATGTCGCGTTCCGACCGGAAGGGCGAGATGAAGGCGGTGATGACGATCAGCCCGGCGTCGGTCATCAGCTTGGCGACCTCGCCCACGCGGCGGATGTTTTCCACCCGGTCCGCCTCGGTGAAGCCCAGATCCTTGTTCAGCCCGTGACGCACGTTGTCGCCATCAAGCAGGAAGGTGTGCCGGTTCATCCGTGCCAGCTTCTTTTCGACGATGTTGGCGATGGTCGACTTGCCCGAGCCCGACAGACCCGTCAGCCACAGTACCGCGGGCTTCTGGTTCTTCATCGCGGCATGGTGGGCGCGGCTGATGTCGGTGGCCTGCCAGTGGATGTTCTGCGCGCGCCGCAGCGCAAAGCGGATCATCCCCGCGCCGACCGTGTGGTTGGTGTGACGGTCGATCAGGATGAAGCCGCCCAGATCGCGGTTCTCGGCATAGGGCGCGAAGGGGATCTGGCGGTCGGTCGTCACTACGGCCACGCCGATCGCGTTCAGGTCCAGCGTCTTCGAGGCCAGGTGTTCCTGGGTGTTGACGTTCACCTCGTATTTCGGCGCGTGGATCGTGGCGGCCACGGTCTGGGTGCCGATCTTCAGCCAGTAGGACCGGCCGGGCACCAGTTCCGCCTCGTCCATCCAGACGATCGTGGCTTCGAACTGGTCGGCCACCTCGAGCGGGTCCTGGGCGGCCACCAGAACCTGCCCGCGCGAGCAGTCGATTTCATCGGCCAGCGTCAGCGTGACGGATTCGCCCGCCACCGCCAAATCGCGGTCGCCTTCCAGTGCCACGATCCGCGCGACGGTCGAGGTCTTGCCGCCCGGAAGCACCCGCACCGCGTCGCCCGGCCGCACCTGCCCGCTGGAGATCAGGCCGCAGAAGCCGCGGAAATCGAGGTTGGGGCGGTTCACCCATTGCACCGGCATGCGGAAGGCGCCGGCCTGGTCGCGGGTGTCTTCCAGCTCGACGGTTTCCAGATGCGGCAGCAGCGCCGGGCCGGTGTACCAGGGGGTGTTGGCGCTGGGGGCGGTGATGTTGTCGCCCTTGAAGCCGGAAATCGGGATCGCGGTGAAATCGGCGATGCCGATGCCCTGCGCGAAGGCCGCGTAATCGGCGCGGATGCGGTCGAACACGGCCTGGTCATAGCCCACCAGATCCATCTTGTTCACCGCCAGCACGATGTGGCGGATGCCCAGCAGATGCACCAGGTAGCTGTGCCGCCGCGTCTGGGTCAGCACGCCCTTGCGCGCATCGACAAGGATCACGGCCAGATCCGCGGTCGACGCGCCGGTAACCATGTTGCGGGTGTACTGTTCATGGCCGGGCGTGTCGGCCACGATGAACTTGCGCTTTTCGGTGGCGAAGAAGCGATAGGCCACGTCGATGGTGATGCCCTGTTCGCGTTCGGCGGCCAGACCATCGACCAGCAGCGCGAAGTCGATCTCTTGTCCCTGGGTGCCGATCCGGCGGCTGTCGGCTTCCAGCGCGGCAAGCTGATCTTCGAAGATCATCTTGCTGTCATAGAGCAGGCGGCCGATCAGCGTGGATTTCCCGTCGTCGACCGAGCCGCAGGTGAGGAAGCGCAGCATGGTCTTGTGCTGGTGGGCGGTCAGGTAGGCGTCGATGTCCTCGGCGATCAGCGCGTCGGTCTTGTAGATCGGGTCTTGGGTGCTCATGGCGGTCCTGTCTGTCTGGGCGGCGCGGAGAAAAGCGGTCAGAAGTAGCCTTCCTGCTTCTTCTTCTCCATCGAGGCGGCCTGATCGTGGTCGATCGCCCGGCCCTGGCGTTCCGAGGTGGTGGTCAGCAGCATTTCCTGGATGACCTGCGGCAGGGTGGTCGCGGTGCTTTCGACCGCGCCGGTCAGCGGGTAGCAGCCCAGCGTGCGGAACCGGACCGAGCGCATCTTGGGCACCTCGCCCGGGTGCAGGCGGAAGCGGTCGTCATCCACCATCAGGATCAGCCCGTCGCGGTCCACCGTGGGGCGCGGCGCGGCGAAGTAGAGCGGCACGATCTCGATGCCTTCGAGGTGGATGTATTGCCAGATGTCGAGTTCGGTCCAGTTCGAGATCGGGAACACCCGCACGCTTTCGCCCTTGGCCTTGCGGGCGTTGTAAAGCCGCCAGAGTTCCGGGCGCTGGTTCTTCGGGTCCCAGCGGTGATTGGCCGAGCGGAACGAGAACACCCGTTCCTTCGCGCGGCTCTTTTCCTCGTCGCGGCGCGCGCCGCCGAAGGCCACATCGAAGCCGTAGAGATCGAGCGCCTGTTTCAGCCCCTCGGTCTTCCACATGTCGGTATGGAGCGGGCCGTGGTCGAAGGGGTTGATGCCCTTGGCCTTGGCCTCGGGGTTCTGGTGGATCAGAAGCTCCATCCCCGCGGTGCGGGCGGCCTTTTCGCGCATGACGTACATGTCGCGGAACTTCCAGGTGGTATCCACATGCAGCAGCGGGAAGGGCGGCGGCGCGGGGTAGAAGGCCTTCTTGGCCAGGTGCAGCATCACCGCGCTGTCCTTGCCCACGCTGTAAAGCATCACCGGCTTTTCCGCCTCGGCGGCCACCTCGCGCAGGATGTGGATGCTCTCGGCCTCCAGCCGTTGCAGGTGGGTCAGGGTTTTTGCGTTCATCGGGCCGTCTCCGTCAAACCTGTTGACCCAGGGGGTAGCCTGCGCGACAGAGAAATGAACCCCCCAAATGGGGGGTAACTGGATCGGATTGAAACGATGTCCGAAGAGGCAGAGTTGCAGGCCGCGCTGCTGGCGGCCGCGACGGGCTATGACGCGGCGGGGCGGGCGGGCGATCACTGGCCCGCCTTCCTGGGCGGGCTTGCGCGCGCCACGGGGGCCGCGGGGGTCGGGTTGATCGAGGTGCACCCGGATCGCCTGGCCACATCCTGGCGGCATGGCGACGCCCCGGCCTGGCCCGATGCGGCCGACATCGCGCGGATGCGACTGGACCGGGTCTATTCGCAGGTCGACCTGCCCGGCCCCGACCGGGGCGGCGCGCCGCTGCGCGC
>DAIEJF010000282.1 GCA_027351005.1 Paracoccaceae bacterium | reverse complement strand
GCCGGGTTCGTGGGCGCAGGGGTGGGGCCCGCGTCAGGCACCGCGACCGCGCCGCCCGCGGTAGCCTTGGCCTTTTCGGCGAAGGCATCCTGGTAGAAGTTGTTCTTGACGAAGTTCACGATCGCGTCGCCGCCCCAGATGTTGGAGCGCAGGAAATCCGTGACCCCCTCCATCGTCGACTCGGCGCCCTTCACCTCGTTGCGCAAGAGCAGGCGGCCATCGCAGAGCTTGGCATAGGGCTGCCCCGAGGCCGCCGCCGCGGTCAGGTCGGGTGCCGCGCCATCCCAGGGCGCGCAGGTCATCGGGCCCTGCGGCCCGTCCAGCGCCAGCGTGGGCGCAGCACCCGGCGTGGCCGGGGGCACCAGCGCCACGGTCTGATGCCGCGGGTCGGGGTTTTCGATGTGATAGGCCTTCAGGTCGGGCGCATCCGCCGCGCCCAGTTCCAGCACGAACCAGGCATTCACGTTCGGGTTGACCGAGATCAGCCGCATCGGCGTGCCGCTGGCCGTCGTGGCCTCGGTCGTCTGCCGGAAGGGCTGAAGCTGCAGGATGGTCTTGGGCTTCACCGCCTCGTATTCGGCCCATTGGTCGGCCAGCGTCTGCGCCGCCTGCGCGGCCCCTGCCGACAACAGAATCAGACCGGCCCCCGCCAGCCGCGTCAAGGCCGCGGCACGGCCGCGCCCCATGGTCTTGTGCTGCACCCTCGATACCTCTCCGAACGTCCGGGCATGGCGCCCCTCATGCGCCGAAAGTGGCAAAAGCGCAATGTCAGGACGCTGACGACGGCGTGTGCGGGGCAAGACTGCGGCGAAATTCCGCAACCCGGTCCGGCGGCCCGGATCGGCCCCGGTCAGGCCGAATGCGCGCCTGCCGCAAGAGAGCCCGCGAAGGCGCAGACCTCGGCCGGGGACTTGCCCGCGCCGATCTCCTTCACGATGGCCGATCCCACCACGCAGCCGTCGGCAACCGCGGCAATGGCGCGGGCGGCCTCGGGGGTGTTGATGCCGAAGCCCACGATCACCGGCAGGTCGGTGGCGGCCTTGATCCGCGCCACCTCGGGGCCCACATCGGACGCCTCGGCCGCGGCGGCGCCGGTGATCCCCGTGATCGAGACGTAATAGACGAAGCCCGAGGTGTTCTGCAGCACCTTGGGCAGGCGGCGGGCATCGGTGGTGGGCGTGGCCAGCCGGATGAAGTTCAGCCCGGCGCGCTGGGCGGGGATGCACAGTTCCTCGTCCTCTTCGGGGGGCAGGTCCACCACGATCAGCCCATCGACCCCGGCGGCCTTGGCATCGGCCAGAAAGGCATCCACCCCGCGCGAGAAGATCGGGTTGTAATAGCCCATCATCACGATCGGCGTCTCGTCATCCTGCGCGCGGAAGGCCGCGGCCATGTCCAGCGTCTTCTGCAGCGTCTGGCCGCCTTCCAGCGCGCGCTGGCCCGCAAGCTGGATCGTGGTGCCGTCGGCCATCGGGTCGGTGAAGGGCATGCCCAGTTCGATGATGTCGACCCCGGCGGAGGGCAGGCCGCGCATGATCTCGAGCGAGGTCGCCGCGTCCGGGTCTCCGGCCATCATGTAGGCCACGAAGGCCTTGCGGCCCTCGGCCTTCAGGGTGGCAAATCTGCGCTCGATGCGGGTCATGGCAAGCTCCGGCTGGGTCGCCCCGATGTGCCGGATGCGGCGGGGGAAATCAAGGCGCCGTGACGGCCGCCGCACCCCCCGCCCGCCGCTATTGCCCCAGCGCCTGCGCCAGATCGGCGATCAGGTCTTCGGGGGCCTCCAGCCCGATCGAGAGGCGGAAGATCCCGTCGCCCGCCCAGGCGCGGTAATCCTCGGCCTGCGCGCCCGTCAGCCGCCAGGTCGAGGCCATCATCTCTTCGGTGTCCAGCAGCACCACGAGGCTGCGCTGATGGCCCAGCGAGAAGGCGTAATGGATGGTCTTCAGCCGTTCGGCCAGCCGGGCGGCGGTGGCGCGCGGGTCGCGCGTCTGGAAGGTCAGCATGCCACCGGCCAGCGCCATCTGCCGGGCGACCAGATCCGCCTGCGGATGGCCGGGCAGGCCCGGCCAGGTGACCGCCGTCACCGCGGGATGATCCGCAAGGTAGGCCGCCACCCGCGCCGCATTGGCCGTGGCCGTCTGCATCCGGGGCCAGAGCGTGTCGAGCCCGCGCATGATGAGCCAGGCCGAATGGGCGGCCAGCGTCGCCCCCAGATAGACCCCCGCGCGCGAGCGGATGCGTTCCACCAGCGGCTTCGCCCCCGCCACGACCCCGCCCAGCACATCGCCGTGGCCGTTCATGAACTTGGTCAGGGAATGGATCACCAGATCGGCGCCATGGTCCAGCGGGCGGGTGGCGACCGGGGTGGCGAAGGTCGAATCCACCGACACCAGCGCCCCCGCGGCATGGGCCAGCCGCGACACCTCGGCCAGGTCGGTCAGCCGCAGCAGCGGGTTGCAGGGCGTTTCGGCATGCACGAGCCGCGTGTTCGGGCGCAGCGCCGCGGCCAGATCGGCCGGGCGCGACAGGTTCACCGCCGTCACCTCGATCCCGTAATCGGGCAGGATGCGGCGGGCAAGCTCGTTCGCCCCGGCATAGCAGACATCCGACACGATCAGATGGTCGCCCGCCTTCAGGAAGGTGAAGAAGGTGGCCGCGATGGCGGCCAGCCCGGTGGCAGTGCAGACCGCGCCCCCCGCCCCCTCCAGCGCGGCCACCCGCTCTTCGAGCTGGCGCACGGTGGGGTTGGTCCAGCGCGCGTAAAGGAAGGGCAGCGCGGTCAGATCCGCGGCCCCGTCGGCGGAAAAGGCGCCGTCGCCCGGCGCCAGCGCGTTGTTGACCGACATCGAGATGTTGGGCGCGATCGCGCGGGTCGCCGGGTCGGGGGAAAGCCCCGCGTTCAGCGCCAGCGTCTGCGGCCGTGGGGTGCTCTGGGTCATCGCCTGCCCTTTCCTGCGTCGTCGGGCGCGGTCTAGCACGGAAGCTGCGCCCTGCGCGCGCCCGATGCGACCGACGGCGGCACCAACGCGCCTTGATCTGCCGCCCGCCGTCCCCTAGAAGCGGCGCGTCTTCCGGGAAAGGGACCGCCATGGGCTTCAAGATGGGCATCGTCGGGCTGCCGAACGTGGGCAAGTCCACGCTCTTCAACGCGCTGACCCGCACAGCCGCGGCGCAGGCGGCCAACTTCCCCTTCTGCACGATCGAGCCCAACGTGGGCGAAGTGGCAGTGCCCGACGCGCGGCTTGACACGCTGGCCCGCATCGCGGGGTCCAAACAGATCATCCCGACGCGGATCACCTTCGTCGACATCGCGGGGCTGGTGAAGGGCGCCAGCAAGGGCGAGGGCCTGGGCAACCAGTTCCTGGCCAACATCCGCGAGGTGGACGCCATCGCCCATGTGCTGCGCTGTTTCGAGGATGGCGACATCACCCATGTGGAAGGCCGCGTGGATCCGGTCGCCGATGCCGAAACGATCGAGACCGAACTGATGCTGGCCGATCTGGAATCGATCGAGCGGCGGCGGGCGAACCTGGCGCGGAAGCTGAAGGGCAACGACAAGGAGGCCGCCGACCAGGACCGGCTGCTGTCGGCCGCGCAGGCGGCGCTGGAGGCGGGTCGGCCCGCGCGCACGGTAAAGGTGGCCGAGGATGACGCCCGCACCTGGGGCATGCTGCAACTGCTGACCGCCAAGCCCGTGCTTTACGTCTGCAACGTCGAAGAGGCCAAGGCCGCCAGCGGCAACGACTTCTCGGCCCGGGTCGAGGCGATGGCGCGCGCGCAGGGCGCGGCCTCGGTCGTGATCTCGGCCCGCATCGAGGAAGAGATCAGCCAGTTGTCGGATGACGAGCAGGCGATGTTCCTCGAAGAGATGGGGCTCAGCGAGGCCGGGCTCGACCGGCTGATCCGCGCGGGCTACAGCCTTCTGGGCCTGCAGACCTATTTCACCGTGGGCCCGAAAGAGGCGCGGGCCTGGACGATCACCAAGGGCACGCTGGCGCCGCAGGCGGCGGGTGTGATCCACGGCGATTTCGAAAAGGGCTTCATCCGCGCCGAGACCATCGCCTATGCCGACTATGTCGCCGGAAACGGCGAGGCCGGCGCCAAGGAAGCGGGCAAGTTCCGGGTGGAAGGCAAGACCTACGAGGTGCAGGACGGCGACGTGCTGCACTTCCTGTTCAACGGCTGACGGACGCGGAGCAGGCGCGGCACCTGCCCCACAGGCGCCCCCGGGGGTCGACGCCCACCCGGCGGTCGGGTGCTGGCCGTCTCTGGCGGGAGACAGGGTGGGCGGACACCCGACGTCTCCCCCGGCCCCAGGGAACAGCGCCGCAGGCGCCCCCGGGCCAGCGCCCGACCGCCCCCGAGAGCGGGCGCTCCTTGGCGTCGAAGGCGGGCTCACCCGCGGAGGAACCGCACCATAAATCGCAGACCGTCACCCGTGCAGCGCCCACCCGCGGTCGGGCGCTGGCCCTGCCGGTGCGCGGGCAAGAAGGAGAACCGCGCTTGCCCTCTGCTGCCAGGGTCGGCCCCGCCGATCGCAACCGCCACGAATGACGTGACCTCGCGCGACGCAGGGCAAGGCCCGCGCGGGCTCACCCTCACGAGACGCCGCACCATAAATCGCAGACCGTCACCCGTGCAGCGCCCACCCGGCGGTCGGGCCCCGGCCCTGCCGG
>DAIEJF010000281.1 GCA_027351005.1 Paracoccaceae bacterium | reverse complement strand
GGCCAGCACGCCGATGCCGACCTGTCCTTCCGCCCCGGCTGGGGCCCCTCGGGGATGCCCAGCTATCACGACAGCGACGGCAGCCACGCGATGACCGAGGCCGAGATCCGGGAACTGATCGCCAGCCACACCGCTGCCGCCCGCCGCGCCCAGGCCGCGGGCTTTCAGGGGGTCGAGGTCTGGGCCGCCTATCACTCGCTGCTGGACCAGTTCTGGACGCCGTGGAGCAACCGGCGCGACGACCGCTGGGGTGGCAGCCTGGAAAACCGCACCCGCCTGTCGCGCACGATCATCGAGGACATCCGCCGTGCCTGCGGCGAGGATTTCATCGTGGGGCTGGCCATCTCTGTGTCCGAAACCGACCCGGTGACGCTGCGCGGCGAGGCGCTGGCCGAAATCGTGGCGCTGCACGATGCCACCGGCCACATCGACTATGTGACCTGCGGCGCGGGCGGGTATCTGGATTTCGACCACCTCATCCCAACCTTCGTGCATGGCGAAAAGCTGACGGCGCCCTTTACCAAGGTGCTGAAGGGGCTTCTGAAACACGCGAAGGTCACCTCCGAGGCGCATGTGCGCACCCCAGACAATGGCGAGGCGATCCTTGCCGCGGGCGAGGCCGATATGGTCTCGATCGTGCGCGGCCAGATCGCCGACCCGCATCTGGCGCGCAAGACCGCCGAGGGGCGGGCCGACGATGTGCGCGGTTGCATTTCCTGCAACCAGATGTGCTGGGGGCGGCGTTATCGCGACTACTGGATTTCCTGCCTGGTCAACCCTTCGGTCGGGCGCGAGTTCGAATGGGGCGGCGACCGTTTCACCCGCGCGGCCCGGCCGAAGCGGGTGCTGGTGGTGGGCGCCGGGCCTGCCGGGCTGGAGGCCGCGCGGGTGGCGGCCGAACGCGGGCATCAGGTCGAGATCGTCGAGGCCCAGAGCCAGATCGGCGGGCAGTTCCGGCTGGCCGGGCAGCAGCCGCGGCGGGCGCAGATCCTCGACCTGATGGACTGGTACGAACGGCAGTTCACGACGCTTCAGGTGAAGCTGACGCTGAACACCTATCTCGAGGCCGAGGACGTGCGGGCCCGCGCGCCCGATGTGGTGATCCTGGCCACCGGCTCGCTGCCCGACGACGCCTTCACCCAGCGGTGGCAGCCGCAGTTCGACCGGCTGCCAGGGCTTGCGCATGGCCGCGTGTATTCTCCAGAGGAGGTGATGCGGCGCGAGGCGCAGATCGGCCCCAGTGTCATCGTCTATGACGAGGGCAGCCACTGGCGCGGCAACGGCACCGCCTGGCACCTGGCCGAACAGGGCAGGCAGGTGACGCTGGTCACGCCCGAAGCCTTCGTGGGCAAGGAGATCGCCCGCACCAACGCCGACCTGCCGCTGCGACAGCGGCTGGCCCGGCTGGGCGTGCGGGTTCTGGTGGAACATGACATCGCCGCATGGCACGGCGATGGGGCCACGCTGCGCAACATGCTGACCGGGGAAACCGAACGGGTCGCGGCCAGCGCGCTGGTGATGTCGACCACCAACCGTGCCTTCGACCCGCTCTCGGCCGACCTGACGGGGATCGAGGTGCACCTGATCGGCGATGCCCAGGCGCCTCGGCTGGCGCCCTTCGCCTTCCACGAGGGGCGGAAGGTGGCGCTGGACCTCTGAGCGCGGCGATCAGAAGGGAACCGGCGCCGAAAAGGTGAAGCCGCGCCCGCCCTCGGGGTGGTTGATCTTCAGGCTTTCGGCATGCAGCATCAGGCGCGGAAAGTCGCGCGCGGCGCCCTCGGCATAGAATGGGTCGCCCAGGATGGGATGGCCCAGCTCTTTCATGTGAACGCGCAGTTGGTGGCTGCGGCCCGTCTTCGGCATCAGCCGCACGCGGGTGGTGCCCTCTTCGTGCCGCACCACGCGCCAGTCGGTCACCGCCGGGCGGCCGGTTTCGAAGTTGACGTGCTGAAGCGGGCGGTTCGGCCAATCCACGGTCAGGGGCAGGTCCACGGTCCCCGTCTTCGGTTCCAGAAGCCCCCAGAGGCGGGCCATGTAGACCTTCTTCACCCGCCGCTCCTCGAACTCCAGGCTCAGGAACCGCTGGGCCATCCGGGTCAGCGCAAAGACGATCAGCCCCGAGGTGTCGCGATCCAGCCGGTGAACCAGCAGCGCCTCGGGGTAGACCCGTTGCGCGCGCGTCAGCAGGCAATCGGCCAGATGTTCGCCCTTGCCCGGCACCGACAGAAGCCCCGAGGGCTTGTCGAGCACCAGCAGGTGATGATCGGCATGGACGATGCGCAGCGGCACGTCGGGCGGGGCGTAGGCGTCGGTCATCCCGCCCGCCTAGGCGCCCTGCCCGGTTCCGTCAAGCCTCAGACGATGCTGTGCCCGGCGGCCTTCAGCGCGGCAGCCAGCGCGCGGATATGGGCGGGGCCCACCTCGCAGCAGCCGCCGACGATCGTGGCTCCCTGCGCCACCCAGCCCAGCGCGAAGGCGGCGTAGCGGTCGGGCGTCAGGTCGTGGCGGTGCTCCAGCACGGCGACGGTGGGGGCGTCCGTCTTGAAGGCATCCGAGATATGGGTGAACCCGTTGGCATAGGCGCCGAAGGGCACGCCGAACTTCGCCACTTCGGCCATGGCCGCGCCCATCGCCTCGGGGACCGAACAGTTGCAGAGGATCGCGGCGGGCCGGTAACGGTCGATCAGCGGGGCGAGGTCGGCGATGGGCTCGCCCGAGCGCAGGCGGGTGCCATCGTTGTCATCCACCGTCACCGACAGCCAGACCGGCTTGCCCGCCGTCACCGCCCCGGCAAGTGCGCCCTCGGCCTGCATGACCGACGACATCGTTTCGCACAGGAACAGATCCACGTGCGGGCCGATCAGGGTGGCGATCTCGGCGTATTTCGGTTGCGCCTCGGCCACCGGCGGACAGGTCTCGGGCCGGTAGGTGGCCACCAGCGGCCCCAGCGAGCCCGCGATGCGGCCCGACCCATGGGCGGCGCGCGCCTCTTCGGCCTGGCTCACGGCCTTCATGTGCAGCACTTCGAACAGGTCATCCATCCCGAAGCGTTCCAGCCGATCGTGGTGGATCGCATAGGTGTTGGTGGTGGCGATCGTCGCCCCGGCGCCGAAATAGTCGGCGTGGATCTCGCGCACGACATCGGGGTGATCCAGCATCACCTGCGTTGCCCAGAGCGGGGTCGGTTCGTCGCCGGTGCGGGCCAGCAGTTCCTGCCCCATTCCACCGTCCAGAAGCGTGATGTTCATCGCAATCTCCTCAGTCCACGATCAGTCGCAGCGCCAGCCCGCCGAACATCAGCGCCGCGATGCGGTTCAAGACGGTCATCCGGCGGCCCAGCGCGTGGCGGACATAGCCCGCCGCGATCCCGTAGCCCATGGTGACCAGCGTTCCGGTCAGGCCGAACAGCCCGCCCAGCAGCACGATCTGTTCCCAGACCGGCCCATAGGCCGGTGCGGTGAACTGCGGCAGGAAGGCCAGCAGGAACAGCATCGGCTTTGGATTGAAGGCGTTGGTCAGCGCGCCGCGCCGCAGCGCCTGCCAGCCGGTTGCCCCCTGCCCCGCGGCCACGCCGCGCGCCTGCCAGGATTTCACCGCCAGCCACAGCAGATAGGCGGCCCCGCCCCACCGCAGGGCGGTCAATGCCCCGGGCCAGGCCGCCAGCATCGCCGAGACCCCCGCGGCGGCGAGGCTGACGTGCCAGATCGCGCCCAGACCCACGCCCAGGCCCGCCAGCGCCCCCGCGCGCGGCCCGCCACGGATGCCCGAGGCGGTGGCGAACATCACATCGGCGCCCGGCGTCAGGTTCAGCACCAGCCCTGCGGCCACGAAGGCCGCCAGTCGGTCAGGCGGGAAGGTTTCAAGCAGGTGCAGCATCGCGGCGTCCCTTTCGGCGCCACTAGACGCGAGCCGCCCGCCCGGCGCAAGGTGGCATCGGGCGGGAAGAGGCGGGCCGAACCTGCCCCGCGCCCGGCCTTAGCGGCCCGCGCCCGGGGCTTGGGGCAGGCCGTCGGTCAGGGTGTAATAGTCGCCCTGGCTCGCGGTGAAGATGTGTCGGGTCAGTCGGCCGCCCGTGGGCGGGGCCAGGCAGCCTGCCTCGACCGAAAAGGCGCCATCGGCCGCGCGGAACCACAGGCTTGACCCGCAGGCCGCGCAGAAGCCGCGCGTGCCGCCGCCCGGCGTGGTGAAGCGCGCCTCGTGCCGGGCCTGCCAGATCACCGCGGCTTCATCGACATCGACCGAGGCCGCGACATGGCCCGAGGTCTTGCGGCACTGGCGGCAGTGGCAGGCCGTCACCTCGCCCACCGGCGCCGGAACCGTGAACCGGCAGGCGCCGCACAGGCAGCGCCCCTCGACCGCGCCGACCGCCGGTGTCGCGGCGGGCGGCGGCCCCTCTGGGGTGTCGTAGTCGCCCGCCTCATGGGTGAAGATATGCCCGGCGATGGCAAGGCCCGTGGGCCCGTCCAGCGTGCCCGCCCCGATCGAGATGCGCGCCTCGCCCTCGGGCTGCCAGAAGAGGCTGGCACCGCAGGTTCCACAGAAGCCGCGCCGCGCGGCGGGCGACGCTCGCACCCAGCGCAGCCCCTCGCTGCGGGTCAGACGAAAGCGGTCATGTGGCACCGAGGTCGCCGCCCAGACATGGCCCGACCAGGCGCGGCATTCGCGGCAGTGGCACACGATGACCGGGCGCAGCGGTGGTTCGGCCTCGAACGCCACGGCGCCGCAGAGGCACGCGCCGCGAACGGGGTCAGCCATGCGGTGCGCCGAAAGTGGCATCGAGGATCGCCTGCAGGCCTGCGGCGTCGGCCTCGGTGAAGGCGGCGGGCAGGTCGCTGTCGATGTCGAACACCGCGATCAGCGCGCCCGCCGCGTTGCGCACCGGCAGCACGATCTCGGACCGGGTGGACGAGGCGCAGGCGATGTGCCCGGGGAAGGCATCGACATCGGGCACCAGTTGCACCTGGCCGGTCCGGGCAGCGGCCCCGCAGACGCCCCGCGCAAAGGGGATCACCAGACAGCCGTGGCCGCCCTGGTAGGGGCCGATCTTCAGAAGCTCGGGTGCCGTGACGCGGTAGAAGCCGGTCCAGTCCGACAGGGGGTGGGCGTGGTGGATCTCGCAGGCGACGGTGGCCATCAGGGCGACGGCGTCGGTTTCGCCTTC
>DAIEJF010000031.1 GCA_027351005.1 Paracoccaceae bacterium | reverse complement strand
ACCCTGGGCCGCCAGGTGGCGGCGGCCGAACGGGCGCTGGGCATCGCCGTCTTCCGCCGCCATCGGCTGGGCCTGGAACTGACCGAGGCGGGCGCCGCCCTGATCGGCCCCGCGCGCGAGATGCAGGCCGCCGCCGCGCGGCTGATGCTGGCGGCGGCGGGCAGGGCCAGCCGACTGGAAGGCACCGTGCGCATCACGGCCAGCGTTGTGATCTCGCAGCGAGTGCTGCCGCCCCTGCTGGCCCGGCTCCGGCGCGAGGAACCGGGGATCGAGCTGGAACTGCACCCCAGCGACGACAGCGACAACCTGCTCTACCGCGAAGCCGACATCGCGCTGCGAATGTACCGCCCCGAACAGCTAGACGTGGTGACACGCGCGATCGGAGAGATCCCGCTGGGGCTCTTTGCTGCCGAAAGCTACCTCGCGCGCCGCGGCCGCCCCGCCGATGTCGAGGATCTGTTCACCCATGACTGGGTCGGACTTGACCGCAGCGACATGCTGATCCGCGGCCTTCGCGCCATGGGTCGGCCGGTCAGCCGCGGTTTCTTCGGCATCCGTTGCGATGACCACCAGGTCTACTGGCGCCTGGTCGAGGAAGGCGCGGGCATCGGTATCTTCCAGCGCCCGCTTGCCCGCCGCCAGACCGGGCTGGTCGAGCTGTTCCCCGACCTGCCGCTGCCCCGGCTGCCGCTGTGGCTGGCCGCGCATCAAGCCCTGCGCCAGACCCCCCGCATCCGCCGGGTCTGGGATTTTCTGGCCGCAGAGCTGCCGGACGCCTGTGGAACAAGGGCCCCCGCTTGACCCTCTGGGGGCGAAGGGCTACGCGGAACGGGTCATTTCACGGAGCGGTCCATCCATGAGCAATCCTTCCCTTCTGATCCTTCCCGGCGACGGCATCGGCCCCGAAGTCATGGCCGAGGTTCGGCGCATCATCGACTGGATGGCCGCCCGGCGCGGGATCGTCTTCGACGTCAGCGAAGACCTTGTGGGCGGCTGCGCCTATGACAAGTACGGCACCCCGCTGCACGACA
Organism: Paracoccaceae bacterium; assembly: GCA_027351005.1. Classification (GTDB taxonomy): domain Bacteria; phylum Pseudomonadota; class Alphaproteobacteria; order Rhodobacterales; family Rhodobacteraceae; genus Solirhodobacter. The sequence continues at coordinate 24,569 of DAIEJF010000031.1, read as the reverse complement.
AGACGATGGCCAAGGCGCAGGAGGTGGACGCCGTTCTGCTGGGCGCCGTGGGCGGCCCGAAATACGACAGCCTGCCCTTTGCCGTGAAACCGGAACGCGGTCTGCTGCGCCTGCGCAAGGAAATGGACCTGTTCGCCAACCTGCGGCCGGCGCAGTGCTTCGACGCGCTGGCCGATTTCTCCAGCCTGAAGAAGGATGTGGTGGCCGGGCTCGACATCATGATCGTGCGCGAGCTGACCGGGGGCGTCTACTTCGGCGAGCCGCGCGGCATCTTCACCGAAGGCAACGAGCGTGTGGGCATCAACACCCAGCGCTATTCGGAATCCGAGATCGCCCGCGTCAGCCGCTCGGCCTTCGAAATGGCCCGCAAGCGTCGCAACAAGGTCTGCTCGATGGAGAAGGCCAACGTGATGGAATCGGGCGTTCTGTGGCGCGAGGTGGTGCAGAAGATCCGCGACGAGGAATATCCCGATGTCGAGCTGAGCCACATGTACGCCGACAACGGCGCCATGCAGCTGGTGCGCTGGCCCAAGCAGTTCGACGTGATCGTGACCGACAACCTGTTCGGCGACATCCTGTCCGACTGCGCCGCCATGCTGACCGGCAGCCTGGGCATGCTGCCCTCGGCCAGCCTCGGCGCGCCGATGAAGAACGGCCGCCCGAAGGCGCTTTACGAACCCGTCCACGGCTCGGCGCCTGACATCGCGGGCCAGGGCAAGGCGAACCCGATCGCCTGCATCCTGAGCTTCGCCATGGCGCTGCGCTATTCGTTCAACATGGGCGCCGAGGCCGACCGCGTGGAAAAGGCGGTAGAGAAGGTGCTTGCCGATGGTGTCCGCACCGCCGACCTGATGGGCCCCGAGGGCGGCAGCCCGGTCAGCACCACCGGAATGGGCGACGCGATCCTGGCCGCGCTGGACGCGAGCCTGTAACAGCCATCACCTGCACAACTGCAAAGGCCGGGCCCCCGCCCGGCCTTTCGCATCTTTGCGCCGACCCTGCGCGCCCGCTCTGGGCTTCCCGGGCCGGTGGCGGTAACATCGCCGCAAACGGAACCGAAGGCCATCGCGATGCGGACGACCTCCAATCTCCGGGGCGCGCTGTTCGCGCTTCTGGGTTTTGCGCTTTTCTCGACGCATGATGCGATCGTCAAGCACCTGGGCGGCGAATACACCGCCTTTCAGATCATCTTCTTTCGCACCCTGATGAGCTTTCCGCTGGTCACGGTGATGCTGATGCACGAACGCACCGGCGCCACCCTGCGGCCGAAGCATCCGTGGTGGATCACGCTGCGCGTGGCCTCTGACATGGTCGCGGGCGCGGGGGCGTTCTATGCCTTCTCGGTTCTGCCGCTGGCACAGGTTTATGCCATGCTTTTCGCCACGCCACTGCTCATCACGGTGCTGGCGATCCCGCTCCTGGGGGAAACCGTGCGGCTTCGCCGGGGCATTGCGGTGATCGTCGGGCTGGTCGGGGTGCTGATCGTGCTGCGGCCCGGCGCGGTTCCGATGGGGCTGGGCCACGCTGCCGCCATCGCCTCGGCGCTGGGCGGGGCCACGTCGTCGATCATTGCGCGCAAGATCGGGCACGAGGAACGCAGCGTGGTGATCCTGCTCTATCCGATGATGGCCAACGTCATCGTGATGGGCGCGCTGATGCCGTTCGTCTACGTGCCGATGCCGGTCATCGATCTGGGCGGCATGACGCTGGTGGCGGTGTTCGCCATCGTCGCGGGGCTTTGCACCATCATGGCCTATCGCCACGCCGAGGCGATGATCGTGGCGCCGATGCAGTATTCCCAGATCCTCTGGGCGGCCTTCTACGGTTGGCTGTTCTTCCACGAGAAGATCGACGGCTACACCTTTCTTGGCATCGTGGTCATCATCGGCAGCGGGCTTTACATCCTGTTCCGCGAAAGCCGGGGAACGGTGTCGGAAAACCGCCCCGTCTCCACCACGCGGCAGCGCCCCGATGCGGGCCCCGGCTCGCGGCTGGGGGCGATCTTCTCGCGCAACAAGGCTGTCGAGTGACCCCTTGCAAATCCCTGCCCGACTCTGTAACTCCCGCGCATCGGTCGGAGTGTAGCGCAGTCTGGTAGCGCACCTGCTTCGGGAGCAGGGGGTCGGAGGTTCGAATCCTCTCACTCCGACCAATGATTTCCCCCCACCCAATCCGCGATGATCCGGCGCTGCAAGATGGCGTTGAAAAGGTGCGTTGCGCCGCCTGACGCAAGGGAAAGACAATTCGCCTCACAGGCGCCGTTGACTGTTCCCGCGTAATCGCAAACCTTTGATTGCGAAGCGGATCGGAGGAGGCAAAGGGATGGGGAAGACCCGTCTTGTCGCGGTGCTGGCACTGCTGGCGCTGCCTGTGCAGGCGGCAGAACAGCCGCTGACGGTGCAGATCGTCACCGTCACCCATTCCGCCGATACCCGCCGTCTGTCCCTGACCGGCGAGATCGCCGCGCGGCAGACGCTGATGGCCTCGTTCCCGGCATCGGGGCGGATCGTCGCGATGTCGGTGAGCCGGGGCGACCATGTGACGGCGGGCACCGAACTGGCCCGGATCGATTCCGTGCAGCAGGAACAGGCGCTGCGCTCGGCCGAAGCCGCGCTGGTCACCGCGAAGGCCACGGCCGCAAAGGCCCGCGACGATGCCGACCGTCAGGACGGGCTGCTGGAGCAGGGCGCCACCACCCGCAGCGCCCGCGATGCCGCCGCCGACACGCTGCGCGCGGCCGAAGCGGGCGTGGCACAGGCGCAGGCCGATCTTGACCGGGCCCGGAAGGCGCTGGCCGACACCGTGCTGACCGCGCCCTCTGACGCCACCGTGACGGACAAGATGGCCGAGGTGGGCCAGGTGGTCGGCGCCGCCCAGCCGGTTCTGTCGCTTGCCATCGGCAACCGCTACGACGCGATCTTCCAGGTGCCCGAGGTGCTGCTGACGGTGCTTCCCCCGGCCCCGCCGCTGGTGATGCTGTCCCCCGTCGATCGCCCGGACGAGGCGGTGGCCGGGACACCCCGCATGATCTCGCCGCTGGTCGATCCGCATACCGGCACGGTGAAGGTGACGGTGGCGGTGTCGTCGCTGCCGGGGGGGCTTCGGTTCGGTGACGCGATCGTGGGCACGGTCGAGGAAGCCGACGCGCCGCGGGTGATCCTGCCGTGGTCGGCGATCACCGCCAACGCGCAGGGTCCCGCGGTCTGGGTTGTCGACCCGGCCACCCATGCCGTGTCACTGCGCCCGGTGCAGGTCCTGCGCTACGAAACCGGGCGCGTGGTGCTGGCGGGTGGGCTGGAGGATGGCGAAGAGGTCGTGGGCCTTGGCGCCAACCTGCTCTATCCCGGTCGGATCGTGCAGGGGGAAAAGTGATGCGTCTTGCCGTTCTGGCGCTGGTCGCCCTTCCCCTGGCCCCACTGCCCCGGGCCGCGCTGGCCGATGCCCCACCGCCGCGCCCCGTGGTATCGGAAATCGTCAGCCCGCAGGCCGGGCTGCAACCAAGCTACGTCGGCACCGTCGCCGCAAGGACAGAGACCGATCTGGGCTTTCCGCTGAACGGCACCCTGGTCGAGCGCCCGGTGGACGAAGGTGACGTGGTCGAGGCCGGTGCCACCCTGGCCGAGCTGAACCCGCAGGACCTCGATTCCGACGTACGCGCCGCCGAGGCCGGCGTGACCGTCGCGGCGGCGCAGTTGAATTCAGCCCGGGATGCGGCCAACCGCGCCGACCAGCTTGTGGCCAAGGGGGTCGACAGCCCCTCGACCGCCGAATCCGCACACAGCACGCTGGTCGCGGACCAGGCCCGGCTGGCGCAGGCGCAGGCGGCGCTGGCACAGGCGAAGGAACTGCGCGGCTATGCCAATCTGACGGCGCCGACCGCCGGGGTCATCACCCATGTCTACCTGCAACCCGGTGCCGCGCTGACTGCCGGGCAACCGGTCGTGCGGCTGGCTGCCACGGGCGACCGCGAGGTCGTCATCGACTTGTCCGAACAGGATGCTGCGGGCCTTAGCCCCGGGGCAGAATTCCGCATCCGGCTGGAGGCCGCGCACGAGATCACCTCGACCGCGACGCTGCGGGTGATCGACCCGGTGGCCGATGCGGCCACCCGCACCCGCCGCCTGCATCTGACGCTGGCCGCAGACGCCCCCACGGCCTTCCGGCTGGGGGCGCTGGCGCAGGTGGAACCCGGCGCGCGCACCGCGGCGCGGCTCAGCCTGCCGGTAACCGCCCTGATCGGCGGGAAGCCCGATGTCTGGCTGGTCGACCGCGGCACCAACACGGTGCACCGGATCGCCATCACCACCGGCGCAACGGTGGGCGAACGGGTGCTGGTCACCGGCGGCGTAAGCGCCGGGCAGGAGATCGTGGTGAAGGGCGTCAACTCCATCCAGGACGGGCAGGCAGTTGGCCCGAGCGTGCCACAATGAAACGGTTCAACCTGTCGGACTGGGCGCTGAACCACCGCAGTTTCGTGTGGTTCCTGATGATCGTCTGCCTGATTGCCGGGGTCATGTCGTACCTGACCATCGGCCGCGAGGAAGACCCCAACTTCGCGATCAAGACAATGATCGTGTCGGCCTCGCTGCCTGGCGCCTCGGTCGAGGATACGGTGAACCAGGTCACCGACCGGATCGAGAAGAAGCTGAAGGAACTGCCCGAGCTGGATTTCACGCGCTCGATCACCCGACCGGGGCAGGCCATCGTTTATGTGAACCTTCTTGATACCACAAAGGCCAACCAGCTTCCGCGCATCTGGCAGAAGGTGCGCAACATGATGGCCGACATCCGGCCCGATTTTCCGCAGGAGTTTCAGGGCTTTTCGTTCAACGACGACTTCGGCGACGTATTCGGGAACATCTTCGCCTTCACCTCTGACGGCTTCAGCCCGCGCGCATTGCGCGACCATGTCGAGGACGTGAAGCGCGAGGTTCAGGCCCTGCCGGACGCGGGCAAGGTGGAACTGTTCGGCACCCAGGACGAGGTGATCTATCTGGAATTTTCAACCCGCAAGCTGGCGGCGCTGGGGCTGAACGAACAGGCGGTGCTTGCCACGCTTCAGGCACAGAACGCCATCCTGCCCTCGGGCACCATCGATGCCGGGCCGGAAAAGGTTCAGGTGCGGGTGGGCGGCGCGTTCTCGGGCGCGCAAAGCCTGGCCGATGTGAACCTGCGGGTGGGCGACCGCTTCTTCCGGCTGACCGACGTGGCCACGATCCGGCGGACCTATGTCGATCCGCCGACGGCACTGTTCCGCTATGACGGCAAGCCCGCCATCGGGCTTCAGGTCGGCATGCGCGCCGGGGCGAACATCATCGACTTCGGCAAGGCGCTGGCGGGTGTGATGGCACGGGCGGAGGCGCAACTGCCGATCGGCATCTCGATCCATCAGGTCGCCGATCAGCCGCATGTGGTGAAAGAGGCGGTGGGCGGCTTCATCCGGGCGTTGGCCGAAGCCGTGGTGATCGTTCTGCTCGTCAGCTTCGTCAGCCTCGGGCTGCGCGCGGGGCTGGTGGTGACGGTGACGATCCCGCTGGTTCTGGCCATCACCTTCGTCGTGATGCAATACACCGGCTTCACGCTGCAACGCATCTCGCTTGGTGCGCTGATCATTGCGCTGGGGCTCTTGGTCGACGATGCGATGATTACCATCGAGACCATGATCTCGCGCCTGGAAAAGGGCGAAAGCCTGGGCCGCGCGGCCTCTTACGCCTGGAGCTCGATCGCCTTTCCGATGCTGTCGGGAACGCTGGTGACGGTTGCAGGGTTCATCCCCATCGGGCTGAACAATTCGGCCGCGGGCGAGTTCACCTTCTCGCTTTTCGTGGTGATCGCAGTCTCGCTTCTGGTCAGCTGGATCGCGGCCGTCCTGTTCGCGCCGCTTCTGGGTGTGACCATGCTGCCCGCCAACTGGGCCCATCACGACCCCGCGCCGGGCCGCCTGCGGCGCGCCTTCCACCGGGTGCTGCGGGGCGCGATGCGGGCGCGCTGGCTGACCATCGGGTTGACGCTGGCGGCGTTCGCGCTGTCGGTCTACGGGATGAAATTCGTCGAACAGCAGTTCTTCCCCTCGTCCGACCGGCCCGAGATGATCGTGGATGTCACGCTGCCCGCCAACGCCTCGATCGCCGATACCCGCGCGACGATGGACCGGCTGGAGGCAAAGCTGGCCGACGACCCCGACAAGCTGTTCTGGACCTCGTATGTGGGCCAGGGGGCGCCGCGGTTCATCCTGTCCTATGACGTGGCGACGCCGGGCCCGAACGTGGGGCAGATCGTCTACCAGACGCCCTCGGTCGAGGCGCGCGACCGCCTGCGCGCCCGGGTCGAGGCGCTGGAACCCGAGTTTCCGGGGGTAGACCTGTTCGCCAAGCTGCTGGAAATCGGCCCGCCCGTCGGCCGCCCCGTGCAATACCGCATCAGTGGGCCCGACCTGGGTGTGCTGCGCGACAAGGCGCGCGATCTGGCCGCCCTGCTGGCCACGGATCAGCGTCTGACCTCGATCGTGATGGACTGGAACGAACCCGCGCGGGTGGTGCGGATCGACATCCTGCAGGACAAGGCCCGCCAACTTGGCCTGACTGCGAAAGACATCGCCTCGGCGCTGACCGCGATCTATGACGGCACCACCGTCACCCAGTTGCGCGATGCGACCTATCTGATCAACATCGCCGCGCGCGGCGACGCCGCCGCGCGCAGTTCCATCGAGGCCCTGTCGAGCCTGCAACTGTCGGGCTCTGACGGCGCGGTGATCCCGCTGTCGTCGGTGGCGGTGTTCCGCTACGACACGGAACCGCCGGTGATCTACCAGCGCAACCAGGTGCCCACCATCACGGTGCAGGCCGCAATCGCCAGCAAGGATCAGGCCGCGACGCTGGTGACGGCCCTGGCACCGAAGATCGCGCGCTTCGACGCGGCGCTGCCGCCGGGCTATGACGTGGCTCTGGGCGGCACGGTGGAATCGAGCGAGAAGAGCCAGGCCCCCATCGCTGCCGTGGTGCCACTGATGCTGCTGATCATGGTGACGCTGGTGATGGCGCAGATGCAGGGCTTCCGGTTGGCGTTCGTGGTGTTCTGCGCGGCGCCGCTGGGGCTGATCGGGGTGGTGGCGGCGCTCTTGCCCTCGCATGCGCCGCTGGGCTTCGTGGCGATCCTGGGGGTGCTGGCGCTGATCGGCATCCTGATCCGCAACTCGATCATCCTGGTGCACGAGATCGAGGTCCTGCGCGAAGGCGGCACCCCGGCCTGGGAGGCCGTGTTCCATGCCGCCGACAGCCGGGCGCGGCCGATCCTGCTGACGGCCGCCGCGGCAAGCCTTGCGCTGATCCCGATCTCGCGCGAGATCTTCTGGGGCCCGATGGCCTATGCCATGATGGGCGGCATCATCGCCGGAACGATCATCACCCTGGTCTTCGTACCCGCGCTTTATGTGGCGGTCTTCCGCCTGAAACCGGAGGCCTGACGTGGCGCTCATTCCCCTGTCGGCGCGCGGCACCCCGCGCGAGATCGGCCGCGCCCTGGGCGCCTTCGGGGCGGAACGGCTGCGACGGCTGGTGATGCCCACGCCCTATTGGGCGCAGACCGTGGCGCAGGCGGGCACCGACCGGGTGCGGGCGATGGAAGCCGCGGCACGGGCGCATCTGCCAGCGGTGATGGAGGAGATCGAGGGGCTGGCCGAAGGGCTGGGCCTGCCCTTCGGTCAGGTCTTCGCCTGGTGCTGCCGGGGCGATCTGCGCGACGACGTACCTGAAGGCTGCACCACGGTGATGGTGCCGGGCGCCCCCCGGGTGATCGCCCATAACGAGGATGGCGGGCCCGAAGAGGTGAACGACTGCGGGCTGTTGCGCGCGAACCCCACCGGGGCGCCGGGCTTCGTGGCCTTCCTTTACCCCGGGTCGGTGCCCGGCACGGCCTTCGGGGTGAACGACGTGGGGCTGGTGGTGACGGTGAACAACATCCGCGCGCGTGACAAGCCGCCCGGCGTGCCGCGGATGGCGCTGGGGCGGGCGATGCTGGCCTGCCGGACGCTGGATGCCGCGGTCGCATTGATCCGCAGCGTGCCGCGGGCGGGCGGCTTTCACTTCGCGATGGCGCAGGCAGGCGATCCGCGGCTGTTGAGCGTGGAATTCACCGGCGCGCAGGTGTCGGCCGAGGTGCTGACGGCCCATGCGGCCCATGCCAATCACCTGATCCATTCCGGGATGGCGACCCTGCCCCAGCGCGTCACCCGCAGTTCGGCAGACCGGCAGGCGCGGGCCGATGCGCTGCTGCCGGGCGCGGCACCGCTGGCGGTGTTGCAGGACGCGGACGGGCCCGGCCTGCCGATCCTGCGCCGCGACCCGGCGGACCCGGACGAGGAAAACACCATCGTGACGCTGTTGGCGATGGTGGATGACACCGTGACGGCCGCAATCCACGCCCCCGGCGCCAAGGCGCCCGAAATCAGGCTGCGCGCGCAAGCGGGGCGACTGGAGATCCTGTAGCCGGACCGCCTGGGCCAGCGGTGGCAGCGGGGGCTGTCTGCCCCCGCACCCCCGAGGATATTTGCGGACCGAAAATGGGGCGGTTACGCCGCCTCGCGCAGCGTCGCCGCGGCGGCCAGCACCAGCGGGTTCAGGCCCTTTCCACCGGCATCGACGATCTCGAACAACTGGCGGCGCATCCGCGGTTCCCAGAAGTCCTTGATATGGGCGGCAACGCGGGTCACCCGCTCGGCCTCGGGCTGCGAGGCGAAGAAGGTCGCGATCTGGTTGGCCATGTAGATCAGCTTGTCAGGCGACATTCTGGGCGTCTCCGGTCTCTATGCGTTCGGGATGCGAGAAAAGGGTAAAGCCCCCGTCGCGGACAAGGGCGGCAACGGTCAACCCGGCCTCATCGGCCAGGCGCAGGGCGTGGGCGGTGGGGGCCGAGGCCGCGATCAGCACGGATGCTCCGGCGGCGGCGGTCTTCTGCACCATTTCCACCGACACGCGGCTGGTCAGCACCACGGCGCCGGTGGCGGCGTCGATCCCGGCACGGGCCAGCGCGCCGATCAGCTTGTCGAGCGCGTTGTGCCGCCCCACGTCCTCGCGCGCCATCAGCAGCCCGTCACCGGGCCGCCAGAACGCTGCCGCGTGGACCGCGCGGGTCTGGTCATGCAGGGGCTGGGCAGCGCGCAGGGCGGCGCTGGCGGCCAGTACATCGGCCACTGTCAGGCGCAGCGCGGTGTCGGGCAGCGGCGCGATCGGGTGCAGCGCCTCGGCCAGGCTGTCGATCCCGCAAAGGCCGCAGCCCACCGGCCCCGCCATCGCGCGGCGGCGGGCGGCGACGGCTTCGGCGCGGGCCTCGGGCAGCCAGATCCGCGCCTCGATCCCCGCGCCATGGTCCACCACCTCCAGCCGCTCGATCTCGGCGGGGCTGGCGATGACGTGTTCCGAGAGCGAAAAGCCCAGCGCGAAATCCTCGAGGTCGTCCGGCGTTGCCATCATCACGGCCTGGGTGGAGCCGTTGTAGACGATGGCAACCGGCGTTTCCTCGGGGAGGGCGCGCAGCGTGACATGCGCACCGCCCGGGCGGACGGTGAGCACGGACACGCTGCGGGCCCGGTCCTGGGTCATTCGGCCGCCGGAAGGATGCGGCGCGACTGTTCGGCCTGCGCGTTGTAATCCACCTGCCAGTCACTCGGCCCGTTCGAGGGCGAGACCTGCACCGCCGTCACCTTGTATTCCGGGCAGTTGGTGGCCCAGTCCGAGAAATCGGTGGTGATGACGTTGGCCTGGGTCGTGGGGTGGTGGAAGGTCGTGTAGACCACGCCGGGCGACACCCGGTCGGTGATCGTGGCACGCAGCGTGGTTTCCCCCGCCCGGCTGGCCAGCCGCACCCAGTCGCCTTCCTTCACCCCGCGCACCTCGGCGTCATGGGGATGGATCTCCAGCAGGTCCTCGGGGTGCCAGGCGGTGTTCGCGGTCCGCCGGGTCTGGGCACCCACGTTGTATTGCGACAGGATACGCCCCGTGGTCAGCAGCAGCGGGAAGCGGGGGCCGGTACGTTCATCGGTGGCCACGTATTCGGTGTTGATGAACTTGCCCCTGCCGCGCACGAAGCCGTCGACATGCATCAGCGGCGTGCCTTCGGGCGCCTTCTCGTTGCAGGGCCACTGAACAGAGCCCAGCTCCTCGATCTTCTCGTAGGTCACCCCTGCGAAGCTGGGCGTGGTGGCGGCGATTTCCGCCATGATCTGCGCCGGGTGGGTATAGGCCCAGCCCGCCCCCATCGCATTGGCCAGCATCTGGGTCACTTCCCAGTCGGCATAGCCGTTCTTCGGCGCCATCACGCGGCGCACCATGTTGATGCGGCGTTCGGCGTTGGTGAAGGTGCCGTCCTTTTCCAGGAAGGTCGAGCCGGGAAGGAACACATGGGCGTAGTTCGCGGTCTCGTTCAGGAAGAGGTCATGGACGATGACACAGTCCATCGCCTTCAGGCCCGCCGCGACATGGTGGGTGTCGGGGTCGGATTGCAGGATGTCCTCGCCCTGGATGTAGATGCCTCGGAAGGTCCCCTCGACCGCTGCATCCAGCATGTTGGGGATGCGCAGCCCCGGCTCGGGCGAGATTTCCACGCCCCAGAGCTTTTCGAAGATGTCACGCACTTCGGGGTTCTTCACATGGCGGTAGCCCGGCAGTTCATGCGGGAAGCTGCCCATGTCGCAGGAGCCCTGCACGTTGTTCTGCCCGCGCAGCGGGTTCACCCCCACGCCGGGGCGGCCGATGTTGCCGGTCAGCATCGCAAGGTTTGCAATGCCGATGACGGTGGTAGAGCCCTGGCTGTGTTCGGTCACGCCCAGCCCGTAGTAGATCGCGCCATTGCCGCCGGTGGCGAAAAGCCGCGCCGCAGCGCGCAGTTCGGCCGCGGGCACGCCCGTATGCGCCTCGGTCGCCTCGGGCGAGTGGCGGGGGTCGGACACGAACTCGGCGTAGTGCTGGAATTCATCCCAGTCGCAGCGGTCGCGGATGAAGTCCTCGTTGATGAGCCCCTCGGTCACGATCACATGGGCCAGCGCGGTGACCACGGCGACGTTCGTGCCAGGCTTCAGCGCCAGGTGATGCGAGGCCCGGATATGGGCCGATTTCACCAGGTCGGTGCGGCGCGGGTCGATCACGATCAGCTTGGCGCCCTTGCGCAACCGCTTCTTCAGGCGGCTGGCGAAGACCGGGTGGCCGTCGGTCGGGTTGGCGCCGATCACGATCACCACATCGGTATGTTCGACCGAGTCGAAATCCTGCGTGCCGGCCGAGGTGCCGAAGGCTTGCCCCAGCCCGTAGCCGGTGGGCGAATGGCAGACGCGGGCGCAGGTGTCGGTGTTGTTGTTGCCGAAGACGGCGCGCGCCAGCTTCTGCACCAGATAGGTTTCCTCGTTCGTGCAGCGCGACGAGGTGATGACGCCGATCGAGTCGCGCCCGTGCTGGGCCTGGATCGCGCGCAGGCGGCTGGCGGCGAAGCCGAGCGCCTCGTCCCAGGTCACTTCCTTCCACGGGTCTTCCACCCGGTCGCGGATCATCGGCTTCAGGACGCGGTCCTGATGCTGGGCGTAGCCCCAGGCAAACCGGCCCTTGACGCAGGAATGACCACGGTTGGCCTTGCCGTTCTTGTAGGGCACCATCCGCACAAGCTCGTCGCCGCGCAGTTCGGCCTTGAACGAACAGCCCACGCCGCAATAGGCGCAGGTCGTCACCACCGACCGTTCCGGCGTGCCGATTTCGATCACCGACTTCTCGATCAGGGTCGCGGTCGGGCAGGCCTGCACGCAGGCGCCGCAGGACACGCATTCCGAGCCCAGGAAGTTGTCTTCCGCCATCCCGGCCGACACGCGGCTATCCCAGCCGCGGCCCTGGATGGTCAGCGCGAAGGTGCCCTGCACTTCCTCGCAGGCCCGCACACAGCGGTTGCACACGATGCACTTGGACGGGTCGTAGCTGAAATAGGGGTTCGAATCGTCCTTGGGCAGCCACTGGGGATTGGCCTCGCCGCTGGTATCCTTGGCGCGGAAGTGGGTGTCCACCGCGTCATAGCGCACATCGCGCAGGCCCACGGCGCCGGCCATGTCCTGCAGCTCACAGTCGCCGTTGGCGGCACAGGTCAGGCAATCGAGCGGGTGGTCCGAGATGTAAAGCTCCATCACCCCCTTGCGCAGTTGCTTCAGCTTGCCGGTCTGGGTGTGCACGACCATGCCGGGGGCGACCGGCGTGGTGCAGGACGCGGGCGTGCCCGCGCGGCCCTCGATCTCGACCAGGCACAGGCGGCAGGAGCCGAACGCCTCGAGGCTGTCGGTGGCGCAAAGCTTCGGCACGGTGATCCCGGCCTCCTTCGCGGCCCGCATCACTGAAGTGCCCGCGGGCACGGTGACGGCGAAGCCGTCGATGGTCAGCGTGACCTGTTCCTTGGCGCGCGCGGCGGGGGTGCCGTAATCGGCATCGGGAATGATGAAGTCTTTCATTCGGCGGCCTCCTGATGGGCGGCGTGGAAATCGTCGGGGAAGTGGGTCAGCGCGCTCATCACCGGATAGGGCGTGAAGCCGCCAAGGGCGCAGAGCGAGCCGAACTTCATGGTGTTGCACAGGTCGGTCAGCACCGGGATGGCCGAAGCGTCGCCGCGGGCGATGCGGTCCACCGTCTCCATCCCGCGCACCGCGCCGATCCGGCAGGGGGTGCATTTGCCGCAGCTTTCGATGGCGCAGAACTCCATCGCAAAGCGGGCCATCTTCAGCATGTCGGCGCTGTCGTCGAAGACGGTCAGACCCGCGTGGCCGATCAGACCCTCTTTCCCGGCGAATTCCTCGTAGCCGAAAGGCGTGTCGAACAGCGCGCGGGGGAAATAGGCCCCCAGCGGCCCGCCCACCTCCACCCCCTTGACGGGGCGGCCAGACCGCGTGCCGCCCGCGATGTCGTCGACGATCTGGCCCAGCGACAGGCCGAAGGCGGTTTCGTAAAGCCCGCCGAACTTCACGTTGCCCGCGATCTGCAGCGGGATGGTCCCGCGCGAGCGGCCAAGGCCGAAATCCTTGTAGAAGGCCGCACCGCGTTCGAAGATCACCGGCACGGTGGCCAGCGAGATCACGTTGTTCACCACGGTCGGGCGGCCCAGGAAGCCTTCCAGCGCAGGCAGCGGCGGCTTGGCGCGCACCACGCCGCGCTTGCCTTCCAGGCTGTTCAGCAGACTGGTTTCCTCGCCGCAGACATAGGCCCCGGCGCCGGTGCGGATCCACATGTCGAACGCCCGGCCAGAGCCAAGGACGTTGTCGCCCAACAGCCCTGCGGCCCGCGCGATTTTCACCGCCTCTTCCATCACGGCGATGGCGTCGGGATATTCGCTGCGGATGTAGACATAGCCGCGGGTGGCGCCCGTGCCGATCCCGGCGATCGCCATCCCCTCGATCAGGGTGAAGGGATCGCCCTCCATCAGCATCCGGTCGGCGAAGGTCGCGCTGTCGCCTTCGTCCGCGTTGCAGACGATGTATTTCTGCGCCGCCTTGGCCTTGGCCACGGTGTCCCACTTGATGCCGGTGGGAAAGCCCGCGCCGCCGCGGCCGCGCAGGCCGCTGTCCTTCACTTCGGCCACGATCTGTTCAGAGGTCATGCCCAGCGCGCGGCGCAGACCCGTCAGGCCGCCATGCGCCTCGTAATCGGCCAGCGACAGCGGGTCGATCACGCCCACGCGGGCGAAGGTCAGCCGGGTCTGGCCTGCCAGGAACGGGATCGCCTCGGTCAGGCCCAGCGCCAGCGGGTGATCCCCGAAGTTCGCGGCGAAAAGGCCGGGCACGTCGGCGGCACCGACCGGCCCGAAGGCCTTGCGGCCCTCGGGCGTCTCGACTTCCAGCAGCGGTTCCAGAAACACCATGCCGCGGCTGCCGTTGCGCACCAGCGTCACGTCAAGGCCGCGGGCGCGCGCCTCGGCCAGAACGGCGGCGGCGACAGCTTCGGCACCCAGCGCCTTGGCGGCGGCGTCGCGGGGAACGTAGATCTTCATGCGCCGAACTCCGACAGGATGGCATCGAGCTTCGCCGCGTCGAGGCGGCCGACGACCTCGCCATCGACCAGCGCGGCGGGGCCGCAGGCACAAAGGCCAAGGCAGAACACCGGCTCCAGCGTCACGCCCTTGGCGGTGCCGTGGAACGCGGTCCCCAGCCGGGCCTGCGCATGCGCGGCCAGCGCATCGGCGCCCTGCGCCTGGCAGGCCTCGGCCCGGCACAGCTTCACCACATGGCGCCCGGCAGGTTCGGTGCGGAAATCATGGTAGAACGACATCACGCCATGCACCTCGGCGCGCGACAGGTTCAGACCCTCGGCGATCCGGGGCAGCGCCTCCTGCGGGACATAACCGAACGCCGCCTGTACGGCATGAAGGATGGGAAGCAGCGGCCCTTCGAGCGTGGCAAGATCTGCCACGATGTCATCGGTGCGCTGCGCAACCGCCGTTGCGTTCGCAGTCATTGTGTCCTCCGGTCTGGCGCCTGCGCGAAAATGCGCAGGTATGCCCGGTGATTCAATATCGCATTCTCGTTGGCCGATAGAGAACGTCTATCAAGCCGCTCATTCTTCGGATATGGCCTGTGCTTCGTCCAGAAGCGCGGCCAAAACCGGCGTGTGAGGTTCCCGATGCGGCGCGATCAGGCCGACGGAGTGATCCACCGCAGGCTCGCGGATCGGAATGATGCGCAGTTTCTTGCCCCGCACATGGAACTCCGCCAGCTTCGTCGGCAGGATCGTGGCCCAGCGCCCGCTGACCACATGCGCCACGATCACCACGGTCGAATTCGATTCGACCGTAGGCCCCACCCGCACACCGGCCGCGGCCAGATTTTCGTCGATGATCCGCCGATTCTGCATGTCTGGGGTCAGCAGGCACAGCGGCGATACGCCCACCTCGGCCCAGCCGACATCCAGCCGTTCAAACAGGATGTGGCCGGGCGCGCAGACCAGCGTGTAGCGTTCGCGGTAGATCGGAACGCTGGTGACCCGGCCCAGCGGCTCGTTGTCGAGATAGGTCACGCCCGCATCGATCTCGAGGTTTTCCAGCATCTTCAGGATCTCGATCGAGGTGCGCGAATAGATGGTGAAGGACACGTTGGGGTGTCGCGCCGCGAAGGCCATCGTCAGTTGCGAGGCGACGGTCAGCGCGGTGGGGATGACGCCAAGCCGGATGCGCCCCGCAAGACCGACGCGGGCGGCGCGCATCTCTTCCTTCATCGTGCGGGTGTCCGACACGATCTTGCGCGCCCAGTCGAGCACGCGCGCACCCTCGGGCGTCAGCCCGCCAAAGCGCGAGCCGCGCCAGACCAGTTGAACGCCCAGTTGCTCCTCAAGCTGGCGGATGCCGACCGACAGCGTGGGCTGGGTGACACCGCAGGCCTCGGCCGCGCGGCCAAAGTGCTGTTCGCGGGCCAGCGCAAGAAACATTTCCAGCTTGTCGATCATGGTGCCTCCGGGGCGGATGGTAGCGGGGCGCGCGGGCGGGGGAAAGACGGCGGGACAGCGCCGCGGCAGCCGCCCGGTCGCCGCACCGCACCTGCCGTCGGCCCCTTGCCCCCACGGCAGGCCTTCGCCACAGTGCCGCCCGGGGAGGAACGGGATGCGCGCAGGGATCGTCTTTCTGGTGCTGGCCTACATGCTGAGCCAGTTCTACCGGGCCTGCCTGGCGGTTCTGTCGCCGGTGCTGGCCCATGACATCGGCGCCACGCCCGAAACGCTCGCCCATGCCTCGGGGCTGTGGTTCCTGGCCTTCGCGCTGGCGCAGGTGCCGGTGGGCTGGTCGCTCGACCGGATCGGGCCGCGCCTGACGGCGGCGCTGCCCTTGGGCCTGTGCGGCGGCAGCGGCGCGCTGGTCTTCGCGCTGGCCCAGGGGCCGGGGGCGATTGCCCTCGCCATGATCCTGATCGGGATCGGCTGCGCCCCGGTGATGGTGGCGGCCTATTACATCTTTGCGCGCGCCTATCCGCCCGCGCTGTTCGGCACGCTGGCGGGCGCGATGCTGGGCTTCGGCTCGCTGGGCAACATGGCCAGCACGCTGCCGCTGGCCTGGGCTGCGGCGGCCTTTGGCTGGCGTGCGACGCTGGTCGCCGCGGCGGTGCTGACGGTGGTGGTGGCGCTGGCGCTGACACGCTTTGTGCGCGACCCCGAGCGGGTGGCCGCCCACGGCCCCCGCGGCACCTGGGGGCAGCTTCTGCGCGACCGCAGGCTGTGGCTGGTGGCGCCGATGATGGTGGCAGGCTATGCCCCCGCGGCCGATGTGAACGGGCTGTGGGTCGGGCCTTACATGGCGGGGGTCTACGGGCTTGACGCCGCCGGGATCGGGCGCACCAGCCTGACGATGGGGATCGCGATTGCGGCGGGCAGCTTCGTCTACGGCAGCCTTGACCGGATCGTCGGCTCGCGCAAATGGGGCATCTTCGGCGGCAACGTGCTGGCACTGGCGGTGCTGGTGTGCCTTGGGCTTGCGCCCGAGGCGGGGCGCTGGACGGCGACGCTGCTGATCGCGGCGCTGGGGTTCACCGGCGCGGCCTATCCGGCCGTGATGGCGCATGGGCGGCTGTTCCTGCCGCCGCAATTGCTGGGGCGCGGCGTGGCCTTGCTGACCATGGTGGGGATCGGCGGCACCGGACTGATGCAGGTGGTGACCGGCTCAATCCATTCCGCGGTGACCGGCCCGCCCGCCAGCGCCCCGTTTTCGGCGATCTTCCTGTTCTTCGCCGGGCTTCTGGCCGCGGTGCTGGCGCTTTACGCCTTCAGCCCGGCGCGGGCCGATCACGGCCCGGTGGACAAGGCCGCCCCCCGCGGCTAGGCAGGACCGGCCCCGCCACGCCACGCCCAACGCCGCGCCCAGACTGGATGGCCACGATGACCTGGTCCGATATCGACGTGATCCTGCCGAACCTGAAGCGGCAGCTGTCGGGCGTGACCTCGACGGTGCTGCGGCTGGTGCCGGTGCAGGGGCGCCAGATCGGTCTTGCGGTGGTGGGCTGGCCCCTGCCGGGAATCGCGGTGCGTCCGCTGCGCCAGGCCTTCGGGGTGCCGCGCGACCGTTGGCGGGTCTGGCACGCGCGGCGCAACAACGAGATGGTGCTGGGCCTGATCCTGCGCCACGTCTTTCGCCGCAAGTTCCGGCTTCTGTTCACCTCGGCCGCGCAGCGGGTTCACACCGGCTTCACCAAGGCGCTGATCGCGCGCCAGGATGCGGTGGTGGCCACGTCGGAAAAGGCGGCGCGCTATCTCGACCGCCCCGCGACGGTCATCATGCACGGGGTGGATACCGACATCTTCACCCCCGCCGCCGACCGCGCCGCCCTGCGGGCCGAACTGGGGCTGCCGGTCGACGGCTGCATCATCGGCTGTTTCGGCCGGGTCCGGGCGCAGAAGGGGGTGGACCTGCTGGTGGACGCGGCGCTGGCGCTCTGCCCCGCGCGGCCCGACCTGCACATCGTCTTTTCCGGCCGGGTCGCGGCCAAGCACCGGGCGTTCCACGAGGCGCTGCAGGCGAAGATCGCGGCCGCGGGGTTGTCGGGGCGCATCACTTTCCGGGGCGAGGTGTCCTGGGCCGACCTCGTGCGCCTGCATCAGGCGATGGACCTCTACGTCGCCCCCTCGCGCACCGAGGGGTTTGGTCTGACCCCGCTGGAGGCGATGGCCTGCGGCACGCCGGTGGTGGCCTCGGACGCCGGGGCCTATGCCGAGATGGTGGAGCCCGGGCTTGGGACCATCGTGCCGCCCGGCGATGCGGGGGCGCTGACCGCGGCGCTGGCCACGTGGGTGGATGACCCCGCCCGCCGCGCGGCGGCCCGTCCCGCCTGCCGCCGGCATGTGCTGGACCGCTTTGCCATCGCACGCGAGGCAGAGGCGCTGATCGCGGTCTACCGGCAGATGCTGGCCGAACCGGCACTCGGCTGACCCCGCGCCGGGGCCGATGACAATCCCGTGACCGCGACCCCCTGACGCCTTCCGGGGCACCGCGGCGCTGCTAAGGTCGCGCCCGTCCACCAACCGGGAGCCCCGCCGTGAAACAGATCGCCACCATCCTTGCCCTGTCCGTGGCGCTCGTCGGCGGGCTTGCGCTGGCGAAGGAGGGGGTAAAGGACCCCGGTGTGAGGGCGCGGATGGAGACGATGGACACGATGGCGATGAACATGAAGCTCTTGTCGAA
This sequence comes from Paracoccaceae bacterium, assembly GCA_027351005.1. Classification (GTDB taxonomy): domain Bacteria; phylum Pseudomonadota; class Alphaproteobacteria; order Rhodobacterales; family Rhodobacteraceae; genus Solirhodobacter. The sequence goes on along the minus strand of DAIEJF010000031.1, from coordinate 6,401 downwards.
CATGGCGACGGGCCGGATGGATTTCAGCGCGGGCGATGCCGCGGCGGCCAAGGCGGCGGCACTGGCTGCGGCAAAGGCCATCCCCGACCGTTTCAAGCCGCATGACATGGACCCCTCCACCGACGCGCTGCCGGTGATCTGGACCCAGTGGGACGATTTCGCCAAGAAGGCCGACGCCGCGCGGATGGCGGTTGAACTGATCGACACCGACACGCAGGACCAACTGAAGCAATCGCTGGGTGCGGTGGGTCGGGCCTGTTCGGCCTGCCACACGACCTATCGCAGCTGACCCCTGCTCAGCCGCAGGACAGTCTGACGATGTTGTCGTACTGGTCCACCTGGATCAGCGTGCGCGCGGGGTTGCTATCGGTCAGCGGCGTGTACGAGGTGCTGGCTGTCGGGTAGATGATGCGGATCGGCCCGGTCACGGCCATCGGATCGATCACGCCGAACGGCTGGCCGATCCATTTCCGATAGGCCGAGGCGCCGCAACTGTCGGGCCCTGCGGGCGCCGCCGCAGGCGTGCTGCCATCGGGCAGGATCTGGATGGCGGGCACATCCGCCGGGGCGACGGTGCCATCGGCACCGGCGGTCTGCGCCGTCGCGATCATCAGGGCAGCAAGGGTCAGGCGGGCGGGCGTCATGGTCGTCTCCGGCAATCCGGCCCCAGTTTCCACGCTCGCCGCGCGCGCCGCAAGTCCCCATGCAGGTGCAGCGACGCTGACGCAGGCCGCGCCACGCGAAGGGCCGCAGTTGCATCGCCAGGCCGTTTGCCGCAGTCTGCCGCCGACATCGTGACGTGGAGGACAACATGCGAACCCGTGCCGCCGTGGCCGTTCAGGCCGGAAAACCGCTCGAGATCATGGAGGTGAACCTCGACGGGCCGAAGGCGGGCGAGGTGATGGTGGAAATCAAGGCCACCGGCATCTGCCATACCGATGAATTCACCCTGTCGGGCGCCGACCCCGAAGGCATGTTCCCCGCCATCCTGGGGCACGAGGGCGCGGGCGTCGTGGTCGAGGTGGGCCCCGGCGTGACCAGCGTGAAGCCGGGCGATCATGTGATTCCCCTTTACACGCCCGAATGCCGCGAATGCCCAAGCTGCCTGAGCCGCAAGACGAACCTCTGTACCGCGATCCGCGGCACGCAAGGGAAGGGCCTGATGCCCGACGGCACCAGCCGCTTTTCCACGCTCGATGGCGACCCGATCCTGCATTACATGGGTTGTTCGACCTTCTCGAACTTCACGGTTCTGCCGGAAATCGCGGTCGCCAAGGTGCGCGAGGACGCGCCCTTCGACAAGATCTGCTACATCGGCTGCGGCGTGACAACGGGCGTGGGGGCCGTCATCAATACCGCCAAGGTCGAGATCGGCGCCAAGGCGGTGGTGTTCGGGCTGGGCGGGATCGGGCTCAACGTGATCCAGGGCCTGCGGCTGGCTGGCGCCGACATGATCATCGGGGTCGACATCAACAACGACAAGAAGGCCTGGGGCGAACGCTTCGGGATGACGCATTTCGTCAACCCCAAGGAAATCGGCACCGATCTGGTGCCCTATCTCGTGAACCTGACCAAGACGCCGTTCGACCAGATCGGCGGCGCGGATTATTCCTTCGACTGCACCGGCAACGTCACCGTGATGCGGCAGGCGCTGGAATGCACCCACCGCGGCTGGGGCCAGTCGATCGTGATCGGCGTGGCGCCTGCGGGGGCCGAAATCCAGACCCGGCCGTTCCAGCTTGTCACCGGGCGGGTGTGGAAGGGCACGGCCTTCGGGGGCGCGCGCGGGCGCACCGATGTGCCGAAGATCGTGGACTGGTACATGGAGGGCAAGATCGAGATCGACCCGATGATCACCCACCTGCTGCGGCTGGAGGACATCAACAAGGGCTTCGACCTGATGCACCGGGGCGAATCGATCCGTTCGGTCGTGCTGTACTGAACCGCCGGACCAGGTGAGCGCCATGCGGGGCCCCGCCCGACACCCCCGACGGGATGCGCCATGACAGGGCCGCTGCCCTGGCCCGAGGTGACGCCGCCTCCGCCCGGCCCCACGCTGAAGGCGGCGGTAAAGGCGGCCGGAGGATGGCTTCGGGTGGTGCCGCGCTACCTGCGGGCGGCACCCTGGCGGCGCGGGCTCTCGCTGGCCGAATATCTGGGCCACGGGCTGCATCGCCGCCCCCCGCATGACGCGGCGCAATATCTGGGCGCGGCGGGGGTTGCGCGGCTCTGGGCTCGGATCAACCACATGGCCAGCCGCCACGGGCTTGTGGCCGACAAGATGCTGTTCGACGCGATGCTGCGCGGCTCGGGCATCGCCGTGGCACCGCTGCGCGCCGTCTTCGGACGCCCCGCGCCGGAACGGACGGCGCGCATCCTCGACGAAAAGGGGCTGCGGCGCGTACTGTCGAACCCCGCGGCGCTGCCGCTCTTCGGCAGGCCCGCGATGGGTCGGCGCAGCCGCGACCTGCTGGCCATCACCGGCTTCGATCCCGAGGCGGACTGCGCGCTGACGCTTGACGGCCAGCGGGTGCCGGTGACGCGCATCCTGGGTCACCTTCGGCTGACCCACCGCGGCACCGGGTTCCTGTTCCAGGGGCTGATCCCGCAGCACCCTGCGCTGACAGAGGCGGTGGGGCCTGCGGTGGCCACGGTGCGGGTGTTCACCCTGATGCATCGGCGTCAGTGTCATGTGCTGGGCGCGGTCTGGAAGATCCCGCGCGCAGGCCAGGTGGCCGACGCCCTCTGGCGCGGAAACATGGTGGCGCCGGTCGATGTGCAGACCGGGCTGGCGGCGGCGGCCTTCGCGCGACCGCGGGCGAACGCGGCCCGCCATGCCACCCACCCCGACACCGGCGCCCCGCTGGAGGGGTTTGCGCTGCCGCACTGGCCCGCGGTGATCCAGCTTGCGCGCCGGGGTGCCGGGCTGATCCAGGTGCTGCCGCTGATGGCCTGGGACATCGCGCTTGGCCCGGGCGGACCGGTGATGGTCGAGGCAAGTACCGCCCCCGCGCTGCATCTGCTGCAACTGACGGGCGGCCGCGGGCTGCTGTCGGGCGAGACCGGCGCGCTTCTGACGGCCGCGGTGGCCGATGCGCGGCGCAGCCGTCGCAAGCTTTGGCGCGAACGGCGGCGGGCGCGGCGACGGCGGTTCCTGCGGCGGCTGGACCTGGGCTGAGCACGCCCCTCGCGCCGCCGGACGATCGGTGCTAGGCAGAGGGCAAAGGAGACCCCATGGCCCGCACCGGCACCACCCTGCTTGCCGTCCTGATCGACGCCGACAATTCCTCGCCGCAATGGGCCGAGGCGATCTTCGAAGAGATCGCGAGCCTGGGCGAGGCCTCGGTTCGCCGCATCTACGGCGACTTTTCGCGCAGCGCGCTGAAGGGCTGGTCGGACAAGCTCGCGCAGCTTGGCCTTGTGCCGCACCATTCCCCCATGAACACGGTGGGCAAGAACGCCAGCGACATCGCGCTGGTGATCGACGCGATGGACCTGCTGCATTCCGGGCGGTTCGACGGCTTCGTGCTGATCTCGTCGGACAGCGATTTCACCCGGCTGGCCAGCCGCATCCGCGAACAGGGGCTGGAGGTCTACGGGATCGGCCAGCGCAAGACACCCGAAGCCTTCCGCCGGGCGTGCAAGCGGTTCATCTTCGTGGAAAACCTGATGGCCGAGGACGCCGAAACGCAGGTCGGCGCAAAGGACCAGCCCAAGGCCGAGCCCGCCCCGAAGAAGGAACCGCCGCAGCGCGCGATCCCGCTGATCGTGGCGGCGATGCGGGCGATTGGCGGCGATGACGAATGGTTCTCGCTGGGGCAACTGGGCCAGTTCATCACCCAAGCCAATCCCGAATTCGACCCCCGCACCTATGGTTCGGCCAAGCTCAGCGACCTGATCCGCAAGACCGGGCGGTTCGAGGTGAAGCAGGGCAGCGGCAACCACCTTCTTGTGCGCGACCTCGCGTGATCGGGCGCGACCGCAGGCTTCCTTGAGATTTTCACCCCTCGATGCTACGTTGAGGGGGCCCAGCGCCGGGGATCAGGCGGCGCCTACGACGGAGGACAATGTCCTGTCTCATCCCATGCCGACAGCCGGCACCAACGCTGCACCGAGGGCGCCGATGACTACGCCGGATCACCCTGCCTCCGGCAAGGATCTGCTGGATCTCGTCCTGGCCTCGCTCGACGATGACAAGGCGGAAGACATGATCACGATCGACCTGCGCGGCCGGTCGGACATGGCCGATTACATGGTGGTCTGTTCCGGCCGCTCGTCGCGGCAGGTCAGCGCCATCGCCGAAAAGCTGGTGGACCGGCTGAAGACCGATGCCGGGGTGCCGTGCCGGATGGAAGGCAAGGAAACCGGCGACTGGGTGCTGATCGACGCCGGGGACGTGATCATCCACGTCTTCCGTCCCGAGGTGCGCGAGTTCTACCAGCTGGAAAAGATGTGGCAGCCGGGGACGCGCGGCGCGCGGGCCTGATGCGGGTTCACATCTGCGCCGTGGGCCGGTTGCGCACCGGCCCGGAGCGCGACCTGATCGACGATTACCTGCAGCGGTTCGACCGGACCGGGCGGCCCTTGGGGCTTGGCCCGGCCAACGTGATCGAGGTGGAAGACCGCAAGGGCGGCGGCATGGCCGCCGAAGCAGACCTGCTGGAACGCGCGGTGCCCGCCGGGGCGCTTCTGTGTGTCCTCGACGAACGCGGGCGGCAGATGTCCTCGCCCGACTTCGCGGCCGAACTGGCGCGCTGGCGCGACGGTGGGCGGCAGGACGCGGCCTTCGTGATCGGCGGGGCCGATGGCATCGCCCCCGCCCTGCGCGCCAGGGCGGGGTTCGCGCTGTCCTTCGGGGCGATGGTCTGGCCGCACATGCTGGTGCGGGTGATGCTGGCCGAACAGCTTTACCGCGCGGCCTCGATCCTGGGCGGGGCGCCCTACCACCGGGTCTGATGCGGCGCGCCGCGGCTGCGGTGCAAAGACCTGCATCTGGCCGATCTCGCCGGAAGAAACGTGATCTTCCCGCCCCGTCGCGCGGTTGCCCCGCGGCGGGGCATTGCGTAGAACGGGCCGACCCGCCGAGGAGGCCGCCATGACCGCACCGAAACCCGTCGTTCTCTGCATCCTCGACGGCTGGGGTCTGAACCCCGACACCTCGGCCAATGCGCCCTACCTGGCGCAGACGCCCACCTTCGACCGGCTGATGGCAACCTGCCCCAACGCGACCCTCATCACCTCGGGGCGCGACGTGGGGCTGCCGACCGGGCAGATGGGCAATTCCGAGGTCGGCCACATGAACATCGGCGCGGGCCGGGTGGTTGCGATGGATCTGGGGCAGATCGACCTGGCGATCGAGGACGGAAGCTTCCAGAAGAACGCCGCGCTGCTGGCCTTCATCGCGGCGCTGCAAGCCTCGGGCGGGACGGCGCATCTGATGGGCGTGGTGTCGAACGGGGGCGTTCACGGGCACATCACCCACCTAATTGCGGCGGTCGAGGCGATCGCGGGCGCGGGTGTGCCGGTCGTGATCCACGCGATCACCGACGGCCGCGATGTGGCGCCGACCTCGGCCGCGGGCTTCGTCGCCGATCTGATGGCCCGGCTGCCCGCGGGCGCGCGGATCGGCACGGTCATCGGCCGCTACTACGCGATGGACCGCGACAACCGCTGGGAACGGGTCAGCCGCGCCTATGCGGCGATGATCCGGGCCGAAGGCGACGCCGCGCCGGATGCGGCGGCCGCGGTGAAGGCCGCCTATGCCCGCGGCGAGACCGACGAATTCATCGCCCCCACGGTGATCGGCGACTATGCCGGCGCGAAGGATGGCGACGGCTTCTTCTGCCTGAACTTCCGCGCCGACCGCGCGCGCGAGATCCTGTTCGCGATCGGCCAGCCGCGCTTTACGGGCTTCGAGACCGGGCCGCGGCCGACCTGGGCGGGGCTTCTGGGGATGGTCGATTACTCGGCCCAGCACAACGCCTTCATGACCACGGCCTATCCCAAGCAACTGGTGAAGAACACGCTGGCGGAATGGGTGGCGGCGCATCACCTGACCCAGTTCCACATCGCGGAGACCGAGAAGTATCCCCATGTCACCTTCTTCCTGAACGGTGGCAAGGAAACCCCGGAAGAGGGCGAAGACCGTTACATGGCGCCATCGCCCAAGGTCGCGACCTATGACCTGAAGCCCGAGATGTCGTCGGAAGAGGTGACCGAACACCTCGCGGGCGCGATCCACAAGCGCTATGACCTGATCGTGGTGAACTATGCCAATCCCGACATGGTGGGCCACACCGGCAGCCTGCCCGCCGCGATCGCCGCCTGCGAGGCGGTGGACCGCGGGTTGACCAAGGTGGTCGCGGCGCTGGAACATGAAGGCGGCGCGATGATCGTGACGG
>DAIEJF010000030.1 GCA_027351005.1 Paracoccaceae bacterium | reverse complement strand
CGGCAGCGGCGCGCTCTGCTCCGGCCCCGCCACAACGGCCTGAAAGGCCAGCGTGACCGATTGCAACTGAAGCGCGATGTAGGGGGTCGACGACAGCACGGCCAGCACCGTCACCATGACACCCAGCAGGTTCGACTTGCCATAGCGCGACGAGATCAGGTCGGCGATCGAGGTGACCCGCTGGGTCTTTCCGATCCGCACCAGCTTGCGCAGAAACCACCACCAGCCGATGAAGACCAGCGTGGGCCCGAGGTAGATCGTCACGAATTCAAGCCCCGACCGGGCGGCATAGCCGACCGCGCCGTAAAAGGTCCAGGCCGTGCAATAGATCGACAGCGACAGCGTATAGACCAGGGGCGAGCGCAGCCAGCCGATGCCGCCGCGCGCCGCCCTGCGTTCCACCAGGAAGGCCACCAGGAACAGCGCACCCACATAGATCAGGCTTGCCAGGACCAGCAGCCGCGAGGCGATCATCGCCCGCCCCCCTCGCCCGTCTCGTTGCCGCTGCCGGGCTCTGCCTCGGACCGTCGCCCGCCAAGCAGCCGCGAGAGCACGAAGGCCGCAAGGATCAGCAGCGGCCAGACGACAAAGAGGTAGACCACCTCGTCAGCCAGATCCCCCGATCCGCGCAGCACGGGCAGCAGGAACAGGAAGCCGCCCAGCAGCGGCAACATCAGCGCCGCATCCCGCAAGCGGCGCAGGCGGTAGCTGCGCCGCGCCAGAAACAGCGCCCGCGGCGCCATCAGCGCCCCACAAGGTCGCGCAGCGCTGCGACGATCTCGGTGTTCGCAAAGGGCTTGGTCAGGAACCGGCTGGCCCCGGCGCGTTCGGCCATCTCGCGGTCGCGCGCCTGACCCTTGGCTGTCAGCATCAGCACCGGAAGGTCGCGCGTGGCCTCACCCGCCCGCAGTTCCTGCAGGATCTCGAAGCCGGACCGCCCCGGCAGCATCACGTCCAGCACCACCACATCGGGCGCGGCGGCCCGGATCACCGCCGCCGCATCGGTCCCGTCGCCATGTGTGCTTACCCGCCATCCGTCACGGGTCAGGATGAAGCGCATCGCCTCGGCGATGTTCGGCTCGTCCTCGACCAGCAGGACATGCTTGTCCATCCGGCACCCTTCCTCCCCCGCGGCCGCTCGGCCTTCTGTTTTCCTTGACTATCGCGACAATTGCCGCGGCTGTCAAAACACCCGTTAGAACGCCTCGGCCAGGATCGAGGGTTCCCGCCGGGCCAGGCAGCCATCGCGCGGGCAGAGCCTGCAGGTGGGCCCGACGGGTGCGGCGTCCCCCTCCAGCGGTGCAGGCAGGATCAGCATCGTGGCCTCAAGCACCTGCGGGGCATCGAAGCCTGCCGGATGCAGCGGCTGGCAGACCGCGTAGGTCAGGAACCGGCGGGGGCTGCGCCCCGCCATCTCGACCACGGCGCGCAGCGGCACAAGGGGGCGCGCCAGCGCCTGATACAGCGGCCAGAGCGCGCAACCCGCGCCGAACCGCGGCAGCGCAAAGCCTTCGGCCGGGCGGCGGAAGGTGATGGCCCCCGCCCCGTCGCAGATCACCAGCCCAAGCCCCTCGACCGCGGGCAGGCTGGCCATCCGGCGCAGCACCGCGGCAAGGTCCACCCCGAAGCGGGCCGCCACCACCGCAGGGTCGCCCGCCGCCTTGGCCAGCGCGGCGCGGAACGGCGCAAGCGGCAGCCGCGCCGCATCGGCGGCATAGCGCGCGAACCACCCCCCCGCGATCTGCCGCGCGATCGGAGAGGCGAACTCTGCTGCCGCCAGGTGTGCGGCGGCGGCGGCCCCGCCCTCCTCGACCTCGGGCAGATGTCCGCCGCGCAGGGCAAGCCAGCGTTCCACCTCTTCCGAGGGCGAGGCCAGCGCCGTTTCGGTGCCCACCGGACCATCCAGATAGCGCACCAGCGCCCCCGCCCCGGCTGCCAGCCGGTCGGCATCGGCGCCAAGGTTCGCCTGAAACCGCGTGCGCCATTCGGGCTCCAGATCCTCGGTGTCGGCCAGGATCGCGGCGGCCGAGCGCACCCCGGTCAGCGCCGAGAGCACCTCGTGCAGCACAGCCGACAGCGCCGGGTCATGCGCCATGCGGTCCGACAGGGCCTCGACCGTGCGTTCCAGAAGCGCCACGCGCCCGTGACGGCGGGCCAGAAGCCCCGCCCAGCCGGGAAAGCGGCCCACGAATTCCTCGATCCGCGCAAGCTCGGGCGGCTCGCCCGCGGGCTCGCCTTCGACCACCGCAGCGGCATCGCGCAGCGCATCGACCAGCGCCGCCTCGGCGCCCTCGGTCAGCACAGCGGCCTCGACACCCAGGGCTGCCGCGATCCGCTTCAAGAGCGCGTCGCCGATCCGGCGGCGGTTGTGTTCGATCAGGTTCAGGTAGCTGGCGGAAACGCCCACCGCGCGGGCCAGGTCGGCCTGCTTCACGCCGCCCAGCGTGCGCCTTTCGCGAATGCGGCTGCCGGTCAGCGCCGAACGTGCCATATGACTCTCCCGCCCCCCGCAGGTTGACAGGAAAGCCCGCCGCCTTCAACGCCTTGGCCCGCGGTTTTCGCCCGCCGTCAGCAGCCTTTCTGCGGCACCGCGGTCAGGGTTTGGCTGAGCGCGCCCACCCCCGGCTCGCATTGGCCGATCCTGTCCTTCGCCTGCTCGCTGCATCCGCCCAGCAGCGCCAGCGCCAGCGCCAGCCCCGTGAAGATCCGTGCCATCGTCATGCCCCCCTGCCGCGGGGCCCGATCCGGCCCCGGGGATCAGGATAGCCGCCGCCCGCGCGCCCGCGCCTTGATCGCGGTCAAACGGAAAGGGGGCGCACCCGGCCCGGGCACGCCCCCCCCTTTTGTCGCCGATGCGCGGGCTTACTTCAGCGCAGCGTCGGTGATTGCATGCGTCCAGGCGCCCGTGCCCGGGTCCTTGGTGATCGCAGGGTTGTCGGGCGAGACCGCCGACAGAAGCGTGGCGACGGTTTCCTTGTAGTCCTCGGGGTCCAGTGACCCGTTCGAACCCTGCGTCAGCTTCGCGACCTCGCCCGCCATGTACTTCTGGTGTTCCAGCGTCTGCGCGCCGCTGGCGTCGTTGTCGATCACGATCTGCGCGGCCTCGTCCGGGTGCGCCTCGGCATATTTCCAGCCCTTCATCGAGGCGCGCACGAACTTCACCATCTTCTCCTTGAAGGCGGCGTCATCGAGGCTCTTTTGCAGGACGTAAAGCCCGTCCTCCATCATGCCAACGCCCTGCTGGAGGTAGTTGAAGGTCACCAGCTGATCCGGCTTGATCCCCGCATCCAGCACCTGGCCATATTCATTGTAGGTCATGACCGAGATGCAGTCGGCCTGCTTCTGCAACAGCGGATCGACGTTGAACGCCTGCTTCAGCACCTTCACCCCGCCGGTGCTGCCATCGGTCTTGATCCCCAGCTTCGCCATCCAGGCGTAGAACGGGTATTCGTTGCCGTAGAACCAGACGCCGAGCGTGTGGCCCGGGAAATCCTTGGGCGACGAGATGCCCGAGGATTTCAGGCAGGTCAGTTCAAGCCCGCCATGCTTGAACGGCTGGGCGATGTTCACCAGCGGCAGGCCCCGTTCGCGGGCGGCCAGCGCCGCGGCCATCCAGTCCACGATCACATCGGCCCCACCGCCCGCGATCACCTGTTCCGGCGCGATGTCGGGGCCGCCCGGCTTGATCGTCACATCAAGCCCTTCGTCCTTGTAGAAGCCTTTGTCCTTGGCGACGTAGTAGCCCATGAACTGGGCCTGCGTGACCCATTTGAGCTGCAGCGTCACCTTGTCGGCGGCATGGGCCGCCGTCGTCATCAGCAGGGCCCCCAGGGCGCCCGCGATCACCTTCTTCATCATACGACCTCCGTGTTGCGGGCCTTCTTGCGTGGCCCTGTTACCTTACCCCCGTTGCGACGGATGCCAGAAGGTCACCGCCTTCTCCACCGCCGCGACAAGCCCGTAGAAGGCGCTGCCCGCAAGGGCCGCCACCGTGATTTCCGCCCACACCATGTCAAGGCTCAGCTTGCCCACCTCGGTCGAGATGCGGAAGCCCATGCCCTTGATGGGCGAGCCGAAGAATTCCGCCACGATCGCCCCGATCAGCGCAAGCGTGGTCGCGATCTTCAAGCCGTTGAAGATGAAGGGCATCGCCGCGGGCAGCCGCAGTTTCAGCAGGCTTTGCCCGTAAGACGCGCTCCAGGTCGCCATCAGGTCGCGTTGCATCGCATCCGCCGCGGCAAGCCCCGCCACCGTGTTCACCAGCACGGGGAAATAGACCATCACCACCACCACCGCGGCCTTCGACTGCCAGTCGAAGCCGAACCACATCACCAGGATCGGCGCGATTCCCACGATGGGCAGCGCCGCCACGAAGTTGCCCACCGGCAGCAGGCCGCGTTGCAGGAAGGGCGAGCGGTCGATGGCGATCGCCGTCAGGATTGCCGCCGAACAGCCGATGGCATAGCCGCCCAGCGCGCCCTTCAGGAACGTCTGCTGGAAATCCTGCCAGAACAGCGGAACGTTCTCGACCAGACGTTCCGCGATGGCCGTGGGCGGCGGCAGGATCACGCCGGGCACGTTCAGCCCGCGCACCACCGCCTCCCAGACAAAGAGGATCACGGCGCCGAAGATCGCGGGCACCAGAAGCCGCCCGCCGCGCGTCGCGGCCAGAGCCGAGCGCGACAGCGCCACGTTCAGGCCCCAGCCCCCCGCCCACACCGCCGCAGCCAGGATCAGCCAAGTCATCGCAGCATCCCCATCCGCCGAAGCGTCACGCGCTGCACCATGCCGATCACGACCACAAGCCCCGCCGCCAGCGCGGCTGCAACGAAGAGAGCGGCCCAGATCTGCACCGTCTGCCCGTAGTAGCTGCCCGACAGAAGCCGCGCCCCAAGCCCCGCCACCGCCCCGGTGGGCAGTTCGCCCACGATGGTGCCGACCAGCGCCGCCGCCGCCCCCACCTTCAGCGAGGCGAAAAGATAGGGCATCGATGCAGGCAGCCGCAGCTTCCAGAACGCCTGCATCCGGCTGGCGCTGTAGGTCTTCAGCAGGTCAAGCTGCATCGCGTCAGGGCTGCGGAAGCCCTTCACCATCCCCACCACCACCGGGAAGAAGCTGAGATAGGCCGAGATGATCGCCTTGGGCACCAGTCCGGTGATGCCGATGGAATTCAGCACAACGATGATCATCGGCGCCACCGCAAGGATCGGGATCGTCTGGCTGGCGATGGCCCAGGGCATCACGCTCATGTCCATTGCGCGGTTGTGCACGATCCCCGCCGCCAGCAGGATCCCGGCCCCGGTGCCGATGGCAAAGCCCAGGAGCGTGGCGCTCAGCGTGACCCAGGCGTGGTAGATCAGGCTGCGTTTCGAGGTGGGCGGCGTCACAACCACCGCCTTCCACAGTTCCACCGCCACCTGATGCGGCGCGGGCAGCACCGGGCGGCTCTGGTTCATCGTTTCCGGCACGATCTGTTGCCAGGTCACCGTCTGCCCGGCGCGCTCGGCCTGGTCGCGCACCCATTGCGCATTCATCCAGACCGCGCCCGCGTACCACAGCGCCAGGATCGCGATCAGCACGGTCAGCACGGGGCCTGTGGATTTCATCCGCGCCTCCCCATGGCCGCGATGGCATATCGGCGCGATTTCACAAGTTTTGACATAACCTTACACGTCATAGCTGTGCCCCGCCCGCAAGCCTTCGCGCACCCGGTGGGCAATCGCCATGAACGCGGGCGTGTCGCGGATCTCCAGCGGGCGCTCGCGCGGCAGGGGGCTTTCGATCACGTCGGTGATCCGCCCCGGACGCGGGCTCATCACCACGATCTTGGTCGATAGATATACCGCCTCGGGGATGGAATGTGTCACGAATCCAATGGTCTTTCCGGTGTTGTTCCAGAGCTTCAGCAGCTCTTCGTTCAGCCGGTCGCGAACAATCTCGTCCAGCGCGCCAAAGGGTTCGTCCATCAGCAGGATGTCGGCATCGAAGGCAAGCGCGCGCGCGATGCTGGCGCGCTGCTGCATGCCCCCTGAAAGCTGCCAGGGAAACTTCTTGCCAAAGCCCGTCAGCTCCACCAGCTCCAGCACTTTTTCAACACGCGCGTTCTGTTCCGCCTTCGAAAACCCCATGATCTCCAGCGGAAGCTTCACATTCCCCGCAATCGTGCGCCAAGGGTAAAGCCCGGCCGCCTGGAACACATAGCCATAGGCCCGGGCCCGCCGCGCGGCGTCGGGGGTCATCCCGTTCACCGTCAGGCTGCCCTCGGTCGGCGCCTCCAGCGCCGCGATGGCGCGCAGGAAGGTGGTCTTGCCGCAGCCCGACGGCCCGATGAAGCTGACGAAATCGCCCTTGGCAATCGTCAGGTTCACGTCCTTGAGGGCATGCACCGGCCCGTCCGCGGTCTGGAACGTCAGCCCCACGCCCCGTGCCTCGACCACCGGCGCCACCTGTGCGCCGCCTGCGTTCCGCGCTATCATGCCTGCCATCCGTCCATCACCCACCGGAGGCCCTTCCCCGTGAAATCATGCCAGAAAATCCGCCCGTCCGGCAGCTATGCCGGCAAGCAGGGGTTCAGTTACCTCGAGGGCGTCTCCGCCGAGTCGATGGGCGCCAGCGGCATCTGCATGCACCTGCTGACCATCCCGCCCGGCGGCCGTGCCAAGGCCCACAAGCACGCCACCCATGAAACCGCGATCTACGCCATTTCGGGGGAAACCGTGATGTTCTGGGGCCCGGCGCTGGAACACCGGATGGTGGTCAGCGAGGGCGAGATCCTCTACATCCCCGCCGACATGCCGCACCTGCCGATGAACATCTCGGACCGGCCCGCCGTCGCGGTCATCGCGCGGACCGACCCGCACGAGCAGGAAAGCGTGATGCTGTTGCCCGAACTGGAGCATCTGGTGCCCTAGACCCCGCTGACCGGAATGCCCGCCCGCACCACCGGGCGCGGCGCCGTCAGTTCCTTCCAGGTCGACAGCGCGCGGTTCACCGACCCGTTCGGCGCGCGTTTGACGAATTCGCCATGCCCCTCGCGCGAACTCATGCGGCCCTCGGTCACCGCCACCTGCCCTCGGGTCAGCGTGAAGCGCGGCAGGCCCGTGACAACCTTCCCCTCGAACACGTTGTAATCGATGGCGGATTGCTGGCTCTTGGCGCTGATCGTCTTGCTGGCCTTCGGATCCCACACGACCAGATCGGCATCTGCGCCGACCAGCACCGCCCCCTTGCGCGGATAGACGTTCAGGATCTTCGCGATATTGGTCGAGGTGACGGCCACGAATTCGTTCGGGGTCAACCGCCCGGTATTCACCCCATGGGTCCAGAGCATCGGCATCCGGTCTTCAAGCCCCCCGGTGCCGTTCGGGATCCGGGTGAAATTGCCCATCCCGGTGCGCTTCTGCTCGGTCGTGAAGGCGCAATGGTCGGTCGCCACCACCGACAGGCTGCCCGAGGCAAGCCCCGCCCACAGGCTGTCCTGATGGCGCTTGTCGCGGAACGGCGGGCTCATGACGCGCCGCGCGGCGTGGTCCCAGTCGGTGTTCATGTATTCGCTGTCGTCCAGCGTCAGGTGCTGGATCAGCGGCTCGCCCCACACCCGCTTGCCCGCCGCCCGTGCCCGCCGGATCGCCTCATGCGCCTCCTCGCAGGACGTGTGCACGACATAAAGCGGCACGCCCGCCATGTCGGCGATCATAATCGCACGGTTCGTGGCCTCGCCCTCGACCTGCGGCGGGCGGGAATAGGCATGGGCCTCGGGCCCGGTGTTCCCCTCGGCCAGAAGCCGCGCCGACAGTTCCGCCACCACATCGCCGTTCTCGGCATGCACCAGCGGCAGCGCCCCCAGCTCGGCGCAGCGGCGGAAACTGGCGAACAGTTCGTCATCGTTCACCATCAGGCTGCCCTTGTAGGCCATGAAATGCTTGAAGGTGTTGATGCCCTGATCCACCACGGCCTTCATCTCGGTGAAGACCTGTTCCCCCCACCAGGTGATCGCCATGTGGTAGGAATAGTCACAATGCGCCCGGCCCGCCTTGTTGTGCCACATGGACAGCGCGTCCAGCAGCCCCTGCCCGGGCGCGGGCAACGCGAAATCCACCACCATCGTGGTACCGCCCGCCAAGGCGGCGCGGGTGCCGGAATCGAAATCGTCGCTGGAATATGTGCCCATGAACGGCATCTCGAGATGCGTATGCGGATCGATCCCGCCCGGCATCACATAACAGCCGGTGGCATCCAGCACCGTGTCGCCCTTCAGCCCCGCGCCGATCTCGACGATCCGCCCGCCCTCGATCTTCACGTCCGCCGTGTAGGTCAGGTCCGCCGTGACGATGGTGCCACCCTTGATGACCGTGCTCATCTCGCCTCCCGCTCCGGGGCCATCTGCCCCATTTTCGGTCCGAAAATATCCCGGGGGTCCGGGGGCAGAGCCCCCGGCCGCCGTCAGGAAACCACCCCTGCCGTCTCCACCACCGCGTGGAACAGAACGTCCGTCCCCGCTGCCGCCCATTCGGGCGAAATCTCCTCCGCCTCGTTATGCGACAGCCCGTCGACACAGGGGCACATGATCATCACCGTCGGCGCCACGCGGTTGATCCAGCAGGCGTCATGGCCCGCGCCGCTGACAATATCCATGTGCGAATACCCCAGCCGCTCTGCCGCGCCGCGGACCACCTTCACGAGGCCCGGGTCGAAGGTGACGGGGTCGAAATGCCCTACCGCCTCGATCTCGCAGCCAAGCCCCAGTTCGGCCGCCACCGCATGGGCCGCGCGCTCCACCTCGGCCCGCATCGCATCCAGCTTGGCCTGCTCGGGGCTGCGGATGTCGACGGTAAAGACCGCGCGCCCCGGGATCACGTTGCGCGAGTTCGGGTAGACATTCGCCTGCCCCACCGCGCCCACCGCATTCGGCTGGTGGCTCATGGCGATCTGATGCACCCGCTCGATCACCCGCGCCATGCCAAGCCCCGCGTTCACCCGCATGTGCATGGGCGTCGACCCGGTATGCGCATCCTTTCCCGTCAGGGTGATCTGAAGCCACCACAGCCCCTGCCCATGAGTGACCACCCCGATGTCGCGCCCCTCGGCCTCGAGGATCGGACCTTGTTCGATATGCAGTTCGAACATGGCATGCATCTTGCGGGCGCCGACCTCTTCCGCCCCCACCCAGCCGATCCGTTTCAGCTCGTCGCCGAACCGCTTGCCCTCGGCATCGGCACGTCCATAGGCCCAGTCGAGCCCGTGGATCCCCGCGAAGACGCCCGAGGCCAGCATCGCCGGGGCAAAGCGGGTGCCCTCTTCATTGGTCCAGTTCGTGACCACCACCGGGTGTTTCGTGCGCAGCCCAAGGTCGTTCATCGTACGGATCACCTCAAGCCCGCCCAGCACGCCCAGCACGCCGTCGTACTTGCCGCCCGTGGGCTGGGTATCCAGGTGGCTGCCGATGTAGACGGGCAGCGCGTCGGGGTCGGTCCCTTCGCGGCGGGCAAACATGTTGCCCATGCGGTCCAGACCCATGGTGCAGCCCGCGGCCTCGCACCACGACTTGAACAGGCTGCGCCCCGCGGCATCGGCATCGGTCAGCGTCTGGCGGTTGTTGCCACCCGCCACGCCGGGGCCGATCCTGGCCATCTCCATCAGGCTGTCCCACAGCCGTTCGCCATTGATGCGCAGATTGGCGCCGGGCACGGTCATCGCAGTCTCCCTGTCCGCCGCGGTGCTCTTTGGCGCCTTCGGCCGGACTCTTGTTCGAATCCATTCCTGACCATATGGTCAGGTGAAGCGCACCACAGCTTGACCATCCGGTCAACGAAAATCGCGAGGGGCACCGCATGACAGCAGCCGAACGTCCGCTCCGTCGCACCGACATCCGGCGCGAGCGCGAGGCGCTGATTTTGCAGGCAGCGGAAAAAGTCTTTGCCGAGGCCGGCTTTGGTGGCGCCACCATGCAGCTGATCGCGGATATGGCCGGGCTGCCCAAGGCGAACCTGCACTATTATTTCGCAACCAAGGAAGACCTTTACCGGCAGGTCGTGCGCAACATCTTCGAGATCTGGCTGCACGCCGCAGGCAGCATGGACGAGGCCGCGGGCCCCGCCGAGGGGATTGGGGCCTATATCGACGCCAAGATGGAAATCTCGCGGCGGCATCCGCATGGCTCGAAGGTCTGGGCCAGCGAGGTGATGCACGGCGCGCCAGTGATCCAGGACTATCTGGAAACCACGCTGCGCGACTGGACCGAAGGGCGCGCCCGGGTCATCCAGCGCTGGATCGACGAAGGGCGGATGGCCCGTGTCGATCCGCGCCACCTTCTCTACATGCTCTGGGCCACGACCCAGCATTATGCCGACTTCGGCCATCAGATCGAGACGCTGAACGGTGGCAAGCCACTGTCCGACCGGCAATGGAAGGACGCGAAGGACAGCGTGAAGACGCTGATCCTGCGCGGCATCGGGGTCATCTGATCCCGCCCGCCCGCCCCGCGCCCAACTTTCGCCGCGGAGTTTACCGAAGCTAAAGGCCTGTCTGGCTAGGCTCACTCCGGCAATCGGGGCATCGGAGGCAAGCGGGATCATGTTGGGACGGGTCACGGATCGCGAAGACATCCGCAAGACGCTGGCGGCCAGCTACCCCGGCTCGCCCGCCGCCGATTTCGTGGTCGACGTGCTGATGGCGGGGTCTGCCCCGTTCTTTCCGGGCGTCGGCCTTCCCGGCGGAGGAAAGGGCCAGTTCCTTGTCATCGCCCGCCTTTCCGCGCTCGAGATCCGCATCACCGAGGCAACGCTGGCCCGCGCGGGCGACGGGGCAGAGGCGTTGCGGGCCGAAGCGGTGCGCCAACTCTGGGTACGGCTCTGCCGACTGCGCATGCGGGCGGCAATGATGGCCCATGATTACGCCCTGCTGGGCCCCGACCGGGCGCGCGAACTGGTCCGGCCGCAGGCGCTGCCCGCCCTTCCGCCGCCGCAGCCCGCGGCAGTGATCGCCCTGCCGGACCGCGGCAAGGCGCGCCGCACCGCCCTTCGGGTGCCCGGGGCGCATGGCATCGTCCTGCCCGCCCGGCTGGCGCGCCGGGTCGCCAAACCCGCGGGCTGGTTGCGGATCGGGGTTTCCTGACGCGGGGCGCCCGGCTACGCTCGACCCTGCTCAGCCAGGGGGACGCGCATGACCAAGGGCAGGATCGAGGCCTTCTCCGATGGCGTGATCGCCATCATCATCACCATCATGGTTCTGGAACTGAAGGTGCCCGAGGGGCACGACGCCGCGGCGCTGCAGCCGCTGATCCCGGTGTTCCTGTCCTATGTGCTGTCCTTCGCCAATGTCGGGCTCTACTGGAACAACCATCACCACATGTTCCACAGCGTCACCCATGTCGGTGGCTGGGTGCTCTGGGCCAACCTGCACCTGCTGTTCTGGCTGTCGCTGATGCCCTTTGCCACCGCCTTCATGGGCGAAAGCGAATTCGCAGGGTTTCCGCTGGCGGTCTATGTCGTCGACCTGATGATGTGCGCGGCGGCCTATTTCCTGCTGGAACGCGTGCTGATCGCCCAGCACGGACGCGATTCAACCTTCGCGAAATCGCTCGGGCGGTCGTGGAAGGACAAGGCCTCGGTCGTCCTTTATCTGATCGCGCTGCCGATGGCCTTCGTGTCGAACTGGGTCGCGCTGACGCTGGTGGTGGCGGTGGCGCTTCTGTGGATCGTGCCTGACCGGCGGTTTGAACGGCATGTGTGAAGCCATTGCCCCAAACCGCCCTGATTGGTAAATCACGCTGACCAGTCCGCAGCGGAGGCCGCCATGCCCGTCATCACCTGCATCGAAGACCTGCGGCGCATCCACAAGCGCCGTGTGCCCAAGATGTTCTACGACTACGCGGAGTCGGGCAGCTACACCGAACAGACCTTCCGCGAGAACACATCGGATTTCGCCCGGCTGCGGCTGCGCCAGAAGGTGGCGGTCGACATGTCGGGGCGGTCCACCGCCACCACGATGATCGGCGAGCCGATCTCGATGCCGGTCGCGCTGGCGCCGGTGGGGCTGACGGGGATGCAGCATGCCGATGGCGAGATCCTGGCCGCCCGCGCCGCCGAGAAGTTCGGGGTGCCCTTCACCCTGTCCACGATGTCGATCTGCTCGATCGAGGATGTGGCAGCGCATACCTCGAAGCCGTTCTGGTTCCAGCTTTACGTCATGAAAGACTGGGAATTCGTCGAGAACATCATCAACCGGGCCAAGGCCGCCAAATGCTCGGCCATGGTGCTGACGCTCGATCTGCAGATCCTGGGCCAGCGCCACAAGGATCTGAAGAACGGTCTTTCGGCCCCGCCGAAGCTGACCATCCCCACGATGATGAACCTGGCCACCAAATGGGGCTGGGGCATCGAGATGCTGCAGACCAAGCGGCGCTTCTTCGGCAACATCGTGGGCCATGCCAAGGGCGTGGGCGATGCCTCGTCGCTGTCGTCCTGGACGAACGAACAGTTCGACCCGCAGCTTGACTGGTCCAAGATCCAGCGCATCCGCGAGATGTGGGGCAGCAAGATCATCCTGAAGGGCATCCTGGACGTGGAGGACGCCAAGCGCGCCGCCGACTTCGGCGCCGATGCGATCATCGTGTCGAACCACGGCGGGCGCCAGCTGGATGGCGCGCTGTCGTCGATCCGCATGCTTCCCTCGATCGTGCGGGCGGTGGGCGACCGGGTCGAAGTGCTGATGGATTCCGGCATCCGCTCGGGGCAGGACGTGCTGAAGGCGCTGGCGCTTGGCGCGCACGGCACCTTCATCGGCCGCAGCTACATCTACGGCCTTGGCGCGATGGGCGAGGCGGGCGTGACCACGGCGCTGGAGGTGATCCGCAAGGAACTTGACACCTCGATGGCGCTGTGCGGCGAGCGCAAGGTGCAGGACCTGCGGCGGGACAACCTGCTGATCCCCGCCGATTTCGAGGGCAACTGGGCCTGATCAGGCGCGGGCGACCCGCCCGCGCAGCATCACCGGCACCAAGGGCAAGAGGCCCAGCAGCACCAGCGCCACGACGCCGAAGGCGATGCGCAGGCCGAACAGGCTTGAAATCCCCCCCAGCGCGGGCGGGCCGAAGAAATAGCCCAGATAGCCCAGCATCGAGGCACGCGCGATGGCCTGGGTACGCAGCCGCGGGTCGACCAGCCGCCCGATCAGCGCCAGCGCCACCGGCGCAATCACCGACACCCCGCCACCCAGGATGACAAATCCGCCATAGGCCACAAGCGGCGTGGGCGCGAGCGCCGCCACCACCGCCCCCACCGCGGCCACGAGTGTGCCCCAGCGCAGCAGGACCGCTTCCGACAGCCGCGCCACCAGCACCTGGCCGAACATCCGCCCCACGCCCATTGTCAGCCCCAGAAGCGCCGGGCCGTAGCTGCCGAACCCGGGGCTTCCGCCCAGCGTGCGTTCGATATGCAGCGCCGACCAGGCCTCGGCCGCGTTCTCGCTGAGAAACGCGATCAGGATGACAAAGCCGCCCACCACCGGCAGCATCCCGAGCGTGCCCGCCCGGTCCTCGCGCCGTCGGCCGAGGCCGGGGATGCGGCCGTCGCGCTCGATGGTCAGGACGGCCATCAGCATGGCGACGCAGGCCACCCCGCTCAGCACAGCCGCAGGCCCGAGCCCGTACCCCCGCGCGATGCCGGTCGCCCCTGCCCCCGCCGCATAGGCAAAGGAATAGGCGGCATGGCTGAGGTTCATCAGGTGCAGCCCGCGCTCGGTCTCGATGGCCGAGACGCGGGCATTCATCAGCACGTCAAGCGAGCCCGAGGACATGCCAAGAAGCATCATGCAGGGGATGAACCAGATCACCTGCGTCATGTGCCCGGGCAAGACGAAGGCCAGCCCCATCGCGAAGGTCACCACCGGCAGCACCCGCCCGCACAGCGCGGCACCGATCCGGGGCGCGAAGAGCATGGCGAAGACCGCCGCCGAGGACGAACAGAGGAACAGAAGCCCCCAGGTGCTGTCGTCCACGCCCAGTTGCGCCTTTGTCGCGGGCACCATCCCGGCATAGGCCCCCCACAGGACGCCCATCGCGGCAAAACTGGCGAGTGGCGCGCGGGCCGCGCGCAGCGTATCAAGCGTCGTCATGGGAGAACTCCGGCCCCGGGGCTTCGGACTGGCCAGACCTAGCGCGACGGCGCCGCCGCGACAAGGCCGGGCCCGCTTTTGCGCTTTCCTTTCAGGCGAATCTGACCTATAGGCTCGCGCTCACGGTCGCGCACCCTTGGAGGGCGGCCGATAACCTATGGAGAACCTCTATGGCTGGTGAGATCCCGGATCTTCACGCCGAGGTACGGACGGGGACAGGCAAGGGGGCCGCTCGTCAAGCTCGTCGTAAGGGCTACGTACCCGGTATCGTTTACGGTGACGGCAAAGAGCCGCTGCCGCTGAACTTCGAATACTATCCGCTGTTGAACAAGCTGAAGGCAGGCCGCTTCCTGCAGACGCTGTTCAACCTGAAGGTTGACGGGCACGAAGACGTGCGCGTGATCTGCCGCGGCGTGCAACGCGATGTGGTGAAGGATCTTCCGACCCACGTCGACCTGATGCGCTTGCACCGCAACAGCCGGATCAACCTGTTCATCCATGTGACCTTCGAAAACCACGAAGCGTCGCCGGGGCTGAAGCGCGGCGGTACGCTGACCGTGGTGCGCCCGGAAGTGGAACTGGAAGTCACGGCGTCCGAGATCCCGGACCACATCACCGTGGACCTGACCGGCAAGCAGATCGGCGACGTCATTCACATCAATGACGTGGTGCTGCCCTCGGGCGCCAAGCCCACGATCGAGCGGAACTTCGTGATTGCCAACATCGCGGCCCCGTCGGGCCTGGTGTCGGAAGAAGCCGCCGCGGGCTGATCGCGCCCCGCGCCAGAAATTCGGATGAACGCAGGGCTTAGGCCCTGCGTTTTTCGTTTGTGCCGCCCTGCCCCGGAACCGTCTGGTGTTTTTGCCCCGTCCGGGGCAAAAGACCGCGGAAAGGAGACACCCATGCGGCTCTTCGTCGGCCTCGGCAATCCAGGCGCGCAATATGCGGGCAACCGCCACAACATCGGCTTCATGGCCGTCGACCGGATCGCCGCCGATCACGGCTTCACCCCCTGGCGCGCGCGCTTTCAGGGCGAGGTGGCCGAGGGCAGGCTTGGTCTGGAAAAGGTGGTGCTGCTGAAACCCGCCACGTTCATGAACCTCTCGGGCCAGTCGGTGGGCGAGGCGATGCGCTTCTTCAAGCTGGCGCCGAACGAGGTCACGGTTTTCCATGACGAGCTTGACCTTGCGCCCGGCAAGGTGCGGCTGAAGGTGGGCGGCGGACATGCCGGTCACAACGGCCTGCGGTCGATCCACGCCCATATCGGCGAAGGCTATGGCCGGGTGCGGCTGGGCATCGGTCATCCGGGCGACAAGGCCAAGGTGGCAGGCTATGTGCTGCACGATTTCGCCAAGGCCGAGGAAGCCTGGCTGGATGATCTGATGCGCGGCATTTCCGACGGGGCCGTGGCGCTGGCGGCGGACGAGGGCGCGAAGTTCCAGCAGGCCATCGCCAACCGCATGGCCCCGCCGCCAGCCGCCAAACCCGCACCCCCCCCGCGCGAGGCCGGCCCGGTCGCCCCGCCCGCGGCGGTGCC
The DNA here is from genome assembly GCA_027351005.1 of Paracoccaceae bacterium. Taxonomy (GTDB): domain Bacteria; phylum Pseudomonadota; class Alphaproteobacteria; order Rhodobacterales; family Rhodobacteraceae; genus Solirhodobacter. The sequence goes on along the minus strand of DAIEJF010000030.1, from coordinate 12,458 downwards.
AGAGGGCGACGGCCTCACCGACCTGCAGCGACTGGCGCAGAAGTTTCGCTGACCCTTCCCCCCGGCGTGCCGGGCCCTATGATGAGGCAGGCCAACGGGAGGATGCGATGTCGGTGATGGAACCTTCGGTCAACGTTCTGGGCGGGCCGCTGGAGGAATGCTCGCGCGATCCGCTGACGGGCTTCTTCCGCAACGGCTGCTGCGACACCGCGGCCTCGGATCGCGGCATGCATACCGTCTGCGCGATCATGACGGCAGAATTCCTGGCCATGTCGAAGTACCTCGGCAACGATCTGTCGACCCCGCGCCCCGAATGGGGCTTTGCCGGGCTGAAACCGGGCGACCAGTGGTGCCTGTGCGCCGGGCGTTTCCTGCAGGCGCATGAGGAAGGCGCGGCCCCCCGGGTGAAGCTGCGGGCGACCCACCGACGTACCCTGAGCGTTGTCCCGCTCGAGATCCTCGAGCTTTACGGGGCAGACTGAACCCGCTCTGCCCGTTCGGGCATGGGGGCGGGCAATGCATCGCCGGTCATGAGGTCATCGATGAACAGGCTCAGAAGCTGCGGCCGCCCGGTGACACCGGCCTTGCGGTAGATCGCGGCGGTCTGCGCCTTCACCGTGCCTTCGCTGGTCTGCCGCATCCGGGCGATGTCGGCCGTGGACAGGCCCTTGATGGCGAAAAGCGCCACATCTCGTTCTGCCGGGGTCAGGCCCCAGTCCGCGAAGCGTTCGTCCATGAGGTCGCGAAAGGCGATCGAGACATTGCGCAGCTTCCGTTCGGTTTCGCGCGACCGGCGGATGGTACGATAAAGCAGCGCCGTGCCGATCCCCACCCCAAGGATCAACCCGACCGCCGCGCCGATCTCGATCATCTCGCGGGTTTCCCAGCGCACCGGCGGCCCGCCGAGCCCGAGGATGGAACTGAGAATGTCCCAGACAAAGAAAAGCGTGCAGGTCACCTGCACGGCCAGTAGGCCCGCAACAAGGGCAACGATCTTCACAAGGGCTCTCCGGTCAAGACATCATCGCGACATGGCCACCTGTGAGCCATCGGGGCTTGCAGGTGGCTGTCAGTCGGACCCATGCCCGCCCTCGCCGGAATGGTCACCGCCGTCGCTGCCCGAATGGTCGCCCGACCCCCCGCCCGAGTCCGAACCGCCTGATCCGGAACCGCCTGATCCGGAACCGCTTGACCCCGAACCGCCGGAGCCCCCCTCGCCGCTGTCATGGCCGCTGTCCCCGCCCCCCGAGCCGCTGCGGTCTGCGTTCTGCAGGATGTCCTCCTGCGGGGTGCCGGACAGGGTGGTCGTGTAGTCGCGAAGGATCTCGCCGGTGTTGGGGTTCAGCACAATCTCGCGCCGGGCCGAAGGGCCCGTTGCCTCGATGCGCGTGCGGCCCAGCCAAGTGGTGGTCACGCGCAACTGGCTGAACCCCTGCTGGCGCAGTTCACGCTCGATCCTGAGGGTCAGGGCGCTGGTTTCGGCCAGCGCCGCGCCGGCCCAGAGCGTCCACAGGGTCATCAGCACAAGGCCGGTTCGCATTGCGTCTCCCCCCTTCGGTCAAAGCCAGTCTGTGCCGAGGGCCGCCGTAACGACGGCCCTCGGCACGGGATATCAGTCGTCGCCGCCCGAGCCGCCATGACCGCCGCCACCCGAACCGCCGTGGTCGCCACCGCCCGAACCGCCGTGATCGCCGCCATGGTCATCGCCACCGGCATGTTCGGTCGCATCATGCGAACTGCTGTCATCGTTCGCGTCATGCGTGCCGTGATCGTCGGTCGAGGCCGTCGTGCCGCTGCCGGAATTATCCGTACCGGGCACGGTCGGCACGATCACCGGCGTCGTGGTGCCCGTTGTGGTGCCGGTGGTGGGCGCCGTCTGCGCCTGGGCAAGCGGCGCGGCCGAAATCATGCCGATTGCGGTGATTGCAAGGACGTGGCGAAGGCTGAAGCGTTGCATGGGTCCATCCTGTCTGTTGCGGGGCCCTCGGTGGCTCCCTGATCCCAGATCGCCCCGTTTCGCGGCCCCGGTCCATCGGCCCGGCGGCACATCCGGCGGCTTTATACCGCCGGATCGTGCCCCTAAACCCAGGTTTATGCCCTCAGACCTGAAGCGAGACGCCAAGATGGCGCGCCACGGTGAAGATGTCCTTGTCGCCCCGCCCGCACATGTTCATGACGATGATGTGGTCCTTGGGGAGCGTCGGCGCGATCTTCATCACATGGGCCAGCGCGTGGCTGGGCTCCAGCGCCGGGATGATCCCTTCCAACTGGCAGCAGAGCTTGAACGCCTCAAGCGCCTCGGCATCGGTGATCGCCACATATTCTGCCCGGCCAATGTCATGCAGCCAGGCATGTTCCGGCCCGATGCCGGGATAATCGAGCCCGGCCGAGATCGAGAAGCCTTCCAGGATCTGCCCGTCGTCATCCTGCAACAGGTAAGTCTTGTTGCCATGCAGCACCCCCGGCCGCCCGCCGGTCAGGCTGGCGCAATGCTGGAAGCGGTCGTCCACGCCCTTGCCACCCGCCTCGACCCCGATGATCTTCACCGACGAATCGTCGAGGAACGGATAGAACAACCCCATCGCGTTTGATCCGCCGCCGATCGCGGCCACCACCGTATCGGGCAGGCGGCCTGCGCCTTCCTGCTCGGCCAGTTGCCAGCGCACCTCCTTGCCGATGATCGACTGGAAATCGCGCACCATCGCCGGATAGGGATGCGGCCCCGCGACCGTGCCGATGCAGTAGAAGGTGTCACGCACATTGGTCACCCAGTCGCGCAGCGCGTCGTTCATCGCGTCCTTCAGCGTGCCACGGCCCGAGGTCACCGGGTGAACCTCGGCGCCCAGCAGCTTCATCCGGAACACGTTCGGGGCCTGACGCTCGACATCATGCGCGCCCATGTAGACCACGCATTTCAGCCCGAACTTGGCGCAGACGGTGGCGGTGGCCACCCCGTGCTGCCCCGCACCGGTTTCCGCGATGATCCGCGTCTTGCCCATCCGCCGCGCCAGCAGGATCTGCCCCAGCACGTTGTTGATCTTGTGGGCGCCGGTGTGGTTCAGTTCGTCGCGCTTCATGTAGACCTTGGCCCCGCCAAGGTGTTCCGTCAGCCGCGGCGCGAAGTAAAGCGGGCTGGGGCGTCCGACGTAATGCTTCCACAGGTCGTCCATCTCGGCCCAGAAGGTCGGGTCGGTCTTGGCCTTCTCGTATTCCGCCTCCAGATCGAGGATCAGCGGCATCAGGGTTTCGCTGACGAAACGGCCGCCGAACTGGCCGAAGCGGCCACGCTCGTCGGGGCCTGTCATGAAGGAGTTGAAGAGGTCGTCGGCCATGGCACAAGTCTCCCGCGGGTTTCCCCTGACCTAGCGCCTGCACGGGGGCCGGTAAAGGGCGCATGCGCGCGCGGCGGGGTCAGCCATCCCCGGAAACCGGGATTGCGATCGGTGTGGCGCAGGCCCGCCACCGCGACAGTCGGGGCCGGGTCAGGCAGACATCGCCGCGGTGACGAAGGCGCGGATCAGCTCCCCATCCTTCACCCCCGGCGCGCTTTCGACACCGGACGACACATCCACCTGCCGCGCCCCGGTCAGCCGGATCGCCTCGGCCACGGTGGCGGGCGTCAGCCCCCCCGCCAGCATCCAGGGCCGCCGCCACGTCCGGCCCGCCACCAGCCGCCAGTCGAAGGCAAGCCCGTTGCCGCCCGGCAGCACGGCATCCTTCGGCGCCTTCGCGTCGACCAGGATCTGATCGGCCACCGCCTCGAAATCCGCGATCCGGGGCAGGTCGTCGGCCGTGGCCAGCCCCAGCGCCTTCATCACCGGCAGGCCGGTGCGGGCGCGCAGCGCGGCCACCCGCTCGGGCGTCTCGGCCCCGTGAAGCTGCAGCATGTCCAGCGGAACGGTGCCTGTGATCGCGTCGATCTCGGCATCGGTCGCATCCACCACCAGCGCGACCTTGGCCACGCCCGGCGGCGCAGCCCAGGCCAGGGCGCGGGCCGTCTCTGGCGTCACCGACCGGGGCGAACGGGCGAAGAAGACCAGGCCGATGTAGGCCGCCCCGGCCTCTGCGGCCACCGCAACATCCTGCGGGGTGCGCAGGCCGCAGATCTTCACGCGGGTCGCCCCGCCGCCCTGCCCGCTCATGGTCAGCCCTTCCTAGCGCGCGCGCGTCTTCTGCGGGCTGTCCAGCAGGGCCAGCACCTCGTCTTTCGGGCGCGCGTCCTTGTCACGCAGGCGCGCCACCTCGCGCGACAGCGCCGTCACCTGGCGCTGACCGCGGCTGGCGGTCTTGCGATGCTTTCCCTCGCGCAGCCATTCCCAGACAAAGCCGATCACCAGGCCCGCCGCCGCGGCGGCGAAGATCACGAGGAACAGAGGTATCTGGGCCGTCGCGCTGAACCCCGCGTAATCCGCAAGATCGCCGGGCAGCAGGTGCAAGCTGACCGGGTCGCGGTTCGCCATGGCAACCACCACCAGCACCACGGCCAGCAAGACGATCACCAGGTATCGCAGCAGCCGCAGAAGCCGCATTACCCCGCCTTTCCGTTCAGCCGATCGCGCAGAAGCTTGCCGGTCTTGAAGAACGGCACCGCCTTCTCGTCGACCGCGACCGCCTCGCCGGTGCGCGGGTTGCGGCCGGTGCGGGCGTCACGCTTCTTCACCGAGAAGGCGCCAAAGCCGCGCAGTTCCACCCGATCACCGCGCGCGAGGGCCTCGGTGATCTCTTCGAAGATCGTGTTCACGATCTTCTCGACATCGCGCTGGTAGAGGTGCGGGTTTTCTGCGGCGATCTTCTCGATCAGTTCCGAACGGATCATGCGAATATCCCCCTGCGGGCAGCCCGGCGCCGCCCCTCTTTTTATGATGGGCCGACTATAGGGTGAAATTTCCGGCATACAAACAGGAAAGCCATTGGAAAGGCGATGTATTTCCCTTGCCGCGGCGGCGCTTTTGCCGGTGCGCGGTGGATCGTCGTCAAATCCGGTTGCTGCGGCAGTCCGTCGCGGGGCGGCGGGCGCAAAAGAAAACGGCCCCGCAAGGGGGCCGTTTCCCGATTCGTCAGGCGAACTCGATCAGTTGCGGTCGCCCTTGAGCGCCGCGCCAAGGATGTCGCCCAGCGAGGCACCCGAGTCGGACGAGCCGTACTGTTCCACGGCTTCCTTCTCTTCCGCGATCTCGCGTGCCTTGATCGACAGGCCCAGACGGCGGGTCTTGGGGTCGATGTTGGTCACGCGGGCGTCGACGTGGTCGCCCACCTGGAAGCGCTCGGGGCGCTGTTCCGAGCGGTCGCGCGACAGGTCCGACCGGCGGATGAACGACTTGGCGCTGTTGTATTCCACCTCGATCCCGCCGTCTTCGATCGCCGTCACGGTGACGGTGATGACCGAGCCGCGCTTCACGCCGTCAACGGCATCCGTGAAGGTGTCGTCGCCCAGCGCCTTGATCGAGAGCGAGATACGCTCCTTGTCGGTGTCCACTTCGGTGACGACGGCCTTGACCGTGTCGCCCTTGCGGTAGTTCTGGATGGCCTCTTCCCCGCGCTGGTCCCAGCTCAGGTCCGACAGGTGCACCATGCCGTCGATGTCGTTGTCGAGACCCACGAACAGACCGAATTCGGTGATGTTCTTCACCTCGCCCTCGATGGCCGAGCCAACGGGGTGGGTTTCGGCGAAGACTTCCCACGGGTTGCGCATGGTCTGCTTCAGGCCCAGCGACACGCGGCGCTTGGCGCTGTCGATTTCCAGAACCATCACGTCAACCTCTTGCGAGGTCGAGACGATCTTGCCCGGGTGGACGTTCTTCTTGGTCCAGGACATTTCCGAGACGTGGACAAGACCTTCCACACCCGGCTCCAGTTCCACGAAGGCGCCGTAGTCGGTGATGTTGGTCACGCGGCCCTTGTGGACCGAACCGATCGGGAAGTTGCGTTCCACGGCATCCCACGGATCCGCCAGAAGCTGCTTCATGCCCAGGCTGATGCGGTGGGTTTCCTTGTTGATCTTGATGACCTGAACCTTGACGGTCTCGCCGATCGACAGGATTTCCGACGGATGGTTGACGCGACGCCAGGCCATGTCGGTAACGTGCAGCAGGCCGTCAACGCCGCCGAGGTCAACGAAGGCACCGTATTCGGTGATATTCTTGACCACGCCGTCGACCACCTGGCCTTCGCTCAGGCTGCCGATGACTTCGGCACGCTGTTCGGCGCGCGACTCTTCCAGGATTGCGCGGCGCGAGACAACGATGTTGCCACGGCGACGGTCCATCTTCAGGATCTGGAAGGGCTGCTTCATGCCCATCAGCGGTCCGGCATCACGCACCGGGCGCACGTCAACCTGGCTGCCGGGCAGGAAGGCCACGGCGCCGCCCAGGTCGACCGTGAAGCCACCCTTGACGCGGCCGAAGATCGCGCCTTCGACGCGGGTCTCGCTGGCGTAGGCCTTTTCCAGACGGTCCCAGGCTTCCTCGCGGCGAGCCTTGTCGCGGCTGATGACGGCTTCGCCCCGGACGTTCTCGACACGGTCCAGGTAAACCTCGACCTCATCGCCGACCTTGATGTTCGGCTGTTCGCCGGGTCCGGCAAATTCCTTCAGGTCGACGCGGCCTTCCATCTTGTAGCCGACGTCGATGATGGCCTGGCCCGCCTCGATGGCGATGACCTTGCCCTTGACGACCGAACCCTCTTGCGGGGTGTCGATCTCCAGGCTCTCCTTCAGGAGGGCCTCGAATTCTTCCATGCTAGCTTTGGCGCACATGCGGTTCAGTTTCCTTTGTCGTCTGTTTCACGGGCCTGGCGGTTGGCTCCGCCGGTCTTTCGTTTCCCGCCAAAACACGCGGCCTCCGGCAAGCCGGGCCGCGGACCTGGGGTTCGGGATGGGGGGCGTATAGAGCCAAACACGCCCCCTGGCAAGCGAAAGCCCCCTGCAATTGCTGGCATCGGCGGCTGGACCGGATGCGGCAGGCCCGTCGGCGCCTAGCGCCGGGCTTCGACCAGCGCCACGGCCCGCGCGACCGCCGCGTCGATGCCCAGCGCCGAGGTGTCGAGGATCACCGCATCCGGCGCGGGTTTCAGCGGCGCGTCGGTCCGGGTCATGTCGCGCGCGTCGCGCTCCTTCACCTCGGCCAGCACCTGCGCCGGATCGCCGCCCACCTCCAGCCAGCGGCGATGGGCGCGCACCTCGGGGCTGGCGGTGACATAGATCTTCACCTCGGCCTCGGGGCAGATGACGGTGCCGATGTCGCGCCCGTCCAGCACCGCGCCGCCCCCGGCCCGCGCGAAGCGGCGCTGAAAGTCGAGAAGCGCCGCGCGCACCTCGGGGATCGCCGCCACGCGGCTGGCCGCCTGCCCCGCCGCCAGCGTCCGCAGGTCCGGCCGGGCCAGATCGGCGGCGCTCAGGCTCTGCGCGGCCAGCACGGGGTCGCCGCCCTTCACCCCCACGGCGCGATAAAGCGCCCCGGTATCCAGATGGGCAAAGCCGAAGCGCGCCGCGATGGCGCGGCTGATGGTGCCCTTGCCGGCCGCGGCAGGCCCGTCGATGGCGACTGTGAACGGCATGATTGTCCTCTTGACCCGGCGCGTCGGCCTTGTTCCACTCCGGTTCCGTTGTCAACCGGCAGAGACAGACGGATGGGTCTTGCGCTGACACTCCTGGCGCTGCTGATGGCGGGCGCGGTTGCCCTTCGGCTGCGCCCCGTCAGGCGGGTCAGCCGGGGCCGCCCCATTCCCACCACCGGGCGCCGGGGCAGCGCGCTGTTCCTTGTGCATCTTCAGCCCGACTGTGTGCAACGCGGACCCTATCCGCCAGAGGAACGCGACGCCGTGCTGGCCCGGATCGACGCGCTGACCGATGCGGCGCAGGTGGCCGGGCGGCCGGTGATCGCGCTGCGGCACGGCTGGCACGATCCGGTGCTGCGGGGGCTGGCGCACGGGTTCCTGCGCGGCCGAGGCCTGCCCGGAACCGCGGGCACGGCGCTGATGCCGCCTGCGGACGCGGCCGACCACATCCTTGACACCTCTCTCCGCGACGGGTTCGCGGATGGCACGCTGGACATGCTGCTGGATTATCTGGGCGTCGCCACGCTGGAGATCGCCGGGGCGGAGGCCACGACGGCGGTGGCCTGCACCGCCCTTGCCGCCCGGCAGCGTGGCTATGCCGTGACGGTGCACGAAGATGCCATCCTTGGGCGCGCGAGTCGGCGCTGGCCCGCGCTGCGCACCCGCCTTGCACGGCAGGGGATCGCCTTCGCCGGCGGCGCGTAGGCTCAGGCCCGGCGCAGGCTGGCGCCCAGGCGCTGCATCAGCCCCTCGAAGATCGGAAAACTGGTCGCGATGGGCGCGCCGTCATCGACCGTGATGGGCTTTCTGGCGGCCAGCCCCAGCACGAGGAAGCTCATCGCGATGCGGTGGTCGAGGTGAACCGCGCAAGTCGCCCCGCCCGGCACGCCGTCCGCGCCAAGACCGTGGACGATCAGCGTATCCTCGTCCTCCTCGACCCGCACGCCGCAGGCCTCAAGCCCGCGCGCCATCGCGTCGATCCGGTCGCTTTCCTTCACCCGCAGTTCCTTGACGCCGCGCATGACGGTGGTGCCCTCGGCGCAGGCCGCCACGACCGACAGCACCGGGTATTCGTCGATCATGCTCGCCGCGCGCTCGGGCGGCACGGAAATGCCCTTCAGCGCGCCGGTGAAGCGCACGCGAAGATCGGCCACCGGCTCGCCCCCTTCCTCACGCGGGTTTTCAAAGGCGATGTCGGCGCCCATCTCGACCAGCGTGGTGTAAAGCCCGTTGCGGGTCGGGTTCTGGCTGACGCCGGGGACGGTGATGTCGGACCCCGGCACGATCAGCGCGGCACAGACCGGGAAGGCCGCCGAGGAGGGATCGCGCGGCACCGCCACCGTCTGCGCGACCAGCTCCGGCCGCCCCAGCAGGGTGATCTGGTTGCCTTCGGCCGTCCGCTCGACCGAAAGCCGCGCGCCAAAGCCGCGCAGCATCCGTTCGGAATGGTCGCGCGTGGGCTCGCGTTCGATCACCACGGTCTCGCCCGGGGCGTTCAGCGCGGCCAGCAGGATCGCCGACTTCACCTGCGCCGAGGGCACCGGCGTGGTGTAGCGCACCGGGCGGGGATCGGCCGCGCCCACCACCGTCATCGGCAGCCGCCCCCCCTTGCGCCCGTAGGCCTGCGCCCCGAACAGCGCCAACGGGTCGGTCACCCGCCCCATCGGCCGCTTGCGCAGGCTGGCATCGCCCGTGAAGGTGGCGGTCATCGCGGTGGTGGCCATCGCCCCCATGATCAGCCGCACCCCGGTGCCCGAGTTGCCGCAATCGATCAGGTCGGCCGGTTCGGAAAACCCGCCCACCCCCACGCCATGCACCGACCAGCGCCCCGCCCCGTGCTGCGTCACCTCGGCCCCGAAGGCCCGCATGGCGCGGGCGGTGTCCAGCACGTCCTCGCCCTCCAGCAACCCGGTGATCTTCGTCTCGCCGACCGACAGCGCGCCCAGGATCAGCGAGCGGTGGCTGATCGACTTGTCGCCCGGAATCTCGGCCACGCCGGACAGGGGGCCGGATTGCGAAGCGGTCATCGGGATCGGGGTATCGTGGCCGGACATCTGGCGTTCCTCATCTGCTCGCCGCCTGATAGCGCGGATGGCCGACGCTGCCAAGGCACGCGCGCGGCACGGATCAGCGGCGCGCCGCGTGCAGCGCGTAGAGGCCCGATGCAACGATCAGCGCACCTCCAAGCAGGGTGAAGGCATCGGGCCGTTCGTGGAAAACCACCACCCCCAGCGCCGTGCCGAAGATCAGCCGGGTATAGCGGAAGGGGGTGACAGCGGCCACCTCGCCCGTCCGCATGGCCAGCGTCAGGGCCTGATAGCCGGCCGTGCCAAAGATGGGCAGCGCCACCAGCACCGGCCAGAGACCTGCGGGCGGCAGCGCCGGGGTCTGGGTCGCAAGCGCGAGCGCCCCGGCCAGTGCCAGCATCACAAACCCCGCCACGCCCAGTTGCGCGCTGGAAAGGTGCGGCGGGGCGGCCCGGGTGGCCAGATCGCGCCCGGCAAAGCCTGCCATCCCCACCACCGCCATCAACGACAGCGCATCGAAACCCGACAGACCGGGGCGCAGCACCACCATCACCCCGGCAAAGCCCGCAAAGACCGCAGCCCACCGACGGGCGCCGACCGTCTCGCCCAGCACGGCCGCGGCGCCCGCGACCACGACAAGCGGCGTCGCCTGCAGGATCGCCGAGGCGGCCGACAGCGGGGTGAGGGCGATTGCGAAGGCATAGAAGAGCCGCCCCGTCACCTCGAAGCCCGACCGGATGGCGATGCCACGGGTAAAGAGCGCACGCGGCAGCGGGGCCTGCCCCTTCGCCGCCGCAAGCGCGGCAAAGGCCAACGCCCCCACCAGCCCTTCGGCCAGCATCACCTCGCCCAGCGGCACGGCAGCGGCGGCCAGCTTCACCAGCATGTCCTCGACCGCGAACAGCAGCATCGAGACCGTCATGAACAGGCTGCCCCGCAGATTGTCCATGATGTCCCCCGTGGCTGTCCGGTGGCGGGGTCTGGCACGGCACAAGGAGCGTGTCAACGCAGCCCCGCCGCAATGGAAAGGGCCGCAGAGGATTTCCCCTGCGGCCCCGATCAGATGGCGTCGCCCAGCCTCAGGCGGCGCGCGAAGTCAGCGCGCTGTCGACCGTTTTCTGGGCGTTCATCTCGTCCACACCCGACACCGCGGCAACCTCGCGGGTCAGCCGTTCCAGCGCGGCTTCGTAAAGCTGACGCTCGGAATAGCTTTGCTCGCGCTGGTCATCCGAGCGGTGCAGGTCGCGCACCACCTCGGCGATCGACAGCAGGTCGCCCGAGTTGATCTTCTGCTCGTATTCCTGCGCGCGGCGCGACCACATGGCCCGCTTGACCCGCGCCTTGCCGCGCAAGGTGTCCAGCGCCTTTGTCACCACGTCCGGCGACGACAGCGAGCGCATCCCGATTTCGGTCGCCTTGTGGGTCGGCACCCGCAGGGTCATCTTGTCCTTCTCGAAGGAGATGACAAACAGTTCAAGCCGCAGGCCCGCAATCTCCTGCTCTTCGATCGAGACGATCCGCCCGACACCATGCGCGGGGTAAACCACGAAGTCGTTCGGACGGAAATCTGATTTCTTGGTCTTGGTCATCCAGTCGCTTCCTCGCAAGGAAACCGACATCAGTGACAAGAATACCACCCGGGATAGCGAATCCCCGGCGAATGGATCATCTTGGCGCTGATGAAACCGCATCGCAGGCGCATGGCGCTGCGTGTGGCTGGGCAGGCTTCCACGGTTATTTGTGACATGTATATATCATGTCGCTGCCACGAATCAAAGAGCGGGCGCCCTGCATAATGCGCAAGGCCGCCCCTTGATTCGAAATAATGTACTTGCGATCGGCGAGCTTCCGCCGGACCCGGGCGATTCGCCTCAGTTGCCCGGCCCTGCTGCCTCAGAGAAATACTTGGACAACTTGTCGAGTTCGCCATCGCGTTCCGAGGCTTCGGGAAGCGGGTCTTTCTTGACGGTGATCACGGGCCAGAGTTCGGAATACTTGCGGTTGAACTCCACCCACTTTTCCATGTCGGGCTCTGTATCCGGGCGGATCGCGTCGGCGGGGCACTCGGGTTCGCAGACCCCGCAGTCGATGCACTCGTCGGGGTGGATCACCAGCATGTTCTCCCCCTCGTAGAAGCAGTCCACCGGACAGACTTCGACGCAGTCGGTGTATTTGCAGGCGATGCAGTTGTCGATGACGACATAGGTCATGCCGTAACCCCTTCGAACGCTGGACGCCGTGTAGCTAGACCAGCAGACCGGATCATTCAAGCGGATGCGGCGGCATTTCCGCGGCGTTGCGGCGATCTTTCCCACCCTCGTCGGGGGCAAGGTCGTCGAAAAGCCCCTGCGCCTCGGTCGCGGGGCCGCGGCGGACGGCCAACGCGGTGCAGCGGATCACCCGCACCCGGCCGCCCTGGATGAAGGTCAGCGTGTCGCCGGGCCCAAGCGCATGTGCGGGCTTCACGACCCGCACCGCATTCAGCCGGACCTCGCCCGCCTCGACCGCGCGGGCGGCCAGCGTCCGGGTCTTGAAGAACCGCGCCTGCCAAAGCCACTTGTCCAGACGCATGGTCGGACGCGGGGGCAAGGCAGGCGCGCCTGCCATCAGCTGCGGTCGCGCAACGCCGCGAGCACGGCGAAGGGGTTGTCGGGGTCGATCGGCGTTTCCTTGCGCGGCGGGCGGGCCTCGAAGCTCTTGGCGCGCTCCTCGCGGCGAGGGCCCTTGTCATGCGGCTTGCCATGTTGGGGCCGGTCGCCGCGCCCCTCGCGATCACCCTGAGGCTTGCCACCCTTGGGCCGGTTGCGATCCGGGCGGTCGCCACGGTCCTGCCGGTCGGGGCGGCGGTCGCTGCGGGGCGGACGCGCCTCGCCTTCC
>DAIEJF010000258.1 GCA_027351005.1 Paracoccaceae bacterium | reverse complement strand
CGGGGCGTTCAGGCTGAGAATCACGGCGCGCGCCCCCTCGGCCGCCGCGGCGGCGCTGGGGGCTGCGCGGGCGCCAAGCGCGGTGAGCGCGGCGACCTTGGCGGGATCGAGGTCGAAGACCGTCAGGGGCGTGCCCATGCGGCAGAGCCGGGCACCGATGGCGCCGCCCATGGCGCCTGCCCCGATCAGGGCGACGGGGGCGGTCATCGCGCATCCTCCGCAAGGCCCGCAGCGATGGCGCCGACCAGCGCGGGCAGGGGGGCCGCGATGTCGACCGTCACCGCGGCTTCATCCGCGCCCGGCGCCTCCAGCGCGGCGAACTGGCTGTCAAGCAGCGACAGCGGCATGTAATGCCCCGTCCGCTGCGCCATGCGCCCTGCGATCAGGTCGCGGCTGCCCGCCAGATGCACGAAACGCACCGGCCCGCCCGCCCCCGCGCGGATGCGGTCGCGGTAGCCGCGTTTCAGGGCGGAACAGCCCACGATCACCGGCGCCCGGTCTGCCAGCACGCCCGCCACCCGGTCCAGCCAGGGCCAGCGGTCGGCATCGGTCAGCGGTTCGCCCCGCGCCATCTTGGCCACGTTTTCCGCCGGATGCAGGTCGTCGCCATCGACATAGGGCACCGAGAGCCGCGCCGACAGCGCCGCCCCCACCGAGGATTTGCCGCAGCCCGACACCCCCATCAGAACCACCCGCAGCATCACAGCGAGGCCGTGATGCCGCCGTCCACATAAAGGACGTGGCCGTTGACGAAGCTTGCCGCATCGGAGGCCAGGAACACGCAGGCGCCCACCAGTTCTTCCACCTTGCCCCAGCGCCCGGCAGGGGTGCGCTTTTCCAGCCAGGCGGAAAAGGCCGGGTCGGCCACCAGCGCCGCGTTCAGAGGCGTGTCGAAATAGCCCGGCGCGATGGCGTTGCAGTTCAGCCCGTATTTCGCCCAGTCGGTCGCCATGCCCTTGGTCAGGTTGCCCACCGCGCCCTTGGTGGCGGTGTAGGGGGCGATGCCGGGCCGCGCCAGCGCGGTCTGTACGCTGGCAATGTTGATGATGTGGCCGCGCCCGCGCGCGATCATGTGGCGCGCGCAGGCCTGGCCCACGTTGAACACACTGGAGACGTTGGTGCGCAAGAGCCGCTCGAATGCGTCGGCGGGGAACTCCTCCAGCGGGGTGCGGAACTGCATGCCTGCGTTGTTCACCAGGATGTCGATCGGGCCCACCTCGGCCTCGAAGGCGTCCACCGCGGCGCGGGCGGCGGCGTGGTCGGTCACGTCGAAGGCCAGCGTCCGGGCCCCCAGCGTGGCGGCGGCGGCGTCAAGCTTGGCCGTGTCGCGCCCGTTCAGCACCACCTCGGCCCCCGCGGCGGCCAGCCCGCGGGCCAGCGCCAGGCCGATGCCCTGCGACGAACCCGTGACCAGGGCGCGCCGTCCGGTCAGGTCAAACAGCGATTGCGGCATCCTTGTCCTCCTTGGCGAGCAAATCGGCTCTCGACAAACCTATCCTTGGTCGCTTATGTTAACGATAACAATTCCTGTCAAGCGTGAAACGCAGCGGAGCCGACATGACAAGACCCGAAATCCTGCAGATGGGGCCTTACCCCGACTGGGACCAAGAGCCGCTGGATGCGGCCTTCGTGATGCATCGCTATTTCACCGCCGCCGACAAGGGGGCCTTTCTGGCCGAGGTGGGCCCGCGGGTGCGCGGGATCGCGACGCGGGGCGAACTTGGCGCCAGCGCCGAGATCATCGCCGCCTGTCCGAAGCTCGAGGTCATCAGCGTCTATGGCGTGGGCTTCGACGCGGTGAACCTTGAGGCCTGCCGGGCGCGCGGCATCCGGGTGACCAACACGCCCGACGTGCTGACCAAGGACGTGGCCGATCTGGGCGTGGCGATGATGCTGGCACAATCGCGCGGGATGATCGGCGCCGAGGCCTGGGTGCGCAGCGGCGACTGGGCGGCCAAGGGGCTGTACCCGCTGAAACGGCGGGTCTGGGGGCGACGCGCGGCCGTGCTGGGCCTTGGCCGGATCGGCTACGAGGTCGCGCGGCGGCTGGCGGGCTTCGAGATGGAGATCGCCTACAGCGACACCGGGCCGAAGGATTACGCGACCGGCTGGCAGTTCATCGCCGACCCGGTGGCGCTGGCGGACTGGGCGGATTTCTACTTTGTCACGCTGGCGGCCTCGGCGGCCACCCGGCACATCGTGGGTCGGCAAGTGATCGAGGCGCTGGGCCCCGAAGGGATGCTGATCAACATCTCGCGCGCCTCGAACATCGACGAGGCTGCGCTGCTGGAGGCGCTGGAAACCGGGCGTCTGGGCTCTGCCGCGCTGGACGTGTTCGAGGGCGAGCCCGCGCTGAACCCGCGTTTTCTGGCGCTGCCGAACGTGATGCTGCAACCGCACCATGCCTCTGGCACGGTGGAGACGCGCAAGGCCATGGGCCAGTTGATGCGCGACAACCTGACGGCGCATTTCGCGGGCCGTCCCCTGCCGACCCCGGTGCTGTGATGAAGGCGATCGTGATCCATGCCGCCCGCGACCTGCGTGTCGAGGACCGGCCCGAAGAAACCCCCGGCCCCGGCCAGATCCGGCTGCGGCTGGCGACCGGCGGGGTCTGCGGGTCAGACCTGCACTACTACAACCACGGCGGCTTTGGCGCGGTGCGGCTGAAGGAGCCGATGATCCTTGGCCACGAGGTCTCGGCCCGGGTCGAGGCGCTGGGCGCGGGCGTCACCGGCTTCCGCCCCGGGCAATTGGTGGCGGTGTCGCCCTCGCGCCCCTGCGGGGCCTGCCGCTACTGTCTGGACGGCTTGCCGAACCAGTGCCTGAACATGCGCTTCTACGGCTCGGCCATGCCCTTCCCGCATATCCAAGGCGCCTTCCGCGAAGTGCTGGTGGCCGACGCCGGCCAATGCGTGGATGCCGAGGGGTTGAACCCCGGTGCCGCGGCCATGGCCGAGCCGCTGGCGGTCACGCTGCATGCCACGCGCCGGGCGGGGATGATGCTGGGCAAGCGGGTGCTGGTGACCGGCTGCGGCCCGATCGGCTGCCTTGCCATCCTGGCCGCGCGACGGGCGGGCGCGGCAGAGATCGTCGCAACCGACCTGTCGGCCTTCACGCTGGGCATGGCCACGGCGGTCGGCGCCGACCGGGTGCTGAACATGGCCGAAACGCCGGATGCGCTGGCCCCCTATGCTGCCGACAAGGGGCATTTCGACGTGCTTTACGAATGCTCGGGCGCGGCCCCGGCGCTTGCGGCGGGGATCGCCGCCATGCGTCCGCGTGGCGTGATCCTGCAACTGGGCCTGGGCGGCGACATGACCCTGCCGATGATGGCCATCACCTCGAAAGAGCTGGAACTGCGCGGCAGCTTCCGCTTTCACGAGGAATTCGGCATGGCCATCGCGCTGATGCGGGCCGGGCTGATCGACGTCGCGCCGCTCATTACCCAGACCCTGCCGCTGGCCGAGGCCGAGGCTGCCTTCCGCACCGCCAGCGACCGCAGCCGCGCGATGAAGGTGCAGATCGCCTTCAGTTGACCGGATCGGCCCCCACGGCGGCCAGTGCGGCGCGCGCGACCTCTTCGTCCTGCGCGCCGCTGCCAGAGCCAACGCCGATGCCGCCCACAAGCTGGCCGCCGAAGCGGATCGGCAGGCCGCCGGGCAGGCCGGTGATTCCGCCGCCGGTTGCCAGCGCCATCGTCTCGCGCACCGCCTCGGGCACCGCGCCCGACCGCTGGCCGGTCGAGGCCGCGGTCGTCGCCTTGCTCCGCGCCGAGCGCAGCGACAGTACCCGCGCCCCGCGCATCCGCAGGCTGCCCAGTTCCACTGCCGAGGCATCGACGATCACGATGCATTGCGGCTGGCCCATCGCGGTCGCCTGCGCCTGGGCGGCGGCAAGCATCGCAAGGATCGCCTCGTCGGTCAGGGCAAGGGCGGGGGTGGTGGCCGGGGTTGTGATGGCGGGCATGGCGTGGTCCTCTGACGGCGGTTTGACGCCGGATTTCGTTATCGTTAACAATTTGCACCGCAACAGGGAAGGGAGTGCTGCGCATGTCATTCTTCGAGGTCGTGGACCCCGCCTTCGGGGCGTATGTGATCGGCAATGCCCCGGTCAAGCAGATCGCGACCGGATTCGACTGGGTGGAAGGGCCGGTGTGGTTCGGCGACGCGGGCTGCCTGCTGTTTTCCGACATTCCGAACAACCGCATCCTGCGCTGGCTGCCGGGGGTGGGCGTCAGCACCTTCCGCGCGCCGTCGAACTACGCCAACGGCCATACCCGTGACCGGCAGGGGCGGCTGGTGTCCTGCGAGCACGGCACCCGCCGGGTGACGCGCACCGAACACGACGGCACGATCACCGTGATTGCCGACAGCTATCAGGGCAAGCGGCTGAATTCGCCCAATGACGTGGTGGTGACGGCGGATGGCGCGATCTGGTTCAGCGACCCGCATTACGGGATCATGACGGATTACGAAGGCTTCAAGGCCGAACAGGAACTGCCCTGCAACGTCTACCGGGTGGACCCTTCGGGGCAGATCGCGGCGGTGCTGACCGATTTTGCCTGCCCCAACGGGCTGGCCTTCAGCCCTGACGAGCGCAGGCTTTATGTCGCCGACACCGGGCGGATGCATTCCGCCGACCCCCAGCACATCCGCGTCTTCGACGTGGGGCCGGACGGCCGGCTTGGCGGGGGCGGGGTGTTTCACAAGATCGTGCCGGGCTGCGCCGACGGGATCCGGGTGGACAGCGACGGCAATCTCTGGTCCTCGGCGGGTGACGGGGTGCATTGCATCGCCCCCGACGGGCATCTAATGGGCAGGATCAAGGTGCCGGAGGTGGTGTCGAACATCTGCTTTGGCGGACGTGCCAAGCATCAG
>DAIEJF010000232.1 GCA_027351005.1 Paracoccaceae bacterium | reverse complement strand
CCACAGGTTCTCGCGCACCGTCAGGTTGGGGAAGATGTGCCGCCCCTCGGGCACCAGCACGATCCCCGCATCCAGCGCGGCCTTCGGATCGCCCGCCGGAAGCGCCGCGCCCTCGAAGCTCACGGCCCCCGCACGCGCCCGTAAAAGCCCGGCCAGCACGCCGTTGAACGTGGTCTTGCCCGCGCCGTTCGCGCCCAGCAGCGCCACGATCTCGCCCGCCGCAAGATCAAGCGAGACGCCGCGCAGGATCTCGACCGGCCCATAGCCCGCGCGCAGGTCGGAAACCTCAAGCATCGCCGCGCCCCTTCGCCAGCCGCCGGGCCATGCCCTGCCCCAGATAGGCCTCGATCACCACCGGGTCGGCCGCCAGCGCGCGCGGCGCGCCTTCCGCGATCAGGTGGCCCTGGTTCAAGACCCAGGCCCGCTCGCCCAGTTCCATCACCGCCTGCATCACATGTTCGATCAGCAGGATGGTGATGCCGCTGTCGCGGATCGCGCGGATCACCGGGATCACGTCGCGGATCTCCGACGGGTTGAGGCCCGCCATCACCTCGTCCAGCAACAGAAGCTTCGGGTCGGTCGCCAGCGCGCGGGCGACCTCCAGCCGCTTGCGGCCCGCCACGGTCAGATCGGCGGCATCGATGTCGAGGCGATCGCCAAGCCCGACCTTGCGCGCCACCTCCTCGGCCTTGGCCAGCGCGGCGGTGCGGTCGGCGATGTGCAGATGCGCGCCGACCGCGATGTTCTCGCGCACCGTCTGGCCCGCGAAGGGCTGCACGATCTGGAAGGTCCGCACCATGCCCGCCCGCGCGATGCGGAAGGGCTTCTCGCCCGTCACGTCACGGCCCAGGAAATGCACGCTGCCGCCCGAGGGGCGGTGAAACCCCGTCATCAGGGCGAAAAGCGTGGTCTTGCCCGCCCCGTTCGGGCCGATCAGCGCCGAGATGCTGCCCTCGGCCAGGCTCAGCGACACGTCATCGACCGCGCGCAGGCCCCCGAAGGTCTTGGACAGGTTGCGCAGCTCAAGCATCGCGCCCTCCCTTCCGCCGGGGGCGGGACCGAGCAAGGCTTGCAAGCCCGCGCGGCATGAACAGCACCATCAGCACCAGAACCGTGCCGTAGATCACCATGTTGGCCCCCGGCAGGCCGCCAAGCGCCGCCTGAGCGGCCTCGCTCAGCGCGTGCAGCACGATGGCACCCAGCAGCGGGCCGAAGAGCGAGCCGATGCCGCCGACGATGGCCACCAGCAGGGCCTCGACCGACTCGGTCGGCCCGAAGGCCAGCCCCGGATCAAGGTAAAGGTAACGCTGCGCGTAAAAGACGCCGGCCAGCCCCATGAACAGCCCCGACAGCGCCATCGCCTGAAGCTTCACCGCGAAGGCATCCACCCCGATCGCGGCGGCGGCGTCCTCGTTGTCGCGCACCGCCAGCATCCGCGCGCCAAGCCGCGACCGGTCAAGCCACCAGACCGCCAGAAAGCAGGCCAGCGTCATCGCCAGCAGCAGCCAGTAGTAGTTGGCCAGGCTCTTGAATTGCAGCATGGCGGGCCCGGAGGCGAGCTTGATCATGATCCCCTCGCCCGCGCCGAGCCAGGGGATCGAATTGGCCAGGATGCGGAACACCTCGGCGAAGGCCAGCGTCACCAGCGCGAAATAGGACCCGCGCAGGCCATAGC
>DAIEJF010000217.1 GCA_027351005.1 Paracoccaceae bacterium | reverse complement strand
GGGCCGCGCGCGGCGCGCGACCGGGTGGCGGCGGCGCTGCGCGACCTGGGCCCCGGGCTGGGCGACATGGCGCTGCGCTGCTGCTGCTTTCTGGAAGGGCTGGAGGTGGCCGAGCGGCGGATGGGCTGGTCGGCGCGCTCGGGCAAGATCGTGCTCCGGATCGCGCTGATGCGGCTGAAGCGGCATTACGAGGAAACCGGCGGGCTTGCCGCGCCGCTGATCGGGTAACGCGAAGGGAGGGGGCTGTCTGCCCCCTCCCGGCCTGCGGCCGGTTCACCCCCGAGGATATTTGCGGACCGAAAATGCGCCGCGCGCGCGGCGGGCGGAAGGGCCGCCATGCGGCAGGCGCAGGGCGGCGCGGCGGCGGCAGAGTTGCGCCCCTGCGCCAAAGGGCCTATGACAGGGCCGTCCAGCCCGCGAGGGGAAGAAAAACCGTGCGCGACCTCAAGATCCCCGCCGAACGTCACCCCGAAAAAGCCCATCGCCCGGACAATGCCCCGGCGAAGAAGCCCGACTGGATCCGGGTGAAGGCGCCGACCTCGGAAGGCTACCGGCAGACCCGTGACATCATCCGCAGCCAGAAGCTGGTGACGGTCTGCGAGGAGGCGGGCTGCCCGAACGTGGGCGAATGCTGGAGCCAGGGTCACGCCACCATGATGATCATGGGCGAGATCTGCACCCGCGGCTGCACCTTCTGCAACGTGGCCACCGGCCGGCCGCAGGCGCTTGACGCATTCGAGCCGGGCCGGGTGGCGCATGCGGTGGCCGAACTGGGGCTGAAGCATGTGGTGATCACCAGCGTGGACCGCGACGATCTGGACGATGGCGGGGCCGAGCATTTCGCGATGACGATCCGCGCCATCCGCCACCGCGCGCCGGGCACGACGATCGAGATCCTGACGCCCGACTTCCTGAAATGCCCGCCCGCCGCGCTGGAAAAGGTGGTGGAGGCGCGCCCCGACGTGTTCAACCACAACCTGGAAACCGTGCCGGGGCTTTACCCCGAGGTGCGGCCCGGGGCGCGGTATTTCCATTCGCTGCGGCTTTTGCAGAAGGTGAAGGACCTGGACCCCGCGATGTTCACCAAATCGGGGATCATGGTGGGGCTGGGCGAGGACCGGCAGGCGGTGCTGCAGGTGATGGACGACATGCGCGCCGCGGATGTGGATTTCCTGACCATCGGCCAGTACCTGCAACCCACGCCGAAACACCATGCGGTGGACCGGTTCGTGACGCCCGAGGAATTCGCGAGCTATGAGAAGGCCGCCTATGGCAAGGGCTTCCTGATGGTGTCGGCAACGCCGCTCACGCGGTCGTCCTATCACGCGGGCGACGATTTCGCCCGGTTGCGCGACGCGCGGCTGGCAAGGCTCGGCCGGGGCTGAGACGCCCGCCCATGCGCCTGCGCCCCGTCAGTTCGCGGGCGGCACCTTCTTGACATAGGCGGCGATCGCGGCGCGGTCGGCATCGGTCAGGTGGCCCAGGTTCTCGATCACATGCGACATGTCGCCGCCCGCGCTGTCGAAGCTGGGGGTCAGACCCGAGGTGAGGTAGGTCGCGATGTCGTCGGCCGACCAGTCGAGCTTTGCGGGCGTGATGTTCGGGATATGGCCCGGCCCGGAGGGGTTGGGCGCCCCCGCCAGCCAGCGTCCGCTGTCCATCGCGCCGAAAAGGTTGCGCGGCGTATGGCACTCGCCGCAATGCACCAGGGCCTCGGCCAGGTAGCGGCCGCGCTGCTCGGCGTGCGTGAGCGGATCGGGCACGACCCATCCGGGGCGCAGGTAGAGCCATTTCCAGCCGCCGACGAGCCGACGCCAGCCGAAGGGGAACGTCAGCCGGTGCGGGGCGTTGGCCTGCACGACCGGGGGCAGGGTGTCGAGATAGGCCTTCAGATCGGCCACGTCCTGCAGCGTCATGTGGCTGTAGGAGGCATAGGGGAAGGCCGGGTAGAGGTGCTGACCCGCGGGGTTCAGGCCGCGGGTCAGGGCATTGGCAAATTCCGCCAGGGTCCAGCCGCCGATGCCGGTGGCCTTGTCGGGCGAGATGTTCGGCACCACGAAGGTGCCGAACTGCGTTGCAAGCTCCTGTCCGCCGCCAAGTTTCAACTGTTCGGCCGCGGTGGCCCCCTTTGCCGCGTGGCACGAGGCGCAGCCGCCTGCCCAGAACAGCGCCTCGCCCTTGCGGGCATCCCCTGTCAGCCCTGCGACCGCATCGGCGGGCAGGGGGTTCGGGCGGGTGATCCACCAGAAGGCGCCCGCGCCCAGCAGCGCGAGCAGGATCAACAGACGGAGCGGACGCACGGGATCAGTTCGCTGCGCGGTATTCCTTGTGGCAGGCGCCGCAGGTGCCCGCCACCGGCCCGAAGTTCGCCTTGAGCGCGTCAAGCCCGTTGCCCGCCTGCGCCTGCAGCGTCAGCGACGCCTTGTGCAGGTCGGCGTATTTGGCCACGAAATCATCCATGCTGGTCCAGATCGCGGGCAGCGCCTTGCTCTTGGGGTCAGCACCGTTGTCGGTGCCTTTCGGGAAAAGCGCCCCGAAGTCGATCGAGGAGATCGCCTCGAGCCCGTTGGCGGCGCTTGCCGCGGCCTTGGCGTCGTAGGGAACCTTGCCCTGGGCCATCATCCCCAGTTGGCCCAGATAGAAGGCCTGCATCTTCATCAGCGCCTGACGGGCGCCGATCTCGGCCTTGCCGGCATCCTGCGCAAACACGGCACCCGCCAGCGACGTCAGGGTGGCCGCAATCACCAGTGAACGAACAATCCTCATACGTCAGTCTCCCAGTTACAGACAACCCGACCACTATGTCGTGTCGGGCGCTGTAGGTGGGATCATTTCGGCGCGAGGGGACTGTTCGCGGATGCGCAGGACCCCTGCGCCAAAGCGCAGATCCGGGCGCAGGTCCCGGCCGGGGGCTCAGAAATGCCGGGGCAGGTGCATCGGGTTCACGCGCCAGCCCTCGGGCCAAAGCCCGGCCTGCTGAAGCCCGGCCAGCGCCAGCGCCGCCGCCAGCGCGCCCAGCATGATCGCGGCCTGCCGGGCCGAGGGCGGGTGGCGCACCCAGCGCGCCATCCGCAGAAGCCAGCGCAGCGGGTCCATCAGGTGAACCGGACCTTGCCGATGTAGGGCAGGTTGCGGTTGCGTTGGGCATAGTCGATGCCGTAGCCCACCACGAATTCGTCGGGGATCTCGAACCCCGTCCAGGTCGCGCGGATCGGCACCTCGCGGCGCGAGGGCTTGTCGAGCAGCACGCAGGAGTCGACGCGCGCCGGGCCCTTGGTCTGCAGAAGCTTCAGCACATGGGTCAGCGTGAAGCCGGTATCGACGATGTCTTCCACCACCAGCACGTCGCGGCCCGCGATCTCGCCGCGCAGGTCCTTCAGCACCCGCACCTCGCGCGAGCTTTCCATCGCGTTGCCATAGGACGAGACCTCGAGGAAATCGACCTCGATCGGCAGGTCGATCTCGCGCACCAGATCGGCGATGAAGATGAACGACCCGCGCAAGAGCCCCACGACGACCAGCTTGTCGGTGCCCGCGAAACTGCGGCTGATCTCGCCTGCCAGGGCCTCGACCCGGGCGGCGATCGCCTTGGCCGAGATCATCTGGTCTATGACATAAGGTCTCTGTGCCATGTCCGCCCCTTGATTTCGCCCGCAGAACTACCGAAGTTCGCCCGCCAAGTCACCACAGCAGATGCACCGATGCCGACCTATCACGAAACCCGCCCGCTGCCCTATTCGGCGCAAGCCATGTATGACCTTGTGGCGGATGTCGCGTCCTACCCCAAGTTCCTGCCCTGGACGGCAGCGGCCCGCATCCGCGCGCGCACGCCCCAGCCCGACGGGACCGAGGTGATGGAGGCAGACTTGGTGATTTCCTTCAAGGTGTTCCGCGAACGCTTCGGCAGCCGTGTCCGGCTGCGCCCGGCCGAGATGAAGATCGACACCGAATATCTGGACGGCCCCTTCCGCTACATGAAATCCTACTGGTCCTTCCGCCCGACCGGCCCCGAAAGCTGCGAGGTGGAGTTCTTCGTGGATTTCGAGTTCCGCAATGCGATCCTTCAGGGAATCATCGGAATCGTCTTCAACGAGGCGGTGCAGCGGATGGTGAAGGCGTTCGAGAAGCGCGCGGCGGACCTTTACGGGCCGCGCGGCGCCTGAGGCCGCTCAGGCCAGCGCCCCGATCAGCAGGTCAAGCGCGTGATCGCGCGCCGCCGCGCGGACATTGGCCCGCCCGCGCGCGCCGAAGTCCACCGTTTCCACCCGCACCGGCGCACCGCGCCGGGCCAGCCCGAAGCAGACGCGGCCCTCGGGCTTGAATTCCGACCCGCCGGGGCCCGCGATGCCGGTGATGGCCACCGCCAGCGTGGCGTCCGACCGCGCCAGCGCCCCTTCGGCCATCTCGCGCGCGACCTGTTCGGACACCGCGCCATGCGCCAGCAGGGTTTCGGCCCGCACCCCCAGCATCGCGCGCTTGGCTGCATTGGAATAGGTGACGAAGCCGCGATCGAAGATGTCGGAAGAGCCAGGCACATCGGTGATGGCGGCCGCGACCATGCCGCCGGTGCAGCTTTCGGCCGTGGCGATGCGGGCGCGGGCGGCGCGGGCGGCGGCCAGCAAAGCCTCGGCCCGGTCGGTCATCGTGCCAGCACCCCGTGGTAGAGCCCGGCGCCCGCAACCACGACGACGGCGGCCATCAGCCCGGCATAGATGTCATCCAGCAGGATGCCGGTGGCATCCCCGCGCCGGTCGGCCCGCCCGACGATCCAGGGTTTCCAGATGTCGAAAAGGCGGAAGGCCAGGAAGGCGGTCACATAGCCGGGCCAGGGAAAGGTCCAGGTGTCGAGCCCGGCAAACCAGAACCCGGCCGAGGGCGCGCACATCGCGATCCACTGGCCCGCGACCTCGTCGATCACGATTTCCGAGGGGTCGCTGTCGCTGCCCGGGGGCCGGTCTGCCATGTCGCGGCGAATGGTGAGATAGGCCAGCCCGGTCACTACCAGCGTTGCGGCCAGCAGCAGGGGAAAGCCGCCCACCCCGTGCAGGAAGATCGCAAAGACCACGGCCAGCGCCGAGGCCCAGGTGCCGCTGGCGGGCCGGACATAGCCCACGCCGAAAAGGGTGACGATGGCGCGGATCATGACTGCACCAGCGTTGCGGTGGCGATGGCGGCGATGCCTTCCTCGCGGCCGGTGAAGCCCAGCCGCTCGGTCGTGGTGGCCTTTACGCTGACCCGGTCCACCTCGATCCCGAGGATCGCCGCCAGCGCCGCGCGCATCGCCTCGGCATGGGGGGCGATCTTGGGCCGCTCGCACAGCAGCGTCACGTCGCAGTTGGTCAGCCGGTAGCCCCGCGCGCGCGCCAGCCCGCCCGCATGGGCAAGAAAGATGTGCGAGGCCGCGCCCTTCCACTGCATGTCCGAGGGCGGGAAATGGCGGCCGATGTCGCCCGCGGCCAGCGCGCCATAGATCGCATCGGTCAGCGCATGCATCCCCACATCGGCATCGGAATGGCCCACAAGCCCTTGCCCATGCGGAATTTTCACGCCGCACAGCCAGACATGGTCGCCCGGGCCGAAGGCGTGCACATCAAAGCCGTTGCCCGTTCGGATATCCATGCGGCGCCCCTTCAGCAGCATCTCGGCGCGCGCGAAGTCGCCGGGAAAGGTCAGTTTCAGATTGTCCTCTTCGCCCTCGACGATCTGCACGTCAAGCCCGGCGGCACGGGCCACCTGCACGTCATCCAGCGCGCCGCCCGGATGGGCGCGGTGGGCGGCAAGGATCGCGGGGAAATGGAACGCCTGCGGGGTCTGCGCGCGGTAAAGCCCCGCCCGGTCGACCGTGCCCGCAACCATCCGCCCCGCACCGCGCCAAAGCGCGTCTGTCACCGCCAGCGCCGGCGCCGCAGCCGGGCCATGATCCAGCGCGGCCAGCAGGCGGCGGATCAGCGCCGCCCCCACCAGCGGGCGGGCGCCATCGTGGATCAGCACGCGGGCGGTGTCGCTGCCCGCAAGCGATTCCAGCGCCGCGCGCACCGAGGCGTCGCGGGTGGCCCCCCCCGCCACGACAGAGACACGCGGCCCCACGAGCGGGGCGGCCAGATCCATGTCATCGGGATGCAGCACCAGCAGGATATGATCCACCTCGGGCAGGGCCGCGAAGGCATCGAGCGTATGGGCCAGCACGGGACGACCCAGAAGCGGGCGCCATTGCTTTGGCTGGCCTTCGCCCGCGCGCGTTCCGCGCCCGGCCGCAACAAGGATCGCAACGCTCCGCATGGCACCCCTTTCCAACACCGCAACCTGTTTAGGCGATGCCGGGGGGCGTGACAACGCTGCGGGGGGATCGGGCATAAGCGCCTATTTTTTGTGCAATGCACGCTTTACGATCCGCTTGGCACGCGTCGGCGTTGCGTTGCCGGGGGCAAGGGCCTAGCTGACGGGATACGCGCAAGGATTGAGCATGTGACGATTAGACTGGCACAGACGCCTCTGACCCCGCCGGTGCTGCTGGCGCCGATGGCCGGGATCACGGATCTGCCGTACCGGCGGCTGGTCTCGCGGTTCGGCGCGGGTCTGGTGGTCAGCGAGATGGTGGCCAGCCGCGAGGTTGTCTGCGCCCAACCCGAGGCGCGCGGGCGGGCCGAACTGGGCCTGGGCGAGGCCGCAACCGCCGTGCAGCTTGCCGGGCGCGAGGAATACTGGATGGCCGAGGCCGCCCGTCTGGTCGAGGCGCAGGGCGCGCGCATCATCGACATCAACATGGGCTGCCCCGCGCGGCGGGTGACCACCGGCTATGCGGGATCGGCGCTGATGCGCGATCTGGATCATGCGCAGCGGCTGATCGAGGCGGTGGTGGGCGCGGTGAAGGTGCCGGTGACGCTCAAGACCCGGCTGGGCTGGGATCACGGCGCGCTGAACGCCGCCGATCTTGCACGCCGCGCCGAGGGGGCGGGGGTGCAGATGATTACCATCCACGGCCGCACGCGCTGCCAGTTCTACTCGGGCCAGGCCGACTGGGCCGCGATCCGCGCGGTGAAAGAGGCGGTGTCGATCCCGGTCATCGCCAATGGCGACATCGTGACCGCCGCCGATGCCGCCACGGCGCTGCGGCTGTCGGGCGCTGACGGGGTGATGGTGGGGCGGGGCGCGCAGGGCCGCCCCTGGGCGCTGGCGGCGATTGCCGCGGGGCTTGGCTTCGGTGCGGCGCCGGTGGTGCCGCAGGGCGCGGCGCTGGCCGACCTGGTGGAGGAACATCACGCCATGGTGCTGTCGTTCTACGGCACGACGCTGGGGATGCGCGTCGCGCGCAAGCATCTGGGCTGGTATTGCGAAACCGCGGGGGTGGGTCCGCATGACCGGCAGGCCCTTTTGACCGCCGACGGCCCCGAGGCGGTGAAGGGCCTGATCCGGCGCGCGTTCGCGGACTGCGCGCAGGTGGCGGCATGACCCCCATTCCCGAGCCCGGCATCGTCTGGACCTCGTTGCCGATCCCCGCGCTGATCCTTGATGCCGGAAACCGGATCACCCATACCAACCCCGCGGCCGAGAATTTCCTGAACGCCTCGGCCCGCCAGTTGCGCGGCACCCCGGCGCTGGACCGGCTGGCGATCGACGCCCCGCTTGAGGAAGCCTTCGCCCGCGTGCGCGAAAACCAGTCGGCGGTCTTCCTGAACGATGTCGAGGTCGGCACGGGCGAGCGCCCGCCCGGGCAATGCACCGTGCAGATCGCGCCCATCTCGGACCGGCCCGAGGCGCTGCTGCTGCTGATTTCGCCGCGCGACATCGCCGACCGGCTGGGCCAGTCGAAGACGGTGAAATCCGCCGCCAAATCCGCCATCGGCATGGCCGAGATGCTGGCGCATGAAATCAAGAACCCGCTGGCCGGGATTTCGGGCGCCGCGCAGCTTCTCTCGATGGGGCTGACGGCCGAGGACCGCGAGTTGACCGACCTGATCGTCGAGGAAACGCGGCGGATCGTGAAGCTTCTGGAGCAGGTCGAACAGTTCGGCAACCTGCGCCCGCCCGAACGCCACGCGGTGAACATCCACGATGTGCTGGACCGTGCGCGCAAGTCGGCGCTGGTGGGCTTTGCCGCCCGGATGCAGATCGTCGAAGATTACGACCCCTCGCTGCCGCCCGCCTGGGCGGATGGCGACCAGCTTCTGCAGGTCTTCCTGAACCTTTTGAAGAACGCGGCCGAGGCGGCCGGGCCGAAGGGCGGCACCATAAGGCTGCACACCTTCTACGACCAGTCGCTGCGGCTTCGGCGCAAGGACGGCCAGCGCAATGCCGTGCCGTTGCAGATCGAGGTGGTCGACGATGGCCCCGGCCTGCCGCCCGAAATCGCCTCGGAGATCTTCGAGCCCTTCGTATCGGGGCGCGAGAACGGCACCGGGCTGGGCCTGGCGCTGGTGTCGAAGATCATCACCGATCACGACGGCTGGATCGCCGTCGATTCAGTCCCCGGTCGCACCGTGTTCCGCGTGTCGCTGCCGGTCGTTCCCAAGAGTATGGAGACAGAGTGATGGACGGCACGGTTCTGGTGGCGGATGACGACCGGACGATCCGCACGGTCCTGACGCAGGCGCTCACGCGGGCGGGCTGCAAGGTACACGCGACCTCGTCGCTGATGACGCTGATGCGCTGGGTGGAAGAGGGGAAGGGCGATCTGGTCATCTCGGACGTGATCATGCCCGACGGCAACGGGCTCGAGGCGCTGCCGCGCATTTCTCGCGAAAGGCCCGGCCTGCCCGTGATCGTGATTTCCGCCCAGAACACGATCATGACGGCGATCCAGGCGGCCGAGGCCGAGGCCTATGACTATCTGCCCAAGCCCTTTGATCTGCCCGATCTGATGAAGCGGGCGGCGCGCGCGCTGGAAGCCAAGCGCCGCGTGGCCCCCCGCAAGCCCGAGCCGCGCACCGAGGGTGAGGATCTGCCGCTGGTGGGGCGCACGGCGCAGATGCAGGCGCTCTACCGGCTGGTGGCGCGGGTGATGAACACCGACCTGCCCGTGCTGGTCACCGGCGAATCCGGCACCGGAAAATCGCTGATCGCGCGGGCGATCCACGATTTTTCGGACCGCCGCAGCCAACCCTTCGTGGTCGTGTCGGGCGCCGACCTGGCGGCGGCCGATGGCCCGGCCGCGATCCTTGCGCGGGCGCGGGGCGGCTCTGTCGTGTTCGACGAGGTCTCGGACTATGATGACGAACAGCAGGCGCGCGTGGTGCGGATGCTGGATGCGCTGGGCGATCACGCGCCACGGGTGATGGCGACCAGCCAGGCCGATCTGTCCGCCCGGATCGACGCGGGGCGGTTCCGGCGGGACCTGTTCTACCGGCTGGGCGGGGTCAGCATCGCGGTGCCCGCGCTGCGCGAACGGCTGGACGACATTCCGCTGCTGGCCGATCATTTCCTGGCCCGCGGCGACCGCGAAGTGGGCACCCGCCGGCGCTTTTCGCCCGAGGCGCTGGGATTGGTGCGCGCCTACAGCTGGCCGGGCAACGTGCGGCAGTTGGAAAACACCGTGCGGCGGCTGGTCGTCACCTCGTCCGAGGAAGAGATCACCCGCGCCGAGGTTGAGGCGGTTCTGGGCAGCCAGCCCGCGATGGAGCCGCTGAAGGGCGGCGGCGAGGGCGAAAAGCTGTCGACCTCGGTCGCGCGCCATCTCAAGCGCTACTTCGACCTGCACGGCGGCGCGCTGCCCCCGCCGGGCGTCTATCAGCGCATCCTGCGCGAGGTGGAGATGCCGCTGATCGAGATTGCGCTGGATGCCACCGCGGGAAATCAGGCAAAATGTGCCGATCTTCTGGGGATCAACCGCAATACCTTGCGCAAGAAGATCACCGATCTGGATATTCGCGTGACTCGTCGTCGAAAGTTGATGTAAAAGCGCAACAGATGCGTGGCATGTTGGTGCCACGCGGACAAGCGTGACCCGGACACAGGCGGCGGGGGGAAGGGCCCCGACAGGACGAGGATTCGGGTGCAGCGGGCGGCACGCAACCTGACAGTGCAGCGCATCAACTGGCTGCGCAAGCAACGGCGCATCCAGACGGCAGCAACGCTGGCGCTGGTGGTGTTGGGGCCTGCGCTGGCGCTGGCGACCTATCTGGTCTTCGGCCCGTTCAGCCGTGGCGCCTCGTCGCCCGCGCTGCGGGTCGTGCTGCTGGCAGACCTGATCTATGTGCTGGTGGTCGCGGCGCTGGTGCTGATCCGCATCGCGCGGATGATTTCCGACCGCCGCTCGCGCTCGGCCGGGTCGCGGCTGCACATGCGGCTGACGGGCGTCTTCGTGGTCATCGCGCTGATCCCCACCATCCTTGTCGCCACCTTCGCGGTGCTGACGGTGAATGTCGGGCTCGAGGGGTGGTTTTCCAGCCGCGTACAGGCGGTGGTGGCCAGTTCGCTGGCGGCCGCGCAGGCCTATGAGGGCGAACACCGGCATGACCTGACGGTGGATACCGATGCGCTGACGCGGTTCCTGGACAACGCCCGGGGGCAGAATCTGTATCTGGATGATGGCGACCTGCGGCAGTTGCTGACGCAGGGGCAGGCCAAGATCCAGCGCGGCCTGCGCAGCGCCTATGTGATCGACGGCACCGGCCAGATCCGGGCGCGGGGCGAACGGTCGTATCTGTTCAACTACAATGCGCCGACGCCCGAACAGTTGCAGCAGGCCGCCGAAGGCCAGACCGTGCTGATCGACGACTGGAACAACAACGAGCTGCGCGCGCTGCAGGTGCTGGCGGCCTATCCCGACCGCTACCTTTACGTCTCGCGCGTCGTGGATGGCAACATCCTGAAACTGCTGGATGAAACGCAGCAGACGGTGCACCTCTACAAGCAGCTTGAAAGCAACCGCGGCCAGCTTCTGTTCGAATTCGGCCTGCTTTATCTTGGCTTCGCGCTGATCCTGATCCTGGCTGCGATCTGGCTGGGCCTGTGGTTCGCCGAACGGCTGGCGCGCCCCGTGGGGCGGCTGGCCGGGGCCGCGCAGCGGGTGGGTGCGGGCGATCTGGACGTGCAAGTGCTGGAGGAAGAAGGCGACGACGAGATCGCCATGCTGGGCCGCATTTTCAACCAGATGACGCGGCAATTGAAGGGCCAGCGCGACGCGTTGATGCAGAACAACCGCCAGACCGAAGCGCGGCGGCGGCTGTTCGATTCGGTTCTGTCCTCGGTGACGGCAGGGGTGATCGGGCTGGATGCCAACGGGTGTCTCGATTTCCTGAACCGCTCGGCGCTGCGGCTTCTGGCGCTGGACGAGGGGCGCGACATCGGCCGCGACCTGGGGCTGGCGGTGCCCGAATTCCTGGCGCTGTTCGA
>DAIEJF010000216.1 GCA_027351005.1 Paracoccaceae bacterium | reverse complement strand
GTGCGGCCTCGGGCGCGGACACGGTCTCGGCCTTGGGTTTGCGGGGGGCGCGCGGTTTCTTCACCGGTGCCGCGGCACCGGCGGTCACCGCGCGGGCGGCGGCCAGTTCGGCCGCGCGGGCTTCGGCCGCGGCGGTGTTCGCGCGGACCTGCGCGGCCAGTTCGGCGGTGGCCGGTCCCATGTCGGCGGCGGGCGGCGGCAGGTCGGCCAGATCGGCCGCGGCCTCGTCCTCGGCGGTCGTGCTGCTGGTGGCGGCGCGCTTCGTCGCCTCCCAGTCGCCGATCTTCTTTGACGCGCTGTCCAGCGCATCCAGCCCCATGTTGCGCACCGAGGTCAGGCTTTTCAGGTCCTTGGCGATATCCTCGGCCCCCGCCTCACGCGCGGCCTGCTCCATGGCGCGCTGGAAGTCGCGTGCCATGGACCGCGCCTTGGCGGTGAACTGCCCAAGGGCATGAAACAACTTGGGCAGATCCTTCGGCCCGACGACAATGAGCGCCACGACCCCGATCAGGGTCAGCTCCGACCAGCCGATATCAAACATGCGCGTTCAGCCTGCCCCGATCTTCCCGACCGGCCCGCCCGAAGGTCAGACCTTGTCCTTCTCTTCGGTCTTGGCTTCGTCGGCGGTCTGCGTGCCGTCCTGAACGCCCTTCTTGAACGCGGTCACGCCCTTGCCAACCTCGCCCATGAGATTGCTGACCTTGCCCTTGCCGAACAGCACCAGAAAGACCACGGCGATGACCAGCAGATGCCAGATGCTCAAGCCTTGCATCACATTCTCCTTCATTGCGCACAGATGCGCATCCCCTGACCTTCATGACATATTGTCTTGCCCGGTCAGATCAAAGCCCCAATCACAGCAAAGGCGGGTTTTTTTGCCGGTCAGGCTGACGCAGGGGCGGGCGTGGGTCGGCGGTCACATCGTCAGGTTGACCGCGCCGCCATCCATCAGGATGTTCTGCCCCACGATGAAGCCCGCCTGCACCGAGCAGAGGAAGGCGCACATCGCACCGAATTCGGCCGCCGTGCCATAGCGGCGGGCGGGAATGCGCGCGGTGCTGCGGGCCATCGCCTCGGCCAGCGGGATGCCTTCGGCGGCGGCCACGGCGCGATCAAACGACAGGCCGCGGTCGGTCTCGTGCGTGCCGGGAAGGAGGTTGTTGATGCAGACGCCCTGCGGCGCCACCTGCCGCGCCGTGCCCGCGACAAAGCCCGTGAGCCCCGTGCGCGCCGCGTTCGACAGGCCCAGCTGCGCCAGCGGCGCGCGAACCGACTGGCTGGTGATGTTTACCACCCTACCCCAGCCCTGCGCCATCATCCCCGGCAGGGCCGCCTGCATCAGCGCGATGGGGGTCAGCATGCTGCCATCCAGCGCGCGGATGAAATCGTCGCGGCTCCAGTCGTTCCACATGCCGGGCGGCGGGCCGCCCGCGTTGGTCACCAGAATGTCCAGCGGGCCCGCCGCGGCCAGCACCTCGGCCCGGCCCGCGTCGCTGGTGATGTCGGCGGCGACGGCGGTCACCGTCACGCCGAAGCGGTCACGGATTTCGGCCGCCGTCGCCTCGAGCGCCGCCGCACCCCGGGCGTTCAGCGTCAGGTTCACCCCCGCCTCGGCCAGCGCCATCGCGCAGCCCCGCCCCAGCCCCTTGGACGAGGCCGTGACCAGCGCCCGTTTCCCTGCGATCCCCAGATCCATCGCCGCCTCCTGTTGCCTGCCCTTACGGCTAGCACCCCGACCCGGGCACGAAAAGGGTGGCAATCGGGCAAGAGGGAACGGATTGATGCAAAACGGGAAACCATTTCTTTGCAGATCGGATTAAATGGTGCCAAAGGAATGCCGCTATTACCGGGTAGCCGAAGGAAGATGACGGTTTCCGTCAGAAGATGCAGGATCGCACCCATGCCCCAGGACAGCGAAAAGGTCCCGCCCGCGCCCGGATACCGGTGCCAGGTCTTCGCCGCCGAAGACCTGTTCGTGACCTCGGGTGCGAATCTGGGCGATGCGGTGGGCGATGCCGACCAGATCTGCGCGGGCGATGTCTACCAGCTTGCCCCCGACGCGCGCCCCCTGCGGCTGGCGATCGCGCCATCGGCGGGCGATGGTGGCACGGGCGGGCGGGTGCAGGCGGTGGCCGAAGGATCGGACATCGGGCAGCCGGGCGACCGCGTCGAACTGTGCGCGCGGCTGACGCTGATGGCGCCGTCGGGCGATTCGGTGGAACTGCTGGTGCTGCGGCACAGGGGCGCGGCCTATGCCCTGCCCCTGTCGCCGATGGCGCCCAAGACCGATTACACGCTGTTGCGCGCCTCTGACGATCCGGGCGCGGTGCGGCTGGCCGATCTGGTCTGCATCTCGTTCGCGCGGGGGACGATGATCGCGCTGGCCGACGGGCGGCAGGTCCCGATCGAGACGCTGAGCCCCGGCGACCGGGTGCTGACGCGCGACCACGGGCCCCAGCCGGTGCGCTGGATCGGCCGCGCCACGCTGCGCGCGGTGGGCAGCTTTGCCCCGGTGGTCATCACGGCGGGGACGCTGGGCAATTCGGGCGACCTGATCGTGGGCCAGCATCACCGGATGTTCCTGTACCAGCGCAACCACACCCGTGTGGTGCGCACCGCCGAACTGCTGGTGCAGGCCAAGCATCTGGTGGATGACGAGCGCATCTTCCTGCGCGAGGGTGGCTTTGTCGATTACGTCAGCCTGATCTTCGACCGCCACGAGATCATCTATGCCGAGGGCATCCCCGCCGAAAGCCTGATGGTGAACGAGGCCACCCTGCAACGCCTGCCCGAGGATCTGGCCGCCGAGGTCAAGGCACGTTTTCCCGGCCTCAGCCAGAACCAGCATTTCGGCACCGAGGCGGGTCGGCTTGCGCTGGACGGGATCGGGACGGCCGCGCTTTACCAGCGGCCGCGGACGGGATGACGGTTACCGCGTGACATAGACGAAGAACCCGTGCTGTTGTTCTAGGTTGCCATTTACCATCAGCGTCCCCACACCCTGAATCGAGCTGGCGGCGATACCCTTGATCGGGTTCCCCTTGAAGTCGCCTTGCAGGACGCCGGTGGTGACGATGGTATTGCCCTCGCCGGTCAGCGTGCCCGAAAAATCGGCGGCCATCTGATTTTTCCGGGTCACATTGGCGCAGGAGCTCTTGCC
>DAIEJF010000209.1 GCA_027351005.1 Paracoccaceae bacterium | reverse complement strand
GGTTCTGCCGGGGCGGCGGGCGTCGGGGATGGGGCCGTGGACGCGGCCGCGGGGGCCTCGGCGGGCGTCGGGGGTGCAGGCGTGGCAGCGCTGCTGACAACCGGCGCCGGGACGGGCGGCACAGGCATCTGCTGCGGCGGGCGCGCCACCAAGTAGGTCAGCACGGCGACCGCGACGACCGCGGCGGCAATGATCCCCGCGCGGGCGCCCGCACCGCGTTCCTTCCAGTCCTTCATCCCACTTCCCCGCGTGCCGGATCGTGTTCCCCCGACCCTTGAGCCCCCCTATCAACCCCGCTATCAGGGGCCAACGCAACCCCTTTCACGAAGGCTTTCGCCAATGGCCCCTGCCCTGCGCTCTGTCTGCGTCTATTGCGGTTCGCGGCCCGGCGCGCGCCCCGCCTATGTCGAAGAGGCCCGCGCCCTGGGGCACCTGATCGCGGCAGAAGGCTGGCGGCTGGTCTATGGGGCGGGCGATGTGGGCCTGATGGGCGAGGTCGCGCGCGCGGCGCAAGGCGCCGGGGCGCGCACATTCGGCGTGATCCCGACCCACCTGTTCAACCTTGAACGGGGCAAGCGCGATCTGTCGACGCTGGTCGTGACCGAGACGATGCACGAACGCAAGAAGGTGATGTTCGTGAACTCGGATGCCATCGTCGTGCTGCCCGGCGGGGCGGGAACGCTGGACGAGTTCTTCGAGGTGCTGACCTGGCGCCAGCTTGACCTGCACGCGCGGCCGATCTTCCTGCTGGATACCGAAGGCTACTGGCAACCGCTGCTGGCGCTGATGGGCCACATCATCGCCGAAGGCTTCGCCCCCCCGGTCATGGCGGATTTCGTGCAGGCCGTGCCGGATGTGGCGACGCTGGCCGAGGCGCTGCGCGCCGCGCTCAACTGAGGTCCACCACCGTGATCTCGGGCGGCACCCCGAACCGGACGGGGATGCCGGAATATCCGATGCCGCCGGAAATGACGATGTGGTGCCCCCGCTCCTCGACGGCGCCGTAGGCATAGCGGTTGCCGTAGTTCGACGGGACGACCGGCGACCAGCCGAACAGGCGCACCTGCCCGCCATGGGTATGCCCGCTCAGCGTCAGCGCCACCCGCTCGGGCACATGCGGGAAGATGTCGGGCTCGTGCGCCATCAGGATCACGGGCGCATCGTCGGTCACCTGCGCCAGCGTGGCGGGCAGATCGTCGACCCCGGTCCAGCCGCCCTGCCCGTCGGGAAAGGCGATCTGGTCACCCAAGCCCGCCAGCCAGAAGGCCCCCGGCCCCTGCCCGATCTTCACCGCCTGGTTCTGCAGAACCGGGATGCCCGCGCGTTCCAGCGCAAGCCCGGTGCGCGTGGGTCCGGCGCGGCGGCTCTGCGCGGCAAGATCCTGCCACCAGTCATGGTTGCCCAGTACGGCATGAACGCCAAGCGGGGCCGCCAACCCGGCCAGCAGCGGGCAGCTTTCCTCGGGCGGGATCGCCCGGATGCGGTACTTGGATGACGCGGGGATGTCGCCCAGGATCAGGGTGATGTCGGGCGACAGCGCATTGGTGCGGTCGATCACCTGCTGAAGACGCGCCAGCGACAGATAGGGCTCGCACAGGTGCAGATCGCTCAGGATCGCGATCCGAAGCGGGTGCCCGGCTGGCCAGCCCCGCGGCCGGATCGCCCAGCGCTGCACGCGAAGTTCCAGCGCGGGTTCGACAAAGAACCCGTAGACGGAAGCAGCGAGGCCCGCCAGGGGAATACCCAGCAGGCCCCGCAGAAAGGTTCGACGGTCGATCACAGACGGATCAGAGGCGCGAGGCCACGTCTTCCCAGTTCACCAGGTTGTTCAGGAAGTTGGTCAGGTAGGCCGGGCGCTTGTTGCGGTAGTCGATGTAGTAGCTGTGTTCCCACACGTCGCAGCCCAGCAGCGCGGTCTGCCCGAAGCAGAGCGGGTTGACGCCGTTCTCGGTCTTGGTGACCTTCAGCGCGCCGTCCTTGTCCTTGACCAGCCAGCACCAGCCCGAGCCGAACTGGCCCGCGCCCGCGGCGGCGAAGTCTTCCTTGAACTTGTCGACCGATCCGAACGACTCGGTGATCGCCTTTTCCAGCGCGCCCGGCATGGCCTTCTTGCCCGGCCCCATCATCTGCCAGAACTGCATGTGGTTCCAGTGCTGCGAGGCGTTGTTGAAGATGCCGTTCTGCGCCACGGCGCCCGGCTGGTAGGTGCCGCGGATGATGTCTTCCAGCGACTTGCCTTCCCAGTCGGTCCCGGCGATCAGCTTGTTGCCGTTGTCGACATAGGCCTTGTGGTGCAGGTCGTGGTGATACTCCAGCGTTTCCTTCGACATGCCGAAGGCGGCCAGCGCGTCATGCGCATAGGGAAGATCGGGAAGTTCGAAAGCCATGGTGCGATCCTTTCGCGCAAGGGGGTCGTCTGGGGGGGAATAAGGCCCTTCGGGACGGGAAGGTCAAGGGCAACCGGCGCGCGGCACAGGTGCGTGATCGGACCGGGCCGGGTGTCGCGCCCCCCTGCGAGGGTCAGGGCCGGGCTTATCCCGGCGTGCAGCTTCCCGTTCCCTGCGCCAGCGGATTCTCATAGCCGCCCAAGATCTCGGCCGTCATGGTCAGGGCGCCGCCGCGCTGGTAGACCGCATTGTATATCACGTCGATCTGCGTGCCGGAGCCACGCGTCGTGGTGGCGCGCAGCCCGCGCACCTCCCATTTCAGCCGCAGGGTCTGGGGGGTGTCCTCGACGACCGTCGCAGGCATCGGCTGGCCGACCGTGGCCTTCACCGCCCCATCCCAGACATCGACCTGCCCCGGCGCAGGCATCTCCAGCAGGAAGATGCGCTGCGGCAAGAGACCGTGCCGGTCGCTCAGCCGGCAGTCATGCACCAGCCGGGGCTGGATCGGCTGCGCCTGCACCTGCGCCTGCGCGCCTGCCGCCCCGATCGCCCAGGCCACCATCAGGAAACTCGTCCGCATCCACCGCACCATCACGCCACCCCTTCATCAAAACCCGCCTCGCGGTGCACCGGCGCGACAGGTCGACACCGCCCCGAAGGCACCGCCCCCAAAGGCACAGCGAGGTGCCAGGAACGGGGCAGTGAGATGCGGGGCGGCACGGGCCCTGCGGCCGCGTCCGAAAGATGGGGGGATTTACCGGAAACGACGCCGGGCGTGACGCTTGAACACCACCTACACGCATGACAGAACAACCCGCGTCACACCCGGACGAGGTGACGTTAGGTCTGCCCCGGAGTCGAGGCAAGCGAAAAGACACATTTCAGACACATCAACCACCCCCACCGCAGCCCGGGCAGGGGCGGCTGGTTCACCAGACCCCGACCTCGCTGCCGGAGGTGGCAGAAGTCGTCAGAAGATCGAACACATAGCGACCGACCGAGCGGAAGCAGACCAGGGTGAACTCGTCGGCCCCGCTCATCCAGAACGCGGCGGCCACCTGCGCGGTGCGGGTGCGGCGCAGCTCGCCCGGCGCGAAGGCCCCCGGCGCAAGATCGACGGGCGCAAGCTTCATGAGCACCTCGCGCGACCGCACCCCGGCAATGCGGAACGTCGCGCGCGCGTCCGAGACATCGACCGCCAGATGATGTTCGCCCGCAAGCGCCGCCTCCAGTGCCGCCAGCGCGGCGGGAACCTCGGCATAGGGCAGCCACAGCAGCAATTCGTCGGGCGACATCCAGCCCGCCGCGCGCGCGCCTGCCGTTTCGATCCGCCGGGGCGCGGGCACGGCGACACCCACCGCGGCCTGTACCGCCGCCGCCAGCGCAGCCGAGGCCAGATCGCCACGCAGCGTGATCATGCCTTGCGGCCCGAATTCGGTGACCGTGGCGAAGCCCTCGGAACGGGCGCCGCCCAGCGCGCTGACGGCGCCTGCGTTGACCGGATCAGACATTCTGCTTCTCCCCGTCCTTGTCGTAGAAGACCGGATCGACAATCCGGGCAATCACCGAGCCGCCGCCGATCTTCGGGAATTCCACGGTCTGCCCCATCCGTTCGGGCCCGCGCCGCACCAGCCCCATGGCGATGCCGCGCTTCAGCGTGGGCGAATAGTAGGTCGAGGTCACCCGCCCTTCGGTGTTGCGCTGGCCGTTGGCATTGGCACCCGGCGCCACCGCATAGGCGCCATCCGGGATCACCGAACCGTCAAGGCTTTCCAGCCCCACCAGTTTCCAGCGTTCGGGGTCGGTCATGTGAACCCGCTCCTGCCCGCGCTTGCCCAGATAGTCGGCCTTCTTCTTGCTGATCGCCCAGCCCAGGCCCAGATCCTGCGGGATCACCGTGCCGTCGGTCTCGTCGCCGATCATGATGAAGCCCTTTTCGGCCCGCATGATGTGCAGCGCCTCGGTGCCATAGGGCATCGCCCCGAATTCGGCCCCGGCCGCCACCACCGCATCCCAGAAGGCCCGGCCTTCCGACGCGGGAACGGCGATTTCGTAGCTGAGTTCCCCCGAGAACGAGATCCGGTAAACCCGCGCGCGGAACCCGCCCAGCAGCCCGTCAGCCCATTGCATGAAGGGCAGCGCCTCTTTCGAGACATCCATGCCGCCCAGCTTTTCCAGCAGCTTGCGCGCCTTCGGGCCGACCACGGCGATCTGGGCGTATTGCTCGGTCAGGTTCGCGGTATAGACCTTCCAGTCCCACCACTCGCACTGAAGCCAGTCTTCCATCCAGGCATGGATGCGATCGGCCCCGCCCGAGGTGGTGTGGCAAAGCCAGGTGTCCTCGGAGATCCGCGCAACCACACCGTCATCCGACAGGAAGCCGTTCTCGTTGCACATCAGGCCATAGCGGCACTTGCCCACCGGCAGGGTGGACATGACGCCGGTATAAAGCATGTCGAGGAATCGCCCCGCATCGGGCCCCTTCACCAGGATCTTGCCCAGCGTCGAGGCGTCAAGCAGCCCCACGTTTTCCCGCGTATTCAGCACCTCGCGATGCACCGCCTGTTCGGTCGTCTCGCCCCCCCGCTTGAAGCAGTAGGGCCGACGCCAGAGCCCGACCGGCTCCCACTCCACCCCGTTGGCGTCGTGCCAGGCGTGGATCGGCGTGCGGCGCAGCGGCTGGAAGATGTCGCCGCGCGCCTCGCCCGCCAGCGCGCCCAGCGTGACGGGCGTGTAGGGCGGGCGGAAGGTCGTGGTGCCGACCGCCGGAATGGGCGTGTTCAGCGCCGTCGCAAGCACGGCAAGGCCGTTGATGTTGCTAAGCTTTCCCTGATCTGTCGCCATCCCCAGCGTGGTATAGCGCTTGGTATGCTCGACCGAGGTGTAGCCTTCGCGGGCGGCAAGCTGCACGTCGCTGACCTTCACGTCATTCTGGTAGTCCAGCCACATTTTCATCTTCAGCTTCGGCCCGGCGCCCTGCGGCATGGTCCAGACCGGCAGCATCGGCGCCTCGGGCTCGGCCACCGCTTGCGGGGCTGGGTCCGAGGCCCCGCCCGCACCCATGTCGGACGCAGCGGTCCGCCCGGCTGCATCGGCATCCGCCAGGCAATCGCCCGCCAGAAGCGCGCCGCTGGCCGCCCCGGCCGCGATCACGAAGCCCGCCCCGTCGGCGCCGGTCGGCGGTTTTGCCGGGTCTGGCCGGAACATGGCCTGCGCATCGTCCCACAGCAGCTTGCCGCCGCAATGGCTCCAGAGATGGACCACGGGCGACCAGCCGCCCGACATGGCCACCGCATCGCAGGCCACCTCTTCCAGCACCGCGCCCTCGCCCGCCTGAAGGCAGAGCGCGACGCCGGTCACGCGGGTCGACCCCTTGACCTTGGCGATGGCGCGTCCGGTTTCCACCCGGATGCCCGCGGCGCGCGCCGCCTGCGGCAGCGGCCCGTCAGCCACCGGGCGCGCATCGACGATCACGGGCACCATCAGCCCCGCCGCCTTCAGCGCCAGCGCGGTGCGATAGGCGTCGTCGTTGTTGGTCACCACCACGGTACGGTCACCGGGCGACACCGCCCAGTTCACCACATAGTCGCGGACCGCCGAAGCCAGCATGACACCGGGGATGTCATTGCCCGCAAAGGCCAGCGGGCGTTCGATCGCGCCGGTCGCCGCGATGACACGGCCCGCCCGCACCCGCCACACGCGATGCTTCGGCCGCCCGTCGCCGGGGGTGTGGTCGGCCACCTTCTCGTCCACCAGCACATAGCCGTGGTCATAGACACCAGCCGCCATCGCCCGCAGCCGCAGCGTGACATTCGGCATCTTCTCAAGGGTTTCAACGGCGTCTTTCACCCACGTCTCAGCGGGTTTGCCATCGATGGTCACGCCATCCACCGGCGCCCGGCCGCCCCAGTGGGCCGCCTGTTCCACCAGAAGCACCCGCGCCCCCGCGCGCGCCGCGGCCAGCGCGGCCTGAATCCCCGCGATGCCGCCGCCCGCAACCAGGACATCGGTGAAGAAATAGCAGTATTCGTAACGGTCTGCGTCACGTTCCTGCGGCACTTTCCCAAGCCCTGCCGACTGCCGGACGATGGGTTCGAACAGATGCTTCCACGCCGCGCGGGGGTGGATGAAGGTCTTGTAGTAGAACCCCGCGGGCAACAGCCGCGCGGCGTAGTTGTTCAGCACGCCCACGTCGAATTCAAGGCTCGGCCAGTGGTTCTGCGAGGTCGCCCGCAGCCCGTCGAACAGCTCGGTCGTGGTGGTGCGCTGGTTGGGCTCGAACCGCCCCCCCTCGCCAAGGTTCACCAGCGCGTTCGGCTCCTCGGCGCCCGCGGCCACCACCCCGCGCGGGCGGTGATACTTGAAGCTGCGGCCGACCAGCATCTGGTCGTTGGCCAGAAGCCCCGCCGCCAGCGTATCGCCCGCGAAGCCGCGCAAGCGCTTGCCATTGAAGGAAAACTCTACCGATGTCGCGCGGTCGATCAGACGGCCGCCCTGGGCCAGACGGGTGCTCATTTGTAGCCCTCCCACCCGGGCCGCTTCGCCTTGATCGCAGCGATCAGCTCGGCCGGGGGTTCCTTGGATTGTGCAGGATAGGTGCCGAACACCTCGAGCGTGGCGGTGCAACGGGCCGCCAGGAACCATTTCCCGCAGCCGTAGGCATGGCGCCAGCGTTCGAAATGCACGCCCTTGGGGTTCTTGCGGGCGAACATGTAGCTTTCGTATTCGTCATCGGTCGAGCCGGGCCCGAACCGCTTCAGATGCGCCTCGCCGCCGGGGGCCAGTTCGGTTTCCTCGGCCTTCACACCGCAATAGGGGCAGGTCAGGGTCAGCATTTCACGCCTCGCGCTGCCGGAATTTTCGACGAAAACTCGCGGCCATCTTTCGCAGAAAAATTGAAACCGGCGGCCATCAGTGCGCCACCCCCGCGGCGACGCTCTCGTCGATGAAGCGCCCCTCGCGGAAGCGCTCCATCCCGAAGTCGGCGGCCAGCGGCGAATGACCCTTGGCCATCAGTTCGGCCATCGCCCAGCCGGACCCCGGGATCGCCTTGAACCCGCCGGTGCCCCAGCCGCAGTTGATGAAACAGTTGCCCAAGGGCGTCTTCGAGATGATGGGCGAGCGGTCGCCGGTCATGTCGACGATCCCGCCCCACTGGCGCAGCATCTTCAGCCGGCTGATGATCGGGAAGGTCTCGATCAGCGCGCGCAGGGTTTCCTCGATATGCTGGAAGCTGCCGCGCTGGGTGAAGTTGTTGAACCCGTCGGTACCGCCGCCGATCACCATCTCGCCCTTGTCGGACTGGCTCATGTAGCCGTGCACCGTGTTGGCCATCACCACCACGTCCATGCAGGGCTTGATCGGCTCGCTCACCAGCGCCTGCAACGCCACGGCCTCGACCGGCAGGCGGAAGCCCGCCATCTCGGCCACCTGCCCGGAATGCCCGGCGACAACGATCCCCAGCTTCTTGCAGGCGATGGCGCCGCGCGTGGTCTCTACCCCGGTCACCTGCCCGCCCTCGGACCGCACGCCGGTGACCTCGCATTGCTGGATGATGTCCATCCCCATGTCGGAACAGGCGCGGGCATAGCCCCAGGCCACAGCGTCATGGCGCGCGGTGCCGCCACGGGCCTGATACAGCGCGCCCAGCACCGGATAGCGCGGCCCGTCAATGTTGATGATCGGCACCAGTTCCTTGACCTTGGCGGGCTCGATCCATTCCGTCGCGACACCTTGCAGGGTGTTGGCATGCACCGTGCGCAGGTAGCCGCGCACCTCGTGATGGGTCTGCGCCAGCATCAGCAGGCCGCGGGGGCTGAACATCACGTTGTAGTTCAGATCCTGGCTCAGCGTCTCGTAAAGGCTGCGCGCCTTCTCGTAGATCGCGGCCGACGGGTCCTGCAGGTAGTTCGACCGGATGATCGTGGTATTGCGCCCGGTGTTGCCGCCGCCAAGCCAGCCCTTCTCGATCACCGCGACATTGGTGATGCCGAAGTTCTTGCCCAGGTAATAGGCGGTGGCCAGGCCATGCCCCCCGGCGCCCACGATCACGACATCATAGGCGGATTTCGGCTGCGGCGCGCGCCAGGCGCGTTCCCAGCCCTCGTGATAGCGAAGCGCCTCGCGGGCGATGGCAAAGACGGAATAGCGTTTCATCGGCGGCTCGATTCCCCATGGCCCGGCCCGGCGGGCCCTGCTGGCGTTCTGGATCAGCCCGGGTTTAGCGCCGCACTCCCATGCGGCGCAATCGGGTAAAAATGCGACATCCCCCTGCGACAGCCTGC
This sequence comes from Paracoccaceae bacterium, assembly GCA_027351005.1. Lineage (GTDB taxonomy): Bacteria > Pseudomonadota > Alphaproteobacteria > Rhodobacterales > Rhodobacteraceae > Solirhodobacter. The sequence goes on along the minus strand of DAIEJF010000209.1, from coordinate 3,587 downwards.
CCCGACCTCTGCAAGGTCATTCCTGCGATTGTGCCTTCCTCGGCCCCGCGTTCCGCCTTACATGAGAAATCAAAGGAGACCGGCATGATTGACTGGCAATTCTGGCTCGCAGCCGGCGGGATGACCGTTGTGGTGTCGGGGCTGATGCTTCTGGGGCTCAGGGCGGGGCGCGACGGCGACGCGACGGCGGCCTATGACCTGCAAGTCTATCGCGACCAGTTGAAAGAGGTCGATCGCGACCTCGCGCGCGGAATGATCGGCGCCGAAGAGGCCGGGCGGCTGCGCACCGAGGTGGCCCGCCGGGTGCTGGAGGCCGACCGCGCGGTGAAGGGGGCAACCCCCGCAGCCCAGGCGCCCCGCTGGGCGGGCCGGATTGCCGTGGGCGGCATCGTGGCCGCCGCACTTGGCGCGCTGGCGATGTATGCCGACCTTGGCGCGCCAGGTTACCCCGACATGCCGATCGCGGAACGCTACGCCGCCGCCAAATCCGACCGTGACAACCGCCCGCATCAGGCCGCGCTTGAGGCAAAGACCCCCACGCCCGACGACAAGGGCGCAGACCCGCAGTTCCTGGACCTGATGGCCAAGCTGCGCACCGCCGTGCAGCAACGCCCCGATGACCTGCGCGGACAGCAGTTGCTGGCGGAAAACGAGGCGAAGCTTGCCCATTACCCCGCCGCCTGGCGCGCCCAGGCCGAGGTGATCCGGCTGAAGGGCGACCAGGCGACCGCGCAGGACTATGCGACCCAGGCCGCGTTGATGATCCTGGCGACCCGCGGCGAAGTCGCCCCCGAGGCGGATGCCCCCCTTCTGAAGGCGCTGCAGCTTGACCCGAAGAACGGCACCGCGCGGTATTACATGGGGCTGATGTTCCTGCAGACGGGACGGCCCGACCTGACCTTCCAGCTCTGGGCGCCGCTGCTGAACGACAGCCCGGCAGACGCGCCCTGGGTGGCACCGATCCGATCCCAGATCGAAACCGTGGCCGAACTTGCCGGGGTTACCAACTTCAGCCTGCCCGATGCCGCCGGCCCCGGGCCCGGCGCGGCAGACCTGCAGGCAGCGGCGGGCATGACCCCCGAGGCCCGCCAGCAGATGATCCGCGGCATGGTGGAACAACTGGCCACCCGGCTCGACAGCCAGGGCGGCAGCGCCGACGAATGGGTGCGGCTGATCCGGGCCTACGGGGTGCTGGGCGAGGCCGACAAGCAGAAGGCCGCGCTGGCCAAGGCCGAGACCGCCTTCGCCAATGCGCCGGATGGCCTGGCCAAGGTTCAGGCCGCGGCGCAGGCCCCCGCCCCGGGGACGCCCCCGCAGGGTGGCGTCGCCGGGCCCAGCGCGGGCGATGTCGCCGCCGCGCAAGACATGAGCCCGGCCGACCGCCAGGCCATGATCGCGGGGATGGTGGGCAAGCTCGCCGACCGGCTGGACACCCAGGGCGGGACGGCGGCGCAATGGGCGCAGTTGATCAACGCCTATGCCGTGCTGGGCCAGACCGACAAGGCGAAGGACGCCTGGGCGAAGGCGAAAGCCGCGATGGCGGGCAACCCCGCCGATCTGGACATCGTTCGCGCGGCCGCCGAAAAGGCAGGGGTCGCCGGATGAGCGTGTTCGAGGACATCGCCGATTTCGCCCGGGCGGTGCCGCCGATGCGGGCGCTCGCCGGGCTTGATCTTGGCGAAAAGACCATCGGCGTCGCGATCTCGGACCGGCTGCTGTCCATCGCGACCCCGACCGAAACGGTCCGGCGCACCAGGTTCACCGACGACGCCGCGGCCCTTCTCGCCATCGCGAAGGCGCGCGAACTGGGCGGGCTTGTCCTTGGCCTGCCGCGCAATATGGACGGATCGGAAGGCCCCCGCTGCCAGTCCACCCGCGCCTTCGCCCGCAACCTGACCCGGCTGACCGACCTCCCGATCGGCTTCTGGGACGAGCGGCTGTCGACCGTGGCGGCCGAACGCGCGCTGATCGAGGCGGATACGTCGAGAAAACGTCGCAAAGAGGTCATCGATCACGTCGCGGCAGGCTATATCCTGCAAGGGGTGCTCGATCGGTTGCAGCGCCTCAGAGGGGTAGACGCGCCGTGAAGGACGACATCTGGCACCGCGACGAGATCGAAAGCCCTTGCGTCAAGATCTGCGTCGTCCACCCCGAGGCGCGGCTCTGCGTGGGCTGCCTGCGCTCGATCGACGAGATCGGCCGCTGGTCGAAGATGACGCCCGCAGAGCGCCGCGAGATCATGGCCGCCCTGCCCGACCGCGCGCCCGAACTGACCCGCCGCCGCGGCGGCCGGGCGGCCCGGCTGCAACGCTAGGCTGCGTCGGCGGGGCGCTGCCCCCTTGGTTTTCCCGCCCGGCGCCGGTATAGCTCTGCCGCTGCCCCGATCCCGCTGGAAGACCATGCCCTATCCCCCCCACCGCCTCTCGGTCGCGCCGATGATGGACTGGACGGACCGGCACTGCCGCGTCTTCCATCGCACGCTGAGCCGCCACGCGCTTCTCTACACCGAGATGGTGACCTCGGCCGCCGTGGTGCATGGTGACCGGGCGCGGCTTCTGGATTACGACGCAGCCGAACATCCGGTGGCGCTGCAACTTGGCGGCTCGGATCCGCGCGAACTGGCCGAGGCGACCCGGATCGCCGCCGACTGGGGCTATGACGAGGTGAACCTGAACTGCGGCTGCCCGTCCGACCGAGTGCAGTCGGGCTGCTTCGGCGCGGTCCTGATGCAGCGGCCCGGGCTGGTGGCCGACTGCGTGGCCGCGATGATCGCGGCCAGCCCGGTCGAGGTCACGGTGAAATGCCGCATCGGCGTCGACGACCAGGCGCCAGAGACGGCGCTGCCTGCCTTCCTCGAGACCGTCGCCGCCGCCGGGGTGCGCCGCTTCACCATCCACGCCCGCAAGGCCTGGCTGCAGGGCCTCTCGCCAAAGGAAAACCGGGACATCCCGCCGCTCGACTATCCGCTGGTGCTGGCGATGAAACGCGCCTTCCCCGCGCTTGACCTGTCGATCAACGGCGGCATCGTCGATCTCGACACCGCCGCGGCGCTCCTCGCCCAGGGGATGGACGGCGTGATGATCGGCCGTGCCGCCTACCATGACCCCGCCGCCATCCTGATCGACGCCGACCGGCGCTTCTGGAATGCGGCGCCCGGCCCGACCCCGGTCGAGGCGGTCGCGGCGATGCGCCCCTATATCGCGCACCACCTAGCCTCGGGCGGCCGGCTGCACCAGATCACGCGCCACATGCTGGGCCTCTTCCACGGGCGCCCCGGCGCGCGGCTCTGGCGCCGCGTGCTGTCCGAACGCGCCAACCTGCCCGGCGCCGGGCTCGAAACGCTCGACGCGGCCTTGGCCGAAGTGACGCGCGCCGCCGCCTGAGCACGCCCGCTCATTTTCGGTCCCCAAATATCCCGGGGGGACGGCCGCAGGCCGGGGGGGCAGCGCCCCCCGCGCCACCTCAGCCCCGCGCAATCCGCGACAGGACGAAGGCCACGCCCCCGCAGACGGCGATCGCCACCAGCATCGGCAGCGCCGTGCCATCGAAGAACGGGCCCGACAGCCCGATCATCAACCCGCCCGCCA
>DAIEJF010000187.1 GCA_027351005.1 Paracoccaceae bacterium | reverse complement strand
GTCGAGGGGATGACGCCTGCGGCAATCGCCTTGATCCTGGCGCGGTTGCGGCAAGACGCGCGCAAGCGGACGGCGTGACGATGCAGGGGGCAGGGGCCGAGGCATTGACCAGCGCGCTTGATGTTTCACGTGAAACATTGGCGCGCCTGAAAGCCTATGCGGCGCTGCTGGAAAAGTGGAACCCGGCGATCAATCTTGTGTCGCGGGCAACGCTGGCGCAAATGTGGACGCGCCACTTCCTTGATTCCGCACAGATTTTCGCGCTTTGCCCGGCGGGCGCGCAGACCTGGGCCGATCTGGGCAGCGGCGGCGGCTTTCCCGGATTGGTGGTGGCCGTTCTGGCCGCCGAGGCCACGCCAGACCTGCGCGTGACGCTTGTGGAAAGCGATGCGCGGAAGTCGGCCTTCCTGGCGACCGTTGTGCGCGAACTTGGCCTGACCGTCGCCGTGAAGACCGAGCGGATCGAGGCCCTTCTGCCGCTTGGTGCCGACGTTGTCTCTGCCCGCGCGCTGGCGCCGCTTGACGACCTTCTTGGGTTTGCCGCCCGGCATCTTGTCCCCGGGGGCAGGGCGCTGTTTCTGAAAGGGGCCAGCCATCGGCAGGAATGTACGGCGGCTCGCGCCCACTGGCGATTCGCGCTCGACGTTCATCCCAGCCTGACCGACCCTGAAGGTGCGATTCTTTCGATCGGAGAACTAACCCGTGCCTGACCCCCTGCATATCGACGGCCCCCGGATCATTGCCATCGCCAACCAGAAGGGCGGCGTGGGCAAGACCACGACGGCCATCAACCTCGGCGCGGCTCTGGCCGAACGGGGGCTGCGCGTCCTGCTGGTTGACCTGGACCCGCAGGGCAACGCTTCGACCGGGCTGGGGGTTCTGGCGGGGGATCGGGGCATGACGACCTACGATCTGATTCTGGACGAGGCGCCACTAGAAGATGTGGTGGTTGGAACCAATGTCCCCAACCTGTGGTTATGCCCGTCGACCACGGACCTGTCGTCGGCAGATATCGAACTGGTGGCGAACGAAAAGCGCAGCTTTTTGCTGCATGATGCGTTGCGGCATCCGGCGGCGGGGCCGTTGCGCTTCGATTATGTCCTGATCGATTGCCCGCCCTCGCTCAGCCTGCTGACGGTGAACGCGATGATCGCGGCCCATTCGGTCCTGGTGCCGCTGCAAAGCGAGTTTTTCGCGCTGGAGGGGCTGTCGCAATTGATGCTGACCATCCGCGAGGTGCGCCAGACGGCGAACCCGAACCTGCGGATCGAGGGCGTCTTGCTGACCATGTATGACGGTCGAAACAACCTGTCACAGCAGGTCGAGGCGGACGCCCGGGAAAACCTGGGCGACCTTCTGTTCCGCACCATCGTGCCCCGTAACGTGCGCCTGAGCGAGGCGCCATCCTACGCGATGCCCGTTCTGTCCTATGATTCGCAGTCCCGCGGCAGCGTGGCCTATCGCGAACTTGCGGCGGAAATGCTGCAACGTCACAAGACCGCAGCCTGAGGAGAAGACGATGTCGGAACGCAAGATCGAACGCCGCGGGCTGGGGCGGGGGCTTTCCGCCCTGATGGCGGATGTGGGCGCGCAGCCGCAGGGCGCCGCAGAACCTTCGGTGGCACGGCGGCCCGATCTGCTGGTGCCGATCGAGCGGATCTACCCCAACCCGAATCAGCCGCGCCGCGATTTTCCGGCCGAGGCGCTGGAGGATCTGACCGCGTCGATCCGGGCGCGCGGGATCTTGCAGCCGCTGATCGTGCGCGAAGATACGGCGCGGCCCGGGCATTACGAAATCGTCGCCGGCGAGCGCCGCTGGCGCGCAGCGCAGCAGGCGCAACTGCACGAGATTCCGGTGCTGGTACGCGATTACAGCGACACCGAAGTGCTGGAAGTCGCGATCATCGAAAACATCCAGCGGGCGGATCTGAACCCGGTGGAAGAGGCGATGGCCTACCGCCAGTTGATGGATCGCTTTGGTCATACACAAGAGAAGGTGGCCGAGGGGTTGGGCAAAAGTCGCAGCCACATCGCGAACCTGATGCGGCTGCTGCAGTTGCCCGAAGAGGTGCTGGGTTATCTGCGCGCGGGCGAGCTGAGCGCGGGGCATGCTCGGGCGCTGATCACGTCGGAGAACGCCGCGGAACTGGCGCGGCGCGTGATGGCGCAGGGGCTTTCGGTGCGCCAGACCGAGGCGCTGGCCAAATCCGTCGCCGCGCCGAAGCCGGGCAGCAGCCACCGCGCGCCACCGGAAAAGGATGCCGATACCCGTGTGCTGGAACAGGATCTGTCAGCCAATCTTGGCATGAAGGTCAGCATCGACCACAAGCCGGGCGCCTCTGGTGGGCAGATCGTCATCAGCTACCCCTCGCTTGAGGCGCTGGACGAGCTGTGCCGTGTGCTGACGGCAAGCCCGCTGACATTCCGCGATTAAACCAGCAATTCCCGCAGGATGGCGTTTAGCACCATCCGCCCTGGGGCGGTGGTGCGCAGCCGGTCGCCCGCCTGTTCCACCAGACCCAGCGCGGCAAGGTCGGCCAGCTTTCCGCTGTGCAGGCGCCCCGACAGCGATTCGAACCGGCGCAGATCGGTGCCTTCGCGCAGGCGCAGGCTCATCATCAGGTATTCGGTCGCCTGCTCGGACAGGGGCAGGGGGCTGACTTCGCGGTCGCCTGATCCGGTCTGTTCCACCTGCTGAAGCCAGGCGCCCGGCGCCTTCGGGGTGTCGGTTGCGTGTCGGCCGCCAGACAGCGTCAGCCGCCCATGCGCCCCGGGGCCGACACCGGCATAATCACCCGCCCGCCAGTAGATCAGGTTATGCCGGGATTCCGATCCGGGGCGGGCATGATTCGACACCTCGTAGCCGGGCAGCCCGGCGGCCTCGCACAACTCCTGCGTCAGGGCGTAGAGATCGGCGGACAGGTCGTCATCGGGCAGGCCGCGCAAACCGCCCGCGGCATGGCGCGCCCCAAAGGCCGTGCCATCCTCGATCGTCAGCTGATAAAGCGACAGGTGATCGACGGCGCGCGTCAGTGCCTCGGTTAGTTCCGCGCGCCAGTCGGCCAGAGTCTGGTCCTGCCGGGCGTAGATCAGGTCGAAACTGACCCGGTCGAAGGTGCTGCGCGCAATGTCGAAGGCCGCAGCGGCCTCGGCCACCGTATGAAGCCGCCCAAGGCGTTTCAGGTCTGTATCGTTCAGCGCCTGCAACCCCATCGATACCCGGTTGACGCCCGCGTCGCGATAACCGCGAAAGCGGCCCGCCTCGACTGAACCGGGGTTCGCCTCCAGCGTCACCTCAAGATCATTGGCACAGGGCCAGGTGGCGCGAACCGTGTCTAATATGGCCGAAACAAGCTCTGGCTGCATCAGGCTGGGGGTGCCGCCCCCGAAGAACACGGAATTCAGCACCCGCCCCTGTGTCAGGGCGCCAACCCGGGTGATTTCCGACAGATAGGCGCGCTGCCAGCGGGCCTGGTCGATCTCGGCCGCCACATGGCTGTTGAAGTCGCAATACGGGCATTTGGACGCGCAGAACGGCCAGTGCAGGTAAAGCGCGAATCCGCCGTTGCGCCAGTCGTCCATCTCAGCCCTTGAAGGCGGTGACTTCCACCTCGATCTTCATTTCGGGCCGGATCAGCCCCGCGATCACCATGGTCGCGGCGGGCCGGATGTCGCCCAGCGATTCACCCAGCGCGGGGATCACGGCATCCACCAGTGCCGCATCGGTGACGGTGTACTGCACGCGCACGATGTCGGCCATGGCAAATCCCGCGCCTTCCAGCACGCCACGGATCGTCCGGAAGCAGTTGCGGGCCTGCGCGGCGATGTCGTCGGGCATGGTCATCGTGACGTAGTCATAGCCCGTCGTGCCCGAGACAAAGCACCAGTCGCCCTGAACCACGGCGCGCGAATAGCCCATCGTCTGCTCGAAGGGAGAGCCCGAAGAGATCAGCCGTCGCGTCATTTGAAGCACCCATCGACCAGTTTCTTGAAGGCAATCGCCCGGTGGCTCAGCGCATTCTTCTGGGCCAGCGGCATTTCCCCGAAGGTCTGGTTGTAGCCATCGGGGCGGAAGATCGGGTCGTAGCCATGCCCCTGATCGCCGCGCATCGGCCAGACGATCTGTCCGGGAACCGACCCCGAGACGATTTCTTCGTGCCCGTCGGGCCAGACCAGCGCCAGCGTGCAGCAGAACTTTGCCCGGCGCGGAAAGGGGGCCTTGGCGGCTTCCAGCCGTTCCCAGACCTTGGTCATCGCCAGAACAAAGTCGCGCCCGTCAGGGGTTTCCGCCCAATCCGCGCTGTGAACACCGGGGGCGCCGCGTAGCGCCTCGACCTCCAGCCCGCTGTCGTCCGCCAGGGCAGGGAGCCCGGTCGCCTTGCAGGCGGCCTGCGCCTTGAGCCGGGCGTTGCCCGCGAAGGTCATCTCGGTCTCCTCGGGCACCGGTAGCCCCAGTTCCTTGACCGAAATCACCGCGACCGGAAAGGGCGCCAACAGCGTGCGGATCTCTTCCAGCTTGCCGGCATTGTGCGTGGCCAGCACCAGCTTCTCGCCGTCGAAATGTCGCATCAGAGCGCCGCCTTCTGTGCCGCAACAAGACGGGATACACCGGCTTCGGCCAGATCCAGAAGCGCGGTCATCTCGGGGCGCGAAAAGGTCGCGCCCTCGGCCGACATCTGCACCTCGATCAGGCGCCCGGTTCCGGTCAGCACGAAATTCCCATCCGTCCCGGCTTCGCTGTCTTCGGCGTAGTCGAGGTCAAGCACCGCCTGCGCCGCGTAGATGCCGCAGGACACCGCCGCCACATGGTCGATGATCGGGTCCGAGGTGACGATGCCTGCCTTCATCAGCTTGTTGACCGCCAGCCGCAGCGCCACCCATCCCCCGGTGATCGAGGCGCAGCGGGTGCCGCCGTCCGCCTGAAGAACGTCGCAATCCACCGTGATCTGCCGCTCGCCCAGCGCAACACGATCCACGCCCGCCCGCAGCGAACGACCGATAAGCCTTTGAATTTCTTGCGTTCTTCCGGTCTGCTTGCCCGCCGCAGCCTCGCGCCGGTTGCGTGAGGTGGTCGCGCGCGGCAGCATTCCGTATTCTGCCGTGACCCAGCCCAGCCCCGTGTTCTTCAGGAACGGCGGCGCGCGATCCTCGACGGTCGCTGTGCACAGCACATGGGTATCGCCGACCTTGATCAGGCAGGATCCTTCTGCGTGCTTGGTGATGCCGGTCTCGATTGAAATCGGCCGCAGTTCGCCTACCTGTCTGCCAGATGGCCGCATGTGGGGCTCCTCTTGATGCACGCCGTCAATTACCCGCGCGCCGGGAGGGGATGCAACCCCGATTGACGGCACGTTCCGGCGCCCTTTAATGGACGGTGGCCCTGGGGCGTTTGGGGACATGAACGACGGATCGAAGATTCTTGCCGAAATGAATGACCGCTCGCGCGAGGTATTTCGCCGCGTGGTCGAGGCGTATCTTGGGTCTGGCGGCCCCGTGGGCTCACGCAGCCTGACCCGAACCATGAGCGAGAAGGTCAGCGCGGCCACCATCCGCAACGTGATGCAGGATCTGGAATACCTGGGCCTGCTCGACAGTCCGCATATCTCGGCCGGGCGGGTTCCCACGCAACTGGGCCTCAGGATGTTCGTTGACAGCCTGCTCGAGGTCCGCGACCTGCCCGAAGACGACCGCGAGAAGATCGACGCAAGCCTGACCCGGGGCGAATCCGACGTGACGGCCATGCTCGACCGCGTGGGGGCGGCGCTGTCGGGGATCACCCACGGCGCCAGCCTGGTTCTGGCGCCCAAGCACGAAGCCCCGGTGCGCCATATCGAGTTCGTCAGCCTGGCGCCCGACCGGGCGCTGGTAGTGCTGGTCTTTGCCGACGGGCATGTGGAAAACCGGGTCTTTGCCCCGCCGCCCGGTCAGACCCCCTCGTCGATGCGGCAGGCGGCCAATTTCGTGAACGCGCTGGCCGAAGGGCGCACGCTGGGCGATCTCCGCCGCGCGATGAAAAGCGAGATCGTGGCGCGGCGGCAGGAGATTGACGCGCTGGCCGCGGCGCTGATCGAAAGCGGGCTGGCGATCTGGGACAGTACGCCGGGCGCAGGCGACCGCCTGATCGTACGCGGCCGGGCCAACCTGCTGGATGACGACAGCGCCGATCTTGACCGCATCCGCGAGCTGTTCGACGACCTGGAACGCAAGCGCGACATCGCCGAATTCCTCGAACTGGCCGAGGGTGGCGAGGGCGTGCGGATTTTTATCGGGTCAGAGAACAAACTCTTCTCACTTTCGGGTTCCTCTCTGGTGGTCTCTCCCTATATGAACGCTGACCGTAAGATCATCGGCGCCGTGGGTGTGATCGGGCCGACGCGTCTGAACTACGGGCGCATCGTGCCGATCGTCGATTACACGGCGCAGCTGGTGGGGCGGCTTCTGTCCGACCCCGGCAAGGGATAGAGAATGGCAGACGAAGTGAAGATCGAAGACACCGCCACCCAGGCAGCGGCCGCAGCGGACGAGCTGGAGCTGCTGAAGGCCGAACTGGACGAGCTGAAGGATCGTTTCATGCGCGCGCTCGCCGACAGCGAGAACGCACGCAAGCGGTTCGAGCGTGACCGGCGCGAGGCCGAGCAATATGGCGGATCGAAGCTCGCGCGCGACATGCTGCCGGTCTACGATTCGCTCAGCCGCGCCCTGACCCATGCCACCGAGGATCAGCGCGCCATCGCAGGCCCGTTGCTGGAAGGGGTGGAACTGACGCTGCGCGAATTGCAGAACGTGTTTTCCAAGCACGGGATCGTCGTGATCGAACCCAAGGCGGGCGACGTGTTCGACCCCAAGGAACATCAGGCCATGTTCGAGGCCCCGGTGCCCGGCACCAAGGCGGGCAGCATCATCGAGGTGATGGGCGTGGGCTTCCGCCTGCACGACCGCCTGCTGCGCCCGGCGCAGGTGGGCGTGTCGTCGAACGTCGGCGGCTGAGCGCAGCCGGGGCGGGGGGCGGCCCCGCCCGGCCTACGGGCCCTTGCGTGCGATCATCCCCCGCAGATCGTAGATCAGCCGCAGCGCCTCCAGCGGGGTCAGTTCGTCGGGATGCACCTCGGCCAACCGCGTCTCCACCGCCGAAGGCGCTGCGGGCGCGGCGCGCGGGGCGGGGGCCGCAGCGGCAAAGAGCGGCAGATCGTCGATCAGCGCCGTCTTTCGCGTGCCACCCTCGCGTTCGCCCTTCTCCAGCGCCTCCAGCACAACGCGCGCGCGGCTGACCACCGCCTCGGGCAGACCCGCAAGGCGCGCAACCTGCACGCCATAGGACCGGTCCGCCGCCCCCTTGCGCACCTCGTGCAGGAAGATCACGTCGCCCTGCCATTCCCGCACCGTGACCGTGGCGTTTTCCACCCCGGGCAGGCGGCCCGCCAGGGCGGTCATTTCGTGGTAATGGGTGGCGAACAGCGCACGGCAGCGGTTGATGTCGTGCAGGTGTTCCAGCACCGCCCAGGCAATCGACAGCCCGTCATAGGTGGCGGTGCCGCGGCCGATCTCGTCCAGGATCACCAGCGCGCGGTCATCCGCCTGGTTCAGGATCGCCGCTGTTTCCACCATCTCGACCATGAAGGTCGACCGCCCGCGGGCAAGATCGTCTGAGGCGCCGACGCGGCTGAAGATCTGGCTGACCAGCCCGACATGGGCCGATAGCGCGGGCACATAGCTGCCCGCCTGCGCCAGCAGCGCGATCAGCGCGTTCTGCCGCAGGAAGGTGGATTTGCCCGCCATGTTCGGGCCGGTAATCAGCCAGATCGCGGGCGTGCCGCCTTCGGTCAGGGCGCAGTCATTGGCCACGAAGGGCGCGCCGCCCTGTCGGCGCAGCGCGCGTTCCACCACGGGGTGCCGCCCGCCCACGACATGGAAGGCGCGGCTGTCGTCGACCTTCGGTTCCACCCAGTCCTCGGCCGCGGCAAGGTCGGCGAAGGCCGCGGCAAGGTCGATCTGCGCCAGACCCTGTGCGGCCGCCGAAATCGCAGGTGCGGCTGCCAGGATGGCACCTTTCAGGCTGTCATAGAGCCGCTTTTCGATCTCGAGCGCATGGGCCCCCGCATTCAGGATGCGGGTTTCCATCTCGCTCAGGGGCAGGGTGGTAAAGCGGACCTGGTTCGCCGTGGTCTGGCGATGGATGAAGGTTTCCGACAGGGGGGGCGACAGCATCCGCTCGGCATGGGTCGCGGTGGTCTCGATGAAATAGCCCAGCACGTTGTTGTGCTTGATCTTCAGGCTGCCGATCCCGGTCTGCGCGATGTAATCGGCCTGCATCCGCGCGATCACCCCGCGCCCCTCGTCGCGCAGGGCCCGCGTCTCGTCCAGTTCCGCGTGGTATCCAGGCGCGATGAAGCCGCCATCGCGCGCCAGCAGCGGCGGTTCGGCGACCAGCGCCGCATCCAGCAGATCGAGAAGCGCGGCGTGGCCGGTCAGCGCACGGGCTGCGGCGGCCAGCGTCTCGGGGGGCGGGGCGCCTGCCAGCCGTTCGGCGATCCGCCCCGCCTGGGTCAGCCCGTTACGGATCGCGGCCAGATCGCGCGGCCCGCCCCGGTCCAGCGACAGCCGCGTCAGTGCCCGGTCGATGTCGGGCACGCGGCGCAGATCGTCGCGCAGCGCGGCGGCAAGGGGGCGGTCTTCCAGCAGGAATCGCACCGCCGCAAGGCGCCGGTGGATTTCAGCCAGATCGCGTGACGGGCCCGACAGGCGCCGGTCCAGCAGCCGTGCGCCCGCGGCCGTCACCGTCCGGTCCACCGCGGCCAGCAGCGAGCCTTCGCGCCCGCCCGTCAGCGCCGCCGAAATCTCGAGGTTGCGCCGGGTCGCCGCGTCGATCTGCACCCGGCCCTGCATCGCCTCGCGCACAGGCGGGCGCAGCAGCGGCAGCTTGCCGCGCTGGGTCAGTTCCAGATAGGCGACCAGCGCGCCAAGGGCGGCCACCTCGGCCCGGCTGAAGCCGCCGAAGGCATCCAGACTGGCCACGCCCCACAGCGCGCAAAGCCGCTTGTCGGCGCCCAGGCTGTCAAAGCTGGCCCGCGCCATCGCAGTCAGGGCGGCGCCAGAATCAGACACTATTCCAGCCAGATCTGCCTCGCGCGCCGCGTTCACCAGCACTTCGCGCGGGGCAAGGCGGGCCAGTTCGGGGCCCAGTCGCACCAGGGGGCAGGGGGCCACCATCAGTTCGCCGGTGGACATGTCGGTCCAGGCCAGCGCGGCCTCGTCGCGCACCTCGGCGAAGGCCACAAGGTAGTTGTGCCGCCGTGCCTCCAGAAGGCTTTCCTCGGTCAGGGTGCCCGGCGTCACCAGCCGCACCACCTCGCGCCGGACGACCGATTTCGATCCGCGCTTCTTGGCCTCGGCTGGGTCTTCCATCTGCTCGGCGATGGCCACGCGGAACCCCTTGCGGATCAGCGTCAGCAGGTAGCCTTCGGCGGCATGGACCGGAACGCCGCACATCTGGATGTCCTCGCCCAGATGCTTGCCGCGTTTGGTCAGCGCGATGTCCAGCGCCTCTGCCGCGGCCACGGCGTCGTCGAAGAACATCTCGTAGAAGTCGCCCATCCGGTAGAACAGAAGCGCATCGGGATATTGCGCCTTGGTCTCCAGATACTGCGCCATCATCGGCGTGACGGGTGGGTCCTGTTCGGTCATGTCTCCTCCGCGGCCGCGGGCGACCGTATCGAAGCGCCGGGGCCTGGGAAAGCCCCGTTGCGGCGTGATGGGCCGCCGGGCTACACCGGATGAAAAGGGGAGTCAGCGATGGCCATCTGGAACATCGGCTCGATCAACATCGACCACGTCTATCGGGTGCCGCATCTGCCCCGGCCGGGGGAAACGCTGGCGGCGGACAGCTATGCGACGGGGCTGGGTGGAAAAGGCGCCAATCAATCCGTTGCCGCGGCGCGGGCCGGGGCGCGGGTGCACATGGTCGGCGCCGTCGGAACAGAGGGCGGCTGGGCGCTGCGCAAGCTTGCAGGCTTTGGTGTCGATCTGGCGCATGTGGTCGAGGTCCCCGCGGCCACCGGCCATGCGATCATCAACGTGGATCCGGCAGCGGAAAACGCCATTGTCATTCATGCCGGGGCGAATGCCGCGCTGACCGAGGCGCAGGTGGGCGCCGCCGTGGCGCAGATGGCGTCGGGCGATACGATCCTGTTGCAGAACGAAACCAATCTGCAGCCAGAGTCGGCGCAGATGGCCCGCGCGCGAGGGTTGCGGGTGATCTATTCGGCGGCGCCCTTCGATGTCGATGCGGTGCGTGCGGTCCTGGCCCATGTGTCGCTTCTGGTGATGAACGAGGGCGAGGCGGCTGCCCTGGTCGCAGCACTTGGCCAGCCCCTGAACGCGCTGCCGGTAGATGGGGTGATCGTGACCAAGGGCGCGCGCGGGGCCGAGTGGATCGCGCCCGCGGGCACCGTGTTTCAGCCCTCGTTCCGGGTGGCGCCGGTTGATACGACCGGGGCGGGCGATTGCTTCATCGGCTCGCTTGCGGCCGCACTGGACCGGGGCGAGGACCGGGCCGCCGCGATGCGCTATGCCGCGGGCGCCGCCGCCCTTCAGGTAACGCGGCCGGGTGCCGCCGATGCGATGCCGACCCGGGCCGAGGTCGAGGCGTTCCTGACCCGCCAGGGCTGACATGGCCGCGGTTTCGACCCGCCACGCGACCGGCGCGGTGGGGCATGCCACAGATCCGCGCCATGTGAACCGCCGGATCCCGCCGCAAGCCAAGGCCGCGCTGCCCGCCGTGGTGATCGTCGGGCGCAGCAATGGAACGCGGTCGCCCCTGCTTGATCTGGTGGTGGCAGAGCTGGCCGGGCGGGGGATGCCGGTGCTGGTCTTTGAAACCCGGCGGCAGCGGACCTCACGCTGGTTTCGGCAGGAACAGAGCCGATTTCTGGTGCCGCTCGTGCCCGACATCGCCACCGCGCGGGCGCCCGCCAAGGTGGCGCTGCGGCTGGCGTTCAAGGCGGCGTTGCTTGTCAGCCACCCTTGGCGGCTGGATCATCTGCTGACGCGACCCTTCCGCAACCGTCCGCCCGTCGTCCAACTGCGGCGGTTCCTGCGCGCGCAGGGCGTGCGACCCCTGATCCTTGTCAGCCATTCCGCGGGCGGTGTGGCTGGGGCGATGGCCGAGGGGCTGCCGCAGGTCTGCGGACATGTCTGCCTGGGCTATCCGTTCCGCCACCCCGGCCGGTCAGACGAACCCTATCGCACCCGGCCGCTTGCGCGGGTGCGCCATCCGATGCTGATCGTGCAGGGAGACGCGGATGCCTATGGTACCGCCGCGACCGCGGCGCGCTACGATCTTGCGCCCGCGGTCACGGTTCTGTCGGTCCGGTCGGACCACGATTATGACCGTCTGCCCGCCGAAGACGTGGCGGCCGTGGTGCAGGCGGTGTGGCAGATGGTGGATCGGCCCGCTTGAGGCGGGCCGTTCCGGCAGGGCTCAGCCCACGCGCGCATTGCGCGCCGCGATCAGGCGCAGGCGCAGGGCGTTCAGGCGGATGAAGCCTTCGGCATCCTTCTGGTCATAGGCGCCGGCGTCTTCCTCGAAGGTCACATGCTTCTCGGAATAGAGCGAATGGTCCGACCACCGCGCGACGGTGCGGGCAAGCCCCTTGTACAGCTTCACGCGCACGGTGCCGGTCACATGTTCCTGGCTCTTGTCGATCAGGGCCTGAAGCATCTCGCGTTCCGGGCTGAACCAGAAGCCGTTGTAGATCAGTTCCGCATAGCGCGGCATGATCGAATCCTTCAGGTGGCCCGCGCCGCTGTCCAGCGTGATCTGCTCGATCCCGCGGTGGGCCTCCAGCAGGATGGTGCCGCCGGGGGTTTCGTAGACGCCGCGCGATTTCATGCCGACAAAGCGGTTTTCCACCATGTCCAGCACACCGATGCCGTGCTTGGCGCCCAGTTCGTTCAGCCGGGTCAGCAGGGTCGCGGGGCTCAGCGGCTCGCCGTTGATGGCCACCGCGTCACCACGCTCGAAGGTGATCTCGACCATCTCGGCCGTGTCGGGGGCCTGTTCCACCGGAACCACGCGCTGGCAGACGTAATCGGGCGCCTCGTCGGCCGGGTTTTCCAGCACGCGGCCTTCGGACGAGGTATGCAGCAGGTTCGCATCAACCGAGAAGGGCGCCTCGCCCCGCTTGTTCTTGGCGATCGGGATCTGGTTCGCCTCGGCGAATTCCAGCAACCGGGTGCGGCTGGTCAGATCCCAGAGCCGCCAGGGCGCGATGACGCGGATCGCCGGGTCCAGCGCCGCCGCCGACAGTTCGAACCGCACCTGGTCGTTGCCCTTGCCCGTCGCGCCATGCGCCACCGCATCGGCACCGCAGGCCTGCGCGATGCGCACCAGATGCTGCGCGATCAGCGGCCGCGCGATCGAGGTGCCAAGCAGGTACTGGCCTTCGTAAAGCGCGTTCGCCCGGAACATCGGGAACACGAAGTCGCGCACGAATTCCTCGCGCACATCGACGATGTGGATGTTTTCTTCCTTGATGCCCAGCAGCAGCGCCTTTTGCCGCGCCGGTTCCAGTTCTTCGCCCTGGCCCAGGTCGGCAGTGAAGGTCACGACCTCGCAGCCGTATTCGGTCTGCAGCCATTTCAGGATGATCGAGGTGTCCAGCCCCCCGGAATAGGCAAGCACCACTTTCTTCGGCGAAGACATCGCGACCTCCAGTATCTGCAAGGAAACTGCGCGCGCTTAGCGCGATTTGCGCAGGAGGGCAAGCGTGGCCCTGCCCATGCCGTTGACAGTCCGGTGCCGCCTGCGTTCACTGCAACCGCAGGCAAGGCGGAGGTGCAGATGCTGGCAGTGCGGATTTTCCGCCACTCGGTGCGGCAAGTGACTGGCAACTGGGAGGCCGCCTTGCGGATTTCCGCGGTGCCTACCCTTGCGCTCTTTGCGGTTTCGTTCCTGCTGCGGTCCAGCCTTGCACGGGATGCCGCCAACATGGCCGCGCCACCGGGCCCCGGCGAACTGGCCGGGGGGCTGCTGCTTGTGGTCCTGCAGGCGGTGATCGGGGCCTGGATCGCGGTAGCCTGGCATCGCTACGTCTTGCTGAACGAGCAGCCCGACGGCGTTCTGCCGCCGCTGCACACCGACCGGCTGCAAGCCTACATCGCGCGGATGCTGCTGATCGGGGTGATCACGGCAGGCCTGTTCGTGCTGACGGCGGTGGCGGCCTCGCTGCTGGGCACCCTGCTGGGGGCGGGCCGTGGCCCGGGGATCGGCATCGGCGTCGTGCTGGGGCTGGTTGTGGCGCTGGGCATTTCCGTCCTGCTTCAGCGGCTCTCGCTGCTGCTGCCTGCCGCGGCGGTGGGCAAGCCCGCGTCCTTGCGGATGGCATGGGATGCCACGCGGGGGCAGGCGGGCATGTTCCTGATGCTGTCGATCCTGTCGGTCGTGGCAGCGGTGATCGTGATGCTGCCGGGGGTGCTTCTCATGCATCTTGGCCTTGCGCTGCTGGCGACCGCCTGGCAGGTCGCGGTGCAACTGGGGCTGACGCTTCTGTTCCTCAGCATCCTGACCACGCTTTACGGCCATTTTGTCGAACGCCGTGCGCTGGTCTGACCGCTTGCCTTTCCCGGCGCAGGGGGCGAAGGCTTGGCCATGACCGCGTTCACCGAAGCCGCCGAGGCCGCCACCGCCGCGCTGCGCGCGCTGTTCCACACTACGCCGCTGCAGCGCAACGACCATCTGTCGGCGCGCTGGGGCGCCGAGATCCTGCTGAAACGCGAGGATCTGAGCCCGGTGCGCAGCTACAAGATCCGCGGCGCGGTCAATGCGATGCGCAAGGTTCTGGCCCGCGATCCGGCGCAGGATCAGTTCGTGTGCGCCAGCGCGGGGAACCACGCGCAGGGCGTGGCCTATGCCTGCCGCCATTTCGGGGTGAAGGGCACGATCTTCATGCCGGTGACCACCCCGCAGCAGAAGATCGACAAGACCCGGATGTTCGGCGGCGATGCCGTGACCGTGCGGCTGACAGGCGATTATTTCGACCAGTCGCTGGCCGCCGCGCAGGCCTTCTGCGCCGAGGTGGGGGGCACGTTCCTGTCGCCCTTCGACGACTCCGACGTGATCGAGGGGCAGGCCTCGGTCGCGGTCGAGCTGCTGGAACAATTGGGCCGCGGGCCGGATCTGGTGATCCTGCCGGTGGGCGGTGGCGGGCTGTCGGCCGGTGTGACCGCCTATCTGGCGGCCCGCGCCCCCGGCGCGCGGATCGTCTATGTCGAGCCCGAGGGCGGCGCGAGCCTCACCGCTGCGCTGGCCGCCGGGGCGCCGGTGACGCTGCCGCGGGTGAACAGTTTCGTCGATGGGGCGGCGGTGGCCCGGATCGGCGCCCGCCCGTTCGAGGGATTGCGCGGCATTGACCCGGCCAGCGTGCTGCTGGCGCCCGAAGACCGGATCTGCGTGACCATGCTGGAAATGCTGAACGTGGAAGGCATCGTTCTGGAACCCGCCGGGGCGCTGTCGGTCGACGTGCTGCCGGTTCTGGGGGCTGCGCTGGCGGGAAAGACGGTGGTCTGCGTCACCTCTGGCGGCAACTTCGATTTCGAACGCCTGCCCGAGGTCAAAGAGCGCGCGCAGCGGTATTCGGGGGTGAAGAAATACTTCATCCTGCGCCTGCCCCAGCGGCCCGGCGCGCTGCGCGATTTCCTCGAGATGCTGGGCCCAGAGGATGACATCGCCCGGTTCGAGTATCTGAAGAAATCGGCCCGCAACTTCGGGACCGTGCTGATCGGGATCGAGACGGCCCAGGCCGAAAACTTTGCCCGGCTTTTCGGGCGGCTGGATGCCGCGGGCTTTGCCTATCGCGACATCACCGGAGACGAGACGCTGGCCGAATTCCTGATCTAGGCGGCGCGCCCCCCGCTCAGCCCCAGCTTGGCCAGAAAGACGCCCCGCGCGGCGCGATAGGCATTGCCGATCTCGACCGCGTCGACCGGATCGCCCGCGGCGGCGTGCCGCTCGGCCATCAGGCATTTTTGGGCGAGGTCGGCAAAGCCCAGGTTAAGCGCGCAGCCCTTCAGGAAGTGCAGATCCGCCGCCTCTGCGCCTCCGCGCGTCATCCGCGCGACGGTTTCATCCACCTCTTCAAGAAACAGATCCACCACTTCACCGAAATCCGCATCACCGATTTCGGCCCTCAGACCGTCAACCCGTTCCCAGTCGATCATCGCACACCCCGTCTGCTTCAACACCCGCACCCGGGCGGAAGATTGCGCGATCACGCTTAATCCCCGGTAATCCGTGGCGCGGGGAATGGCAGCAATTTTAGCGTTCACTCTCGCTTAACGGCGACCGTCCAAAGCTGCGCGCGCAGAGGGAACGGGGTGGACACGCAAAAGATGCCGAAGACCGACTTCGATCCGATGCTGACACGGCCGCCAGTGGCGCCGCGCAATGTGCTGGTCGTCGATGACAGCCGGGCGCAGCGCAAGATCCTGACCGCGTCGCTGTTGCGCCGGGGCTATCATGTGCGTGAGGCCGGATCGGGCGAAGAGGCGATGGAGCTTTGCCTGGAACACCGGTTCGACATCGTGCTGAGCGACTGGATGATGCCCGGCATGTCGGGGCTGGAATTCTGCGCCGCCTTCCGGGCGCTGCCGCGCGAGACCTACGGATACTTCATCCTTCTCACCTCGCGGTCCGACAAGGGCGAGGTGGCGCTTGGCCTTGATGCGGGGGCCGACGATTTTCTGGCCAAGCCCGTCAATACCGACGAGCTTTATGCCCGCATCACCGCGGGTGAGCGGATCCTGCGGATGGAGCGCGAGCTGACCGAAAAGAACCGGTTGCTGGGCGACACGCTGCAAGAGTTGCGCAAGCTTTACGACGCGCTCGACCGCGACCTGATCGAGGCCCGGAAGCTTCAGCAATCGCTGGTGCGCGAACGGTACCACGATTTCGGCTCGGCCCGGGTGTCGCTGCTGCTCCAGCCCAGCGGGCCGGTGGGCGGCGATCTGGTCGGGTTCTTTCCGATCTCGCCGCGGCGGGTGGGGCTGTTCGGCATCGACGTGTCAGGCCATGGCGTGACCTCGGCCATCATGACCGCCCGGCTTGCCGGGGTGCTGTCGGCCGATGCGCCGGATCAGAACATCGCCCTGATCTATGGGCCCGATGGCAGCCGGGATGCCCGCCCTCCCGAAGCGGTGGCCGAGGCGCTGAACCGGCTGCTGCTGGATGACCTGCACAGCGAGCAATACCTGACCATGCTCTATGCCGATGTCGATCTGGAAACCGGGAAGGTGGCGCTGGTTCAGGCGGGCCATCCACATCCCATGGTGCTGCGGGCGGGCGGGGCGGTCGAATTTCTGGGCACCGGCGGCCTACCCGTGGGCCTGATCTCGGGCGCCAGCTACGACCGGGTGACGCTGACGCTGGCGCCGGGGGACCGGCTGCTGATCATGTCTGACGGGTTCACCGAATGCGCCGACCTGGGGGGCGCCGAACTGGGCGAAGGGGGAATGGCCCGCCTGATGGCCGAACGTCGCGCTGCGGGGGGGCTGGTGTTTCTGGATGGCCTTGTCGCCGGGTTGCAGGCGCATTCGGGCGCGCAGGGCTTTCGCGATGATGTGTCCGCCGTGCTCTTCGAGCGCGTGCCGCACTAAAGCAGCATCTGCAGGAAGGCCCGGTCGCCCGCATTGCCGGCCGCCCGCGCTGCGGCGTCCAGCGGCATCCAAACCGCGCTGTGCCCGGCCTCGGTCGGCGGGCCAAGCCGCAGGATGGGGCGCGCCAGGTAGATGGTGCAAAGCTTTTCCGCCCAGAGATCGTATTCGGGCATGTAGGTAAAGCGCCGGAACGCGCCCAGCCGCCGTTCCACCGCGATGCGCCAGCCGGTTTCCTCGATCACTTCGCGGTGCAGCGCCTGCACCGGCTGTTCTGCGCGGTCGATGCCGCCGCCGGGCAACTGGAATTCGGGGATCGGGCTGGATTGATGGGTCATCAGCACCGCGGGCCCGTCACGCAGGATGGCATAGACACCCGGTCGGCGGGTGTAGCGGCGGCCGGATTCCAGTGGTTCACCGAATCGTCTGATCATGGCGTCTCTTGGTCCCGCGGTTGCCGAGCCTATATTCCGGCGGTATGCCAACTCCGGCAGCCCAAGGAAACCCCATGACTCTCGGATCACGAATCGCCTGGGACGATACCGTCCTGCCGTTCCAGCTTGACCACGCCGACATCCGCGGCCGTGTCGCGCGGCTTGATGGCGCGTTGGACCGGATGCTGCGCCAGCACGACTATCCGGCGCCGGTTTCGGCACTGGTGGCCGAGGCGGCGCTGCTGACCGCCCTGATCGGCCAGACCATGAAATTGCGCTGGCGGCTGTCGTTGCAGATCCGCGGGGCGGGGGCGGTGAAGATGATCGCCACCGACTATTACGCCCCCGCCGGCGATGGCACCCCGGCCCGCATCCGCGCCTATGCCGCCTTCGAGGCGGACGACCTGCAAGAGGTCGCCAACCCCTACGACCTGCTGGGCGAGGGGTATTTCGCCATTGTCATCGACCAGGGGCAGGGAATGGTGCCCTATCAGGGGATCACGCCGATCACCGGCGGGTCGCTGGCGGCCTGTGCGGAAACCTATTTCGCCCAGTCGGAACAGTTGCCCACGCGCTTCTTCCTGCGCTTCGGTCAGTCGATCCTGCCGGGCGAAGGGCCGCATTGGCGTGGCGGCGGGGTGATGTTGCAGCACATGCCCAAGGCATCGCCCTTCGCCAAGGGCGATGGCGGCACCGGCGAAGGCGGGCTGTTGCAGGCCGCCGACGTGCTGGACGGGGACAACGAGGAAAACTGGCGCCGCGCCAACCTGCTGCTGGAAACGGTGGAGGAGCTGGAGCTGATCGGCCCCTCGGTGCAGCCCACCGACCTTCTGGTGCGGCTTTACCACGAAGAGGGGCCGCGGGTGTTCGACCCGCAGCCGGTGGTCTTCGGCTGTTCCTGCTCGGCCGAGAAGGTGCGGCAGAGCCTGTCGATCTATTCGGCACGCGAGATCGCCACGATGACCACGCCGGACGGCGTGCTGACCGCCGATTGCCAGTTCTGCGGCGCCCATTACGAGTTCGACCCGTCGACGCTGGGTCGCGAGGCGGGCGAGGGTGCGGACCTTGCCGGGTGAGGCGCTTGCCCGCCTGTTGAGCGCACTGGACGGGCCGGGGGCGGCCTCGTCGGATTTCGACCTGAACCCCGGCTTCCAGCCGCCGCCCGGCCGTGTCCTGCGCCCGGCGGCGGTTCTGGTGCCGGTGCTGACGGCGGGCGAGGGGGCGGTGGTGCTGACCAAGCGGTCGTCGCGCCTGCAGCATCATCCGGGGCAGGTGGCCTTTCCCGGCGGCAAGGTCGACGCGGGCGATGCCAGCATCGAGGCCGCCGCCCTGCGCGAGGCTGAAGAGGAAATCGGGCTTTCCCCTGCGGGTGTCGAGCTGCGGGGGCGGCTGCCTGCACATGAAACGGTGACCAATTTCCTGGTGACGCCGGTGCTGGGGCTGATCCACGCCGATTTCGCCCCCCTCCTGCAACAGGACGAGGTGGCCGAGGTGTTCCGGGTGCCGCTGCCCCATCTGCTTGATCCGGAGCATTTCCGGGTGGAACGGCGAATGTGGCGTGGCACCTGGCGGGCCTATTATACCGTGCCCTGGGGGCCCTATTACATCTGGGGCGCCACCGCGCGCATCCTTTACGGCCTGGCGCGGAGGGCGGCGGGATGAAGGTGGCGGGCGACTGGCTGACACGGCCCGAAACGCAGGCGGTCTGCCGCGTGCTGACGGGCGCGGGCCACCGGGCCTTGCTGGTGGGCGGCTGCGTGCGCAACGCGCTGTTGGGCTTTCCGGTCGCCGATGTCGACGTCGCCACCGATGCGCGGCCCGAAACAGTCTCTGTTCTGGCGGAAAAGGCAGGTTTGAAGGCGGTTCCCACGGGGCTTGCGCATGGCACGGTGACGGTGGTCGCGGGCCATGTCGCGCATGAGGTGACCACGTTCCGGCGCGATGTCGAAACCTTTGGCCGCCACGCCACGGTGCGGTTTTCGACCGATGTGGCGGAAGACGCGGCGCGGCGCGATTTCACCATGAACGCGCTTTACGCAACCCCCGAGGGCGAGGTGGTCGACCCGCTTGGCGGCCTGCCGGATCTGATGTCGCGCCGTCTGCGGTTCGTGGGCGACGCCGCCGCCCGGATCGAAGAGGATTACCTGCGCATCCTGCGCTTCTTCCGCTTCCACGCCTGGTATGCCGATCCCGCGGGCGGGATTGACGCCGAGGGGCTGGCCGCCTGTGCCACCCATGTTGGCGGTCTGGCGCAGTTGTCGCGCGAACGGGTCGGCGCCGAGATGCGCAAGCTTCTGCAGGCGCCCGACCCCGCGCCTGCGGTCGCCGCCATGGCGCAATGCGGGGTGCTGGCGCAGGTCTTGCCGGGCGCCGATGCGACCGCGTTGCCGGTTCTGGTGCATCTGGAGGCCGGGCGGCCGCCGCGCTGGTTGCGGCGGCTTGCCGTTCTGGGGGGCACCGGGCTGACCGAGGCGCTGCGCCTGTCGCGCGACGAAAGCCGTATGGTCGCGCTGATCCGCGACGAGATCGGCAGCCTGCGTCCGCCCGCGGAACTGGGCTACCGGCACAAGGTCGAGCTGGCTGCCGACATCGTGCTGGCCCGCGCAGCCCTGACCGGCGCGCCCGCGCCCGATGGCTGGCAGGCCGCAGTTGCCACCGGGGCGGCCGCCCGGTTTCCGCTGCGGGCCGCCGACCTGATGCCGGGGCTCAGCGGCCCCGCGCTGGGCGCCCGTCTGGCAGAACTGGAGGCGCGCTGGATCGCCTCGGGGTTCCGGCTGAGCGGGCCAGACCTGCTGGGCGGGGGCGGCGGCGGTTTCCCTTCGCCGTGATCGGGGCTATATCCCCGGGGTAACGCGCGAAGAGGCCCCGTGTGCTTCGGTTTTTCGAGACCCTCGTCGACCCCTACATCGCCTATCCGGAAACCGACGCGCCGCCGCGTCGGCTCTGGCCGTTTCTGGCTGCCTATGTGCGTCCGTTCCGCAGGGTCTTTGCGCTGACGGCGCTGATGTCCTCGCTTGTCGCGGTGATCGAGGTCACGCTGATCTGGTATGTCGGGCGGCTGGTCGATCTGCTGTCGCACGGGTCCCCGGCCGAGGTCTGGGCGGCGCATGGCCGCGAATTCCTGCTGGCGGGCGCGGCGGTGCTGCTGGTGCGGCCCTGCATCGCGGCGGTGAACACGACGCTGCTGCACAACACGATCCTGCCGAACTTTGGCACCCTGATCCGCTGGCGGGCGCATCGGCACGTGCTGCGCCAGTCGGTGGGTTGGTTCGAAAGCGATTTCGCCGGCCGGATCGCCAACCGGATCATGCAGACACCGCCCGCCGCCGGGGATGCGGTGTTCCAGACCTTTGATGCGGTGACCTTTGCCACCACGACGCTCATCGGATCGGGCGCGGTGCTGATGGCGGCGGATACGCGGCTGGTCTTGCCATTGCTGGTCTGGCTGGTGCTTTACGGGCTTTTGATCCGCTGGACGCTGCACCGCGCGGGCCCGGCGTCGAAGGCTGCATCGGATGCGCGCTCGGCCGTGATCGGGCGGGTGGTGGATGCCTATACCAATATCCATTCGGTGAAGCTCTTCGCCCACCACGACCGCGAGATCGCCTATGCGAAAGAGGCGATCGAGACCGCGCGGGAAAAGTTCCAGGTGGAAATGCGGGTGGTGACCCGAATGGACATCATGCTGACGGTGCTGAATGGCGCGCTGATCGTGTCGGTCACCGGCTGGGCCCTGTCGCTGTGGCTGGGCGGCGAGGCCAGCGTGGGTGCGGTGGCGGCGGCCACGGCGCTGGTGTTGCGCCTGAACAATCTGACCTACTGGATCATGTGGGCCACCACGGCGTTGGTGCAGGCGCTGGGGGTCGTGGCCGAAGGGATGGAAACCATCGCCCAACCCGTGACGCTGGTCGACAAGCCGGGCGCGCCGGATCTGCGGCTGACCGAAGGGCGGATCGAATTCCGCGATGTCAGCCACCATTACGGGCGCGGACAGGGCGGGCTTGACCGCGTGTCTCTGGTGCTGCGGCCAGGCGAAAAGATCGGGCTGATCGGCCGGTCGGGCGCCGGAAAATCGACCCTCGTCAAGCTTCTTTTGCGGTTCTACGACATGGAGCAGGGCCAGATCATGATCGACGGGCAGGACATCTGCGCCGTCACCCAGGAAAGCCTGCGCCGCGAAATCGGGATGGTGCAGCAAGACAGTTCGCTGCTGCATCGCTCGGTGCGCGAGAATATCCTGTACGGCCGCCCCGACGCGACCGAGGCCGAGGTTCGGCAGGCTGCCGCCCGCGCCGCCGCCGATGTCTTCATCGAGACGCTGGAGGATAGCGAAGGCCGCCGCGGCTATGACGCCCGGGTCGGTGAGCGGGGGGTGAAGCTGTCGGGCGGGCAGCGGCAGCGGATCGCGCTGGCGCGGGTGATCCTGAAGGATGCGCCCATCCTTGTGCTGGACGAGGCGACGAGTGCGCTGGACAGCGAGGTCGAGGCGGCCATCCAGGACACGCTCTACGGGCTGATGGCGGGCAAGACGGTGATCGCCATCGCACACCGGCTTTCGACGATCGCCCGGATGGACCGGATCGTGGTGCTGGACGATGGCCGCATCGTCGAGGATGGCACCCATTCCGCGCTGCTGGCGCGCGGCGGGCTTTATGCGCGGCTGTGGAACCGGCAGTCGGGCGGGTTCATCGGCGATGATCTGGCAGAGGAGACCGAGGGATGACGCTGGGAAGCTGGATCGACCCGTTCCGCCCCGCCGAGACAGAGCCGCCGCGCACGCTGGGCCGGTTCTTTGTCTGGTGCTTCGGCGGGGCCTGGCCCGCGCTTCTGTGGTCGGCGCTGCTGTCGGGCGCCGCCGGGACGCTGGAGGTCATCTCGGCCATGCTGCTGGGCCGGGTCATCGATTCGACCGGCGTGACATCGACGCCGGGCGCGCTGTGGCAGCACTGGCCGCTTTATGCCGGGTTCATGCTTTTCTACATCGTGGTCCGCCCGCTGATATTCGGCCTTTCGACGGCGACGGTTGCGATCACGCTGGGGCCGAACCTGCTGCCCCTGGTGCTGTCGCGGCTGCACCGGTTCACCATGGGGCAGGCGGTGACCTTCTTCGACAACGACTTTGCCGGGCGGATCGCGCAGAAGCAGATGCAGACCGCGCGGGCGGCGACCGATGTGGCGACCGAAACGGTCAACGTGGTCGCCTTTGCATTGGCGTCGCTGCTCAGCTCGGCCGCCTTCCTGCTGGCCGTCGACTGGCGGGTGGCGGTTGCGCTCAGCCTCTGGCTGGTGGCTTATCTGGCGCTGATCCGCTGGTTCGTGCCCCGGGTGCGGGGCAAATCGGCGGCGCGCGCCTCGGCCCGGGCGATGGTGACGGGGCAGGTGGTGGACACGATCACCAACATCAAGACGGTGAAGCTGTTCGCCCATGCCGCCTTCGAGGACCGCTCGGCGCTGTCGGCGATGATGGGCTATCGCGAACGGGCGCTGGATTTCGGCGTGACCTCGACGTGGTTCCGATCATCGCTGATGGTCCTTGCGGGCGTTCTGCCGGTGGTTCTGGTGGGCGGCGCGATCGTCCTGTGGTCGCAGGGCCGCGCCAGCGCGGGCGACATCGCCGCCTCGGGTGCCATCGCGATCCGCATCGCGCAGATGACCGGCTGGGTCAGCATGTCGCTGATGGGGATCTACGGCAGCGTGGGCGAAGTGGAAGACGGCATGAACACCCTGACCCCGCCGCATACCCTGACTGACAAGCCGGATGCCGTGGTGCTGGGCCGGGTGAAGGGCGCGCTGACGTTCGAGGCGCTGGGCTTTGCCTATGGCCGCCGCTCGGGCGGGATCGCAGAGGTCAACCTGACGGTGCGGCCGGGCGAGAAACTGGGGATCGTCGGCGCGTCGGGGGCGGGGACATCGACGCTGGTCGCGCTGCTTTTACGGCTCTATGACGCCGAAACGGGCCGTGTTCTGGTCGATGGCCACGATGTGCGCGATGTCACGCAGGAAAGCCTGCGGCGGCAGATCGCGATGGTCACGCAGGAAACCGCGATGTTCAACCGTTCGGCGCGGGACAACATCCTGTACGGCCGGCCCGATGCAACGGAAGACGAGATGATCGCCGCCGCCAAGCGGGCCGAGGCGCATGACTTCATCCTGAACATGGTCGATCACATGGGCCGCACCGGCTATGACGCGCATCTGGGCGAGCGCGGGGTGAAGCTGTCGGGCGGTCAGCGGCAGCGGATCGCGCTGGCCCGCGCCTTTCTGAAGGATGCGCCGATCCTGGTGCTGGACGAGGCGACGAGCGCGCTCGACAGCGAGGTCGAAGCGCAGATCCAGGTGGCGCTGGGCCGGGTGATGGAGGGCAAGACGGTGCTTGCCATCGCCCACCGGCTGTCCACCATCGCCGAGATGGACCGGATCGTGGTCTTCGACGCGGGCCGGATCGTCGAGGACGGCGCGCATGACGCGCTTCTGGCGCGGCGGGGGCTTTACTGGCGCTACTGGAACCGGCAATCGGGGGGCTTTCTGGGCACCGAGGAGGCGGCCGAGTGAGGGTGACGATCGAGCGGCTTGGCCATCTGGGCGACGGGATCGCGGCGGGGCCGGTCTATGTGCCGCGCGCGCTGCCGGGCGAGGTGGTGGAGGGCGAGCTGCAAGGCGACACGCTGGCCGTGCCGAAGATCGTGACGGCGGCGCCCGAACGGGTGGCCGCGCCCTGCCCACATTACGCTGCCTGCGGCGGCTGCGCGTTGCAGCATGCCACCGACGATTTCGTGGCCGGATGGAAGGTCGGCGTGGTCGAGGCGGCGCTGGCGGGGCAGGGAATTTCGACCCTGTTCCGGCCTATTTCGACCTCTCCGGCGCGGTCGCGGCGCCGCGCGGCGCTGGCGGGGCGGCGCACGAAGAAGGGGGTTCTGGTCGGCTTTCACGGCCGCGCGTCGCAGACCGTGGTGGCGGTGCCAGAGTGCCGCCTGCTCGACCCCGCGATCCTTGCGGCGGTTCCGGCGCTGGAAGAGATCGTGGCGGCCGGCGCCTCGCGCAAGGGCGAACTGACGCTGACGGTCACGCGCGCCGAAGGCGGCCCCGACGTGGCGGTGACGGGGGGCAAGCCGCTGGACGGTGCGCTGCATCTGGCGCTTGGCCGGATCGCCGAGGCGCGCGGGCTGAGCCGACTGACCTGGGATGGCGAGACCGTCGCCCTGCGCCTTCCCCCGGTGCAGCGGTTCGGCGCGGCCCGTGTGGTGCCGCCGCCGGGGGCCTTTCTGCAGGCGACCGATGCGGGCGAGGCGGCGCTGCTGGCGGCGGTGACCGAGGCGGTAGGCGATGCGCGCCGCGTCGCTGACCTGTTCGCGGGTTGCGGCACCTTTGCCCTGCCGCTGTCAGCCCGCGCCGAGGTGCATGCGGTCGAGGGCGAGGCCGCGATGCTGGCCGCGCTTGACCGGGGCTGGCGCGCCGCCACCGGGCTGAAGCGGGTGACGACCGAGACGCGCGACCTGTTCCGTCGCCCGCTGCTTCCGGCGGAATTGACGGGCTTTGACGCCGTTGTCATCGACCCGCCCCGCGCCGGGGCCGAAGCGCAGGTGGCCGAACTGGCCCGCGCCGACGTGCCGGTGATCGCCATGGTGTCCTGCAACCCGGTGACCTTTTCCCGCGACGCGCGGCGGTTGGTCGAGGCGGGCTACAGCCTTGACTGGGTGCAGGTGGTGGACCAGTTCCGCTGGTCGGCGCATGTCGAGATTGCATCACGTTTCACGCGGGCATCGCGCTGACGCCTAGGCAAATCAGCCCCGCTTCCGCTAGGTTCGGGGCAAAAGCGCCGAACGGCGATGAGGCAGGATCGAGAGATGAAGTTCACCCGCAGGGGTCTGGGGTTGGCCGTGCTTTTGGCGCTGGCGGCCTGTGGCCACAACAAGTTCCGCCGGTACAACGGCCCCGAGGTCACGCAGATCCAGGTCTACAAGAGCCAGCGGGTCATGCTGCTGCTGCATGACGACAAGATCCTGAAATCCTACAAGGTTGCGCTGGGGTCCGACCCGGTGGGGCCGAAGCGCGTCGAGGGCGACGGCAAGACGCCGGAAGGGCTTTACTACATCGACGGGCGCAACCCGAACAGCGCGTTCCACCTGTCCCTGCGGATCTCTTACCCCGACCCCGACGACATGAAGGCCGCGAAGGCGCTGCACCAGAAGCCGGGCGGCGACATCTTCATCCACGGCATCGGCGCGGGCGACAACGAGACCGTCGACTGGACGAACGGCTGCATCGCGGTTTCGGACCGTCAGATGGAGGATGTCTACGCCATGGTGAAGACCGGCACGCCGATCTTCATCATGCCGTAACGGGGATCACCGGCTCAGCTGCCGGTGACCAGCGTCCACCACAGCTTGCCGTTCGATTCCTGATACCAGGCAAAGCCCAGATGCGTGGCCTTGGGGTCCATGATGACGGACCGCGTATCGGCCTCGTTCATCCAGGCGGCCAGGGTCTGAAGCTCGGTCTCGTAGGTTTCCGAGATGTCTTCGCCCAGGAACGACCCGGCGTAGCCCGTCCGTTTCACCCGGTCGATCGGCGAGGAGCCGTCAGAGCCGAAATGCCATGGCCGGTTCTGCACCGACATGTCGCGCGAATGGGTCGCGGCGGCGGCGGTCAGGTCGGAATCGAGCTGAACCGGCGTCAGGCCCGCCTTGGCCCGCAGCGCGTTGATGTTGTCAAGCATCCGGTAGACGATCTTGGCAGAGTCGCCCGGCCCGATCTGATAGACTTGCGGCAGAGGTTTGCCATCGGCACCCATCTGCGGCAGCGGCGCTTCCGCCGCGCACCCTGCCAAGGCCAGACTTGCGGCAAGAAACACGAAGGCCAGACGATTCATCTATTCCCCACCCGGTTGCGATGCTGGCCGACCTTTACAGGCTTGTTGCGGGGTGTTCAAACGCAAGAAGTGCCATCGGCGGAACGTTGACGGCTGTTTGAATTGCCGCCACAACCGCCCAGGGCGTAAAATCCGGCGCCATCCCTTTGACGGACAACAGGAGACACACGCATGAGCGTTTGGGATTCTGGAAAAATCAGCCGACGGTCGTTTATGGGTACTGCCGCTGCGGCGGCGGTCGGGGCGGCCGCTCTGCCCGCCTGGGCGCAGCAGGACAGCACAACCGTCATGGAGTCGGATGTGACTGCGACCGTTCGTCGCAACATCTCCAGCTTTCGTGCGCTGCGGTGGCAGGACTATTTCGCCAACACCCACAATGGCGTGATCCTCGTCGATACCACCTCGCGCGCGCTGCATTTCTGGTCCGAGGATCAGACGGTCTACAAGCTCTATCCCACTTCGGTTCCGCTGTCGCCCGACCTGACCCGCAAGGGGCGCACCGAAGTGATCCGCAAGGTCAAGAATCCGTCGTGGTCGCCGACCCCGGCGATGAAGAAGCGCGACCCGGAATGGCCTGATTTCATTGGGCCCGGGCCGGATAATCCGCTTGGCACGCGCGCGCTTTACCTGAGCTGGCAGTATTACCGCATCCACGGAACCCAGGACACGCGCAAGATCGGCCGCCAATCGTCGAACGGCTGCATCGGCCTTTACAACGAGGACATCGAACAATTGTACGATCTTGCCAAGGTCGGTACGCAGGTGTTGCTAATTTGACGACATGGTGGCCATCTTGTTGAAGCGGCACGGAAGCTCCGTTGCATTCCCGCGCAGCAGATGGTTGAAGAAGCCTACGAGGTACAGTCTTGGGTGCCCCCGCCGTCCTCTGAAAATTTCGGCCCGGGGCGAATTCTGGAGGTTCGACATGAAGAAACTTGCTCTCGCCGCTGCGATCTCGCTCGCCGCGACCAGCGCTTTCGCCGGCAACCTGAAGAAGCCGGTGATGGAAGCCCCGGTGGCCGTCGCTCAGACGAAGCAGACGTCGTCGTCGTCGTCGGCGATCGTCCCGCTGATCCTGCTGGCCGTCGTGGCCGTTGCGGTCGCTGCGAAGTAATCGCACGATTTACAAAGTACGGGGCCGGTGGCGGGGTTTCCTGCCACCGGCCTTTTTCATGCCCGGGGTTCGGTGCGCAGCCCGCGCGGCCTAGTCAAGCCAGCCGCGCAGGTTTTCCGCCACCACCTGTGCCAGTGCCGCGACATGCGCGGCATCGTCGTTCAGGCAGGGGATGTAGGTGAAGGATTCGCCGCCCGCGTGTTCGAACGCCTCGCGGATCTCGCCGTTGATCTCTTCCAGCGTCTCGATGCAATCGGCCGAAAAGGCAGGCGCGATCACCGCGATCCGCTTGGTTCCGGCCTTGGCCAGTTCGGCCACATGTTCCACGGTGTAGGGCTTTAGCCATTCCTCGGGGCCGAAAACCGACTGGAACGTGGTCAGGATCTTCCCTTTTTCCCAGCCCAGCCGTTCGCGCAGCAGCCGCGTCGTCTTCTGGCACTGGAAATGATAGGGGTCGCCCGCCATCAGGTAGCGTTTCGGCATCCCGTGGTAAGAGGCGATCAGAACCTCGGGCTTTTCGGCCATCGCGGCCCAGGCCCGTTCCACCGATTGCGCCAGCGCCTCGATGTAAAGCGGGTGCTCGAAATACTCGGGCACGGTGCGGGCCGCGGGTTGGCGCTTTTCGGTCATCAGCGCACGGAAGAAGGCATCGTTGGCGGTGGCCGATGTGGCGCCCGCGTAATGCGGGTAAAGCGGGAAGAACAGGATCTTTTCGCACCCGGCCTCGACCATCGCCCGCACCTTGGACGCGGTCGAGGGGTTGCCGTAACGCATGCAGAAATCCACCATCACCGCATCGCCATAGCGCGCCTCGAGCGCGGTCTTCAGCGCGGCGGTCTGGTCGCGGGTGATCGTCATCAGCGGGCTTTCGCCCTTCTCCTCGTTCCAGATCTTCCGATAGTTCGCCCCCGAGCTGAACGGCCGCTTGGACAGGATGATCAGTTGCAGCAGCGGCTGCCACTTCCAGCGCGGATAGTCGATCACCCGCTGGTCCGACAGGAATTCGTTCAGATAGCGCCGCATCGGCCAGTAGTCGGGGCTGTCTGGCGTGCCGAGATTGGCCACCAGAATCCCGACCTTTGCCGCCCGCACCGGCGGGTGGTCGGCCGGCGCATGCGCAAGGCGACCCTGCCCGGCGGGAACGGTCTTGGCATCCAGCATCGTGGTCTCCTTCGGCGTCGGGCGTTCTAGCCCCAGATAGACGCTTTTGCCCGCGGGTCAATCGCCCGTGGCGCCTGGCGTCTTCAGCGCATCGGCCAGCCGCATCTGCGCCGAGCCGGGCTTGAGCGGCTTGGGCTGGCTGTCATGCGGGGCCCAGCCGGTCAGAAAGATCAGCTCGAAACTGGCGCGGATGCGATCGTCGGGGGCGGGGAAGGCCTGCGCATAGATGCGCGCGGCTTCGGCAAAGAGCGCGCGGGGGGCAAAGCGGCGGCTGCGGGCGGCCATCGCGTTTGCCTCGCCCATCGCGCGCAGCTCGCGCATCAGGTGGAAGGCCGAGGCATAGCTGACATCAATCAGCCGCCCGTCGGCGACCGGCAGGGCAAAGCCCGCCCGCTGCAAGAGCCCGCCAAGGTCGCGGATTTCGGCCATCGGCAGCACCCGGGGCGACAGCCCGCCGCGCAGCGCGGCCTCAGCCTCGGCCAGCGCGCTGCGCAGTTCAGAAAGCGTCTGACCCCCGAACAGCACGCCCAGAAACAGCCCGTCGGGCATCAGCGCGTGGCGGCATTGCACCAGTTGGCCAACCGGGTCGTTCGCCCAGTGCAGCGACAGCGCGTGGATCACCAGATCGAAGCCGCCGGGCGCCAGTGCCAGAACCTCGTCATCGGGCACCACCACTGCATCGGGAAAGGCGGCGGCCCAGGGCGCGGGGTGCCCGGTCACGATCGCCAGCTTCGTAAACCGCCTGTTAACGACACTGAGCCTCTCCTGCAGATCGGCTGCGGCCTCTTCATGCAGGAACGCTTCGCGCGCTCGGGCGCGGCTGCGGGCAAGGGCGGGGCGGTCGGTCAGGGTTGGCGGCGTCATGCCGCGTATCTAGAGGGGACGGGCCCGAATGCAAAGACTGCTGCGCGCGATCTACCCGCCCACCTGCCTGACCTGCGACGAACGCGTGACCACCGATTTCGGCCTGTGCGGAGCCTGCTGGCGCCAGACCGTCTTCATTACCGGCCTGGTCTGCGACCGCTGCGGCACCCCCCTGCCGGGGCAGGACGAGGGGCAGCCCGTCTTTTGCGACGACTGCCTGACGCTGGCCCGGCCCTGGGGCCGCGGCCGTGCCGCGCTGCTTTACAAGGACAATGGCCGCAAGCTGGTGATGGCGCTGAAGCATGGCGACCGGCAGGACCTGGTGCGCCCCGCCGCGCTGTGGCTGGCGCAGGCGGCGGCGCCGCTTTTGCAGACGGGGCTGCTGGTGGTGCCGGTGCCGCTGCACTGGCGCCGGCTTCTGTCGCGGCGGTTCAATCAGTCGGCGCTCTTGTCGCAGGCCTTGGCGCGGGCGGTGGGGGCAGACCATTGCCCCGACGCGCTGGTGCGCAGCCGCCGCACCCCGACGCAGGAAGGGCGCGACCGTGACGCCCGGTTCGCCAATCTCTCGGGTGCGCTTGCGGTCCATCCCCGCCGCCGTGCGCGGCTGGCGGGCCGGGCCCTGCTCTTGGTGGATGACGTGATGACTTCGGGCGCCACGCTGGCTGCGGGGGCCGAGGCGCTTGTGGCAGCCGGGGCGGCCTCTGTCGATGTTCTGGTGCTGGCGCGCGTTGCGAAGGATGCCTAAATCCCTATAGTTCCGGCGCAACCAGGGGAACGAGCCATGAAACCCGTCGAAATCTACACGTCGCCCAGCTGCGGCTATTGCCATGCCGCCAAACGGCTTCTGACCCAGAAGGGCGTGGCCTTCACCGAACATGACGTGTCCGGCGATCCGGCGCTGCGCCGGGTGATGATGGACCGCGCGCATGGCGGCCATACGGTGCCGCAGATCTTCATCGGCGGCACCCATGTGGGCGGCTGCGATGACCTTTACGCGCTGGACCGCGCGGGCAGGCTTGACCCGCTTCTGGCGGATTAGGCGATGCGCGCGGGCCTTGTGCAACTGAACGTCTCGGACGACCCCGAGGAGAACCTTGTCGAGACGCTGGCGCTGGTGCGTGCCGCGGCACAGGGCGGCGCGGGCTTCGTGCTGACGCCCGAGGTGACCAACTGCCTGTCCTCGGACCGGGCCTGGCAGCGGCAGGTGCTCCACCCTGAAGAGACCGACCCCACGCTGGCCGCGCTTCGGGCCGAGGCGAAGGCGCTGGGCATCTGGCTGCTGATCGGCTCGCTGGGGCTGAAGACCGACGATGCCGACGGGCGGTTTGCCAACCGTTCGTTCCTGGTTGCGCCCGACGGGGCCATCGCTGCGCGCTACGACAAGATCCACATGTTCGACGTGAACGTGACCGCCACCGAGGTCTATCGCGAATCGGCCGGCTATCGGCCGGGCGACCGGGCCGTCGTGGCCGGGACCCCCTTCGCGGCGGTGGGGATGAGTGTCTGCTACGATGTGCGCTTTCCCCATCTTTACCGTGCGCTGGCCAAGGCCGGGGCCGAGGTGCTGACCGTGCCCGCGGCCTTCAACCACATCACCGGCGCCGCCCATTGGGAGGTGCTGTTGCGCGCCCGCGCGATCGAGACGGGCTGCTATGTTCTGGCGCCCGCGCAGGTGGGCACCCACCGGTCGCGTGACGGCAAGGAACGCAAGACCCATGGCCACGCGCTGGCCGTGGCGCCCTGGGGCGAGGTTCTGTCGGACGCGGGGGCAAAGGTCGGCGTGACCTTCGTCGAGATCGACCGGGCCGAGGTGGCGCGGGCGCGGGCGCGGGTACCCTCGCTCTCGCATGACCGGCCGTTCGCAGGCCCGTGATGGCCGAAACCCCCGAAGACCTGGCCAACGCCCTGTTTTCCGAGCTGTTCATGGCCGATCAGCTGGCCCGCGCGCATGTCTCGAAGGCGCTGCCGAAGGGGATGGAACTGTCGCATTTCGGCGTGCTGAACCACCTTGCCCGGGTCAGCGACGAACGCACACCGGCCCAGCTTGCGCGGACCTTCCATGTTACCCGCGGCGCGATGACGAACACGCTAGCCAAGCTGGAATGGGCGGGCCATGTCCACATCCGCCCTGACTGGGACGATGCGCGGCGCAAGTTCGTGGCCATCAGCCCCGCGGGGCGCCGTGCGCGCGACGCCGCGCTGCAATCCATCACCCCGGTGATTCGCGGCGTGGTGGCCGACCTTGGCCCCGACCGGGTGCGCGCGCTGCTGCCCGTGCTGCGCGAGATGCGCCTGCGGTTCGAGCGCGACGACCCCGCCGCCTAGGCCGGACGGCGCGATGCGGTGACGTAGTTCACGCTCAGATCGCGGTCCGACAGGCTCCACGACCAGCCGACAGGGTTGAACACCATCCCCTTGCGATCGACCGGCAGCAGACCGGCGCGGCGGATCAGATCGTAAAGCTCGTCGGGGGTGATGAACTTCTGCCAGTCGTGGGTGCCCTTGGGCAGCCAGCGCATCACCCATTCGGCGCCCACGATCGCCATCATGAAGCTTTTGGCGTTGCGGTTCAGCGTCGAGCAGATCATCAGCCCGCCGGGCCTCAGCAGATCGTGGCAGGCCGTCAGATAGGCCAGCGGATCGGCCACATGTTCCACAACTTCCATGTTCAGAACCACGTCGAACCGCTCGCCCGCCGCGGCCATCGCCTCGGCCGTGGTGTTGCGGTAGTCGATCGCCAGCCCCGATTGTTCGGCATGAAGCCGGGCCACGGGGATGTTGCGCGGGGCGGCATCGGCGCCCACCACATCGGCACCCAGACGCGCCATCGGCTCTGACAGAAGGCCGCCGCCGCAGCCGATATCCAGCACACGCAGACCCGCGAAGGGGGCAGGGGCGGTCAGGTCGCGGTCGAATTCCGCGGCCACCTGGCGGGTGATGTAATCCAGTCGGCAGGGGTTCATCTGGTGCAGCGGCCTGAATTTTCCGGTCGGGTCCCACCACTCGGCGGCCATCGCCTCGAACTTCGCCACCTCGGCGGCGTCAACGGTGGTTTCGGCAGTCATCGCGCCCTTGTCCTTTTATCTTGTGGTCAGGCCCGTGGCGGGGCACCTTTTGCCCCTATATAGGTCGGTCATGGATAAAACCTCAGGCCAAAAGCGCGCAGTCGAATTCCTTTACCCGCCGATCGAGCCCTTCGATCAGCGCATGCTGGACGTGGGCGATGGCCACCGCGTCTATGTCGAACAATGCGGCCTGCCCTCGGGGATTCCCGTGGTGGTGGTCCATGGCGGGCCCGGCGGCGGATGCAGCCCGGCGATGCGGCGGTATTTCGACCCCAGCGTCTATCGCATCATCCTGTTCGACCAGCGCGGCTGCGGCCGCTCGCGCCCCCATGCCAGCGTCGAGGCGAACACCACCTGGCACCTGGTGGCCGACATGGAGCGCATCCGCGCGGTGCTGGGCATCCGGCGCTGGCTGGTGTTTGGCGGAAGCTGGGGCGCCACGCTGGCGCTGATCTATGCCATCAGCCATCCCGACCGCGCCGCGGGCCTGATCCTGCGCGGTATCTTCCTGATGACCCGGGCCGAGCTGAATTGGTTCTACGGCGGCGGGGCGGGGGCGTTCTGGCCGGAACACTGGGCGCGCTTTGCCGGGGCCGTGCCCGAGACCGAACGCGCCGACCTGATCGCCGCCTATGGCCGCCGCCTGTTTTCGGGCAACGGGGCGGAAGAGACGCGCTTTGCCCGGCTCTGGGCCGGGTGGGAAAACGCGCTGGCCACCATCGACCATGACGTGACCCTGGGCGAGAGCCCGGCGGATTACGCCCGGGCCTTTTCCCGGCTTGAGAACCACTATTTCACCCATGACGGGTTCCTGCCGCAGGACGGCTGGATCCTGGCGCAGCGGCACCGGATCGCGCATATCCCGGCGGTTCTGGTGCAGGGGCGCTATGACATGATCTGCCCCCCGATGTCGGCCTGGAAACTGGCGCAGGGCTGGGATCGCGCCGACCTCCGGATGATCCCGGCGGCGGGCCATGCGCTGTCGGAACCCGGCATCAGCGCCGAGCTGGTGCGCACGATGGATCTGCTGCGGGGCCAGGCCGATGCGCTGGAGCTTTAGCTAGGCCGCATCGGCGTGCAACCGGCGCGCCACCCGCAGCCAGAAGCCGGGCTGCACATCCTCGCGGAACATGCGCCGGGGTGGGGGTGGGGCCATGGTGATGCGGAAGCCCGGCTGGCGGGCGGCCAGGCTTTCGGCAAAGCGGGCATTCAGCGGCGCGATATGCTGCAGAAGCCGCACCTCTTCGGCCCGTGTGTAGAGCGTGGTGCGCACCGCCGGATCCAGGTCTGCGCGCAGGGCCGCGGTGGTCAGCGCCAGCAGTGCTTCGGAAACCGGATAAGGGGCCGCGATCTGGTTGGCGGCCCAGGCGGCCAGCGGATCGGGCGAGACATTCGCCGCCCCGTCCTCCACCTGGCGCAGCGCCGCCGCGGGCAGGTCGCATCCCGCCGCCTGCAGGGCCGCGCCAAGGATGCCGCCGGGGGCCCCCCGTGCGGTTGCGAAATCGAGGTAGCGGATCTCGTCTGGGGCGAAGGCGGTGCGCAGAAAGCCATCCAGCGCGGCGAAGTCCAGAAACAGCCCGGCCGCATAGCCGGTGGTCAGCGCCTCGGCCAGAAACACGGACCAGGGCTGCGGCACCTGCTTCTTGGACACTTCGAGATAGATCGACTGCAGATAGGACAGCTGGTCGCGCAGGGTGCACAGCACGGTCACCCCCTCGAACCCCGCAAGCCGTTGGCGCAGGGCGCGGAAATCCACCCGGGGCAGGGGCTGCCCGCGCGAGAATTCCTCGCTGCTCAGGAACACCACGCCGGGCCCGCGGGCCAGCGCGGCGATCCGCCCCCAGGCCGCGGCAGGGCCGCCCGGCAGCGCGTAGACCGGCGGCAGCGCCAGCCATTCCATCACCAGCCCATGGTGGCCCGTGGCCTGGCCAATCTTGGGATAGATCAGCCCCTCGCGCGCCAGAAGCGCCCGGTTGGCGGCAAAGGTGTCCTGCAACGTGGTGGTCGCCGTCTTGTGCGTGCCGATGTGAAGAACAAGCCGCGCCATCGCTCAGCGCCACTCTGCCAGCACGTCAAGGTAGGCCCGCCCGTATTGGCGGCCGGGTTCCAGCACTGCGCGTTCCGCCCATTCGTTCCAGGCGTTCAGGAACAGCTCCTGCCGGTAGGACCCCGCCAGCCGGTGCCGCGCAAGGCCGTGCAGCCAGACGCGGAAGCTGGCCGGATTGGCGCCCCAGGCCACATGCGCCTGACTGCCGCGGCGGGCGGTGTTGTCCCAGGCGGGCATGATTCCCGCGATGGTGTTCGGCGGCAGGCGGGCGGCATGGGCCGCGGTCAGGCTGCGTGCCGCGATCCGGCGGTAATCGTAGACCAGCCCGCGAAAGTCCGGGCCCGGCCCCTGCGCCATGCGGTTGCCGCCGGGCCCGCCGAAGAGGTAATCCTCGCCCTCCACCAGGCCATGCGGCGGCATCTCGACCCAGAAATCGAACAGATCCGCCGGTATGGGCGAGGCCCCGCCCAGGTGGAAACGGACGGCGCCCAGTTCCACCTCGCCCACCCCCAGCGCGGCCCAGGCGGCCCGCAGACGCGCCACGTTGGCGGGCGGGTCGGGCAGGTCCTCGGGCCGGTAGATCAGGAACCGGGGGCGGCGCCCGTCGGGGCGCTGGTAGCGTGGATCGCGCAGGTAGGGCAGGGTCGACACGGCCAGACCTTCCTCGAACCCCGGCGCGTAGCCTTGCCGCATCAGGACCTCGCCTGACAGGCCATCCCAATTGCGCCGCCAGCTTTCGTTGGCCCAGCAGAGGTAGAAGGGAAAATCCACCTCTTCGCGCTGCAACAGGCCGTCGAGCGGGGCTTCCAGCAGGCGGTGGCCGTCGAACCAGTAGTGATAGACGCAGAAGGCGTCGATGCCTGCCGCCCGGGCCAGCGCCGCCTGTTCGCCCATCACCTCGGTCTGGCGCAGGTCGTAGAAGCCAAGGTCACCCGGAAGGGCGGGCTGGGCATGGCCGTCGAACTGGGGCCGGGCGCGGGCCGCCGCCTGCCATTCGGTATAGCCCCGGCCCCACCAGGCGTCATTTTCGGCCACCCGGTGAAACTGCGGCAGGTAGAAGGCCGAGACATAGCGCGCCCGATCCGGCAGCGGCGCGGCCACCGGCGGCCGCATGGCCGACGTCTCGCGCACCACAAGGCCCGCGTCCGCCACGATGGCGCCCAGCGCGCGTTCCACGGCATGGGCCAGCGTGCCATCCACCTGGCCGCATTCGGTCTCGAACAGCGACTGGTCCAGTTGCAGGCCGCGGATCATGCCGATCATCACCGGCTTCAGCCAGTACATCGACCCGGCGGGAAACGAGAGCCGGTCGCGTTCGGCCCGAATCTCCACCCGCCGCAGAAGCCAGGCGGTGATGTCGAAGTTTCCGCCCCACCAGCCCGGGTCACGATAATGCTGGCCGTCGGCGACCCAGACCCCGGCATCGGCATCGGCCAGGAAGCGGAGCAGCAATTGCCCGGTTGCCGCCCCCGGCAGGACCCCGTCGATCAGCGTCCGCCGCCAGTCGTCGCCATCGGCCCGGTGCGGCGAGCGTTTGGTATGGATCTTGGCCACGGCCCGATAGCCGTCCAGAAGGCCCGCGTTGACCAGATGCACGAAGGGGAAGATGTCGCGCCCGCGGTTCGGCATCGGAATGGCGCGTGCACCGGGGAAGGCGGCCTGGATGCGGCCGGCCAGCGCCGCGGCGGCGCCCGGCGTGGTTTCGGTCAAGGTGACGAAAAGGTCGAACGGAACATCGAGAAGCCGCAGCCGGGCTGCGATTTCGGGCCACAGATCGTGGTAATAGACATGCACCACGATCGCGAAGGCCGCCTTCGGCCCGTCGGACGGGCGCAGGACGGGCGCGGGTTGCTGCCCGGTTTCGGCCCCGGCGGGCGGCTCGCGCGTCACGCGCTGTTCCCGCCGCCCGTAGAGCAGGAAGTGCAGGTAGGGCCGCCCGGCCCAGGCGGTCAGGTCCGGGTTGTGGCGCAGATAGGCGCTGGGCGAGAAATCGGGGTTGGGCTGGCGCCCCTCGCGTTCGCCGAAGACGACGTAGTGACGTTCGGGAAAGGCGCGGAACAGTGCGTGCATTCCGGGATCGGCGCCAAGGTAGAACGTCCGGTCGAAATGGTGCCCCCGCCGGATCGCCCGCAGGTAGTCCGACACCCGTGGATCGGGGGTCAGGAACGCCGCGAGCCACCGCGCCCGCTGAAGCCACTGGGCCGTCATTCGCACCTCCGTTGCAGGATCTGCCGTCGATCCGGGTCTAGCCCGATCAAGGTGAAGAACGGGTTAACCCTTCATGGCCCGCCGTCGGCAGGGATCGCGGGCGCCCCGGGGCTCAGTCCGCCAGGATGTCGCGATGCGCCCGCTTCAGCAGCAAAAGCCCCAGCGCAAGCGAGATCAGGGCCAGCGCAAAGACGTAAGCCGGCGATGCCGCCGTTGCGTGATAGGTGGGATAGAACCCGCGGCGCATCTCTGCGGTGATGTGAATCAACGGGTTGTACCATAGAAGCCCGCGCATCGACGGGGGCATCCCTTCCAGCAGGAACACGATGCCCGACACCAGGAACAGCGGACGGTTGGCGACCGACCACACGGTATCCCAGATCGGCAGCATCGCCCGCAGATAGCAATTCAGCGTGCCGACGCCCAGCCCCAGCGCCGCCGCCATGGTGAAGCCGAGCAGGATCGCGGGCCAGTCGAGCGTGGCGCGAAGCCCGAAGGCAAGGTGGATGCCGATGACCACCAGCGCGAAGACCACCGCATGGGTCAGCAGCGCCAGGGCGAAGCGCGCCGCAAGCGCATCGACGAAGGTGACCGCCGGATAAGCCAGCAGCGGGCGCGAGAACTGGATCGCCTGCGCCAGCTTCACCGAAAGCTGGGCATAAAGCGTGAAGGGCAGAAACGCGGTGGCGTAGAACAGTGGAAAGTTCGTGCCAAGCGCAGGGCGCTGCAGGAACACGGAAAAGGCCAGCGACAGGACGGCAATGCCGCCGATCGGCTCCAGCACCGCCCAGACATAGCCGCCGGGCGAGCGGCCGTAGGTCGTCGCCATCTCGCGCTGGATCAGGGCGGCGATGGAGCGCAGCGCGGCCCCGGGGCGCAGCGTCGCGGTCGCGGTCGTGGTGAAGGCTTCGTTCACTTTTTTCCTCCAATGATTCGTTTCATCGGCACCTGACAGGAAGGGAACGCCCGAATGGTTTCGTGGAGGTTGATGGTGTGACGCAGCCCGTGCCCGAGCACCGCCCAAAGGCCGGCCCAGGCCCTGTCCCGTTGACGCCGATGCGAACACCTGCCCCCGCGCCCGCCCCCCC
>DAIEJF010000160.1 GCA_027351005.1 Paracoccaceae bacterium | reverse complement strand
ATGCGGGCGGCGGCGGCCGAGGTCTCGATCGTGGCGGCGACCGAAAGTGAAAAGGGCGCGCATGTGCTCTGGGATGGCCAGCACCGCCATGTGCCCGCGGTGCCCACCCGGATCGTGGACGCGACCGGCGCGGGTGATCTGTTCGCGGGCGCCTTCCTCTGGGGGATGACCGAGGGCTACGGGCTGGAAACCTGCGGCCGCATGGGTTGCGTCGCGGCATCCGAAATCATCAGCCATATCGGCGCCCGCCCGCAGGATGACCTGCGGGCGCGGTTCCGGGCGCAGGGCCTGCTGTAGGGGCCGCGGGCGATGGCAATCACCCTCACCTCGCTGTCCGATCTGGCGCGGATGGGGTTCGATACCATCATCGACGTGCGCTCGCCCTCGGAATGGGCCGAAGACCATGTGCCGGGGGCGATCAATCTGCCGGTGCTGGATGATGACGAGCGGGCGCGGGTGGGCACGATCTACAAGCAGGTCAGCCCCTTCAGCGCCCGCAAGATCGGCGGGGCGCTGGTTGCAAGGAATGCCGCGCGCCACATCGAGGGGCCTCTGGCCGGGATGTCGGGGGGCTGGCGGCCGCTGGTCTACTGCTGGCGCGGCGGCCAGCGGTCGGGGTCGTTCGCGCTGATCCTCGGCCAGATCGGCTGGCGGGTGGAAACGCTGGCAGGCGGCTACAAGTCCTACCGCAGTCTTGTGGTGCAGGCGGTGCATGACCGCCCGGTGCCCTCGCGCGTCGTGCTGCTGGACGGCAACACCGGCAGCGCCAAGACCGAGCTGCTTGCGCTGCTGGCGGCCCGCGGCGTGCAGGTGATCGACCTCGAGGGGATGGCGAACCACCGCGGCTCGCTTTTCGGCCACCGCGCGGGCGGGCAGCCCAGCCAGAAGGCCTTCGAAGGCCGACTGGCCGCGGCCCTTGCCGCGCTCGACCCCGCGCGGCCGGTGGTGATCGAGGCGGAATCGAGCAAGGTGGGCGACCTCTCGCTGCCGCCCCCGCTGTGGAAGGCGATGCGCGCAGCCCCGCGGCTGCATGTGCTGGCCCCCCGGGGGGCGCGGGCCGCATACCTCACGCGCGCCTATGCCGACCTCACGGCCGATCCGGCGGAACTGACGCGGGTGATCGACCTCTTGCGCCCGCTGCACGCGGCAGAGGTGATCCACCGCTGGCAGGGGCTGGCAGCCGAAGGGGCGTTCGAGACGCTGGCCGATGACCTGATGGCCCGCCATTACGATCCCCGCTACGACAAGCAGCGCGAGCGGACCGGCGGCACGGGCGCCGAGGATTTCGCCATCGACGCCCTGACGCCCGAGGCGCTGGCCGCGCTGGCCGATCGGCTTGCGGCGCGGGTCGCGGCGCTTTAGCCGACACCGACCACGGTGATGCGGGGCGGCCCGTCGTTGACCCGGCCGATGATCGCCGCGTCTTCGCCCAGCGCCAGCAGCGCGGCCAGCAATTCGCCTGCCCGCCCCTCGGGTACGGCGGCCAGCAGCCCGCCGCCCGTCTGCGGGTCGACCAGCAGCGCCGCGCGCGGCGTATCGGGCAGCACCACCGCATCGCCCAGCGCGGCACGGTTCGCGGGCGCGATCGTGCTGGCATGGCCCGCGGCGGCCAGCGCCTCGGCCCCCGGCAGCAGCGGCACGGCGGCTAGATCCAGCGTCGCGGCGGTGCCCGCGGCCCGCATCATCTCCATCAGATGCCCGGCCAGGCCGAAGCCTGTGACATCGGTCATGGCGTGGGCCGCGGGGGCCAGCACCGCCGCCGCCGGGCCCAGCGGGCGCGTCATGCTGGCCCAGGCGGCGGCCACCGCCCGGCCCGGCGCGGCCCGCTGCATCTCGGCCGCCATCACGGTGCCGCTGCCGATCGGTTTCGTCAGGATCAGCGCATCGCCCGGCCGCGCCCCCCCCTTGGCCACCACCCGCCCGGCCAGCCCGGTCACGGTGAAGCCGATGGTCAGTTCCGCCCCGACCGAGGTATGCCCGCCCACGATCTCGGCCCCCGCCGCCTGCGCGACCCCGCCCGCGGCCGCCATGATCTCGGCCAGCATGTCGGCCTGCAACCGTTCGCTGGCCGCAGGCAGCGTCACCAGCACCAGCAGCGCCTGCGGGGCCGCGCCCATCGCCCACACATCGCCCAGCGCATGGGTGGCGGCGATCCGCGCCATCAGGAAGGGGTCATCGCAGAAGGCGCGCAGATGGTCCGTCGTCAGCACCTGCGTGACCCCGCCCACCGCCAGCACCGCCGCATCATCGCCCGGCCCCGACAGCACATCGGCCCGCGCCGGGGGCGGCAGCCCCGCCAGCGCCCCGGCCAGCGCGCCCGGCCCGAGCTTTGCGCCGCACCCCCCGCAAAGCGGCTTCCTGCCCTCCATCTCCTCGCGCACGCCGATGGTCACGGGCACGGGCAGGGCGCGCGCGGGCATCGCGGGCAGGTCGTGGAACATCCGCATGAAGCGCAGGTCGATCCGGTCCTTCCAGCGCCACAGCAGACGCCCGTCCAGCGGCAGGCCCCATTTGTCGGCCACCGCCCGACGGGCCCCGGTCGAGACGAGCTTCAGGTAATCGCGTTGCGGCCGGTAGGCCCGCGCGGGCCGTCCGGTCAGCGCGTCGCGCAGGTTGTCGAACAGGACCGGCGCCGCGCGCACCGCGAAGACGCCCGCCTTGGGGCGCGGCGCGTGGGTCAGGTGGGCACAGTCGCCCACCGCAAAGATCGCGGCATCGGTCACGCTGCGCAGCGTCGGGCCCACGTCGACGAAGCCGTCGGTCAGGGCAAGCCCCGTCTCGGCCAGCCAGGGATGCGGCCGGGCCCCGGTAGCGGCCAGCGTGAAGGCCGAGGGCAGGCGGCGCCCGTCGGCCAGCA
This sequence comes from Paracoccaceae bacterium, assembly GCA_027351005.1. Lineage (GTDB taxonomy): Bacteria > Pseudomonadota > Alphaproteobacteria > Rhodobacterales > Rhodobacteraceae > Solirhodobacter. Next base: position 16,279 of record DAIEJF010000160.1, on the reverse strand, counting down.
CAACGCCATCCGCCTCGATCCGCAGTGCGCGCGCGCCGGTCAGCAGCGTCACCCCCGCCCGCGCCAGATGCCGCAAGAGCGCCGCGCGCGCCCCCCGGCCGATGCCGGGCAGCGCCTCGGCCGCCTGTTCCACCAGCGTCACCGCGGTCTGCGCCCCCGCCTGCCGCAGCCGGTGCACCGACGCCAGCGCCAGTTCCACCCCTGCCAGACCCCCGCCCAGGACCACCACGGGCCCCGCCGCTGGGCCTGCGGCCATGAAGCGGGCCCAGCGTTCGGCGTAGTCCCCCAGCGGCTTGGCCGCGGTGGCGTGTTCGGCAAAGCCCGGCAGATCGGGCAGGTCCGAGGTGATGCCGATGTCGATCGAGGCCACGTCATAGCGCAGAGCTGGCCGACCGGGCACCGCGATGCGCCGCGCCGTGCGGTCGATGCCCGTCACCCGGCCCAGGATCAGCCGCGCGCCCGCGTGGCGGGCCAGTTGCACCAGATCGATCTCCAGCGCCTCGCGCGGGTAATGGCCCGCGATCAGCCCGGGCAGCATGCCCGTATAGGGCGCCGTGGGGTTCGGGTCGATCACCGTCAGCCGGGTGCCGGGCAGGGGCGCCATGCCCCAGCGCAACAGCACCAGCGCATGGGCATGGCCTCCGCCGATCAGCACGAGGTCACGGGTGAACGGGATCTGGGGCTGCATCGGCACCTCCGGTCTGCCTCTGGCCTAGCGCAGGGCGCGCCGATTGGCGAGGGGGCCATCGCGGCTGCGACACGAAGGGTCGCTTTGGTGGCTGACGGCGCGGCGCGGCTGGCCTAGATGCGACAGGCGAACAGGATGGGGCGGACGATGGCGGTTTTCCTTGGCGTCGATACGGGCGGCACCTACACCGATGCGGTGATCGTGGACGAGGGCGAGGCGCAGGTGATCGCCAAGGCCAAGTCGCTGACAACCCGGGCCGACCTGTCGCTGGGCATCGGCCGGGCAGTGGACGCGGCACTGGCCGAGGCGGGGCTGCGGCCGCAGGATGTGGCGATGGTCTCGCTGTCCACCACGCTGGCCACCAACGCGCTGGTCGAAGGGCAGGGCGGCCGCGTCGCGCTGATCTTCATCGGCTTCGACGAGGGCGATCTGACCCGCCACGGCCTTGCCGAGGCATTGGCGGGCGACCCGGTGGTGGCGCTGGCCGGCGGGCATACCCATGCCGGAACCGAAGCGGCGCCGCTCGACCTTGCAAGGCTGGAGGCCGAGGTGGCCCGGCTTGGCCCGACGGTCGCGGGCTTTGCCGTGGCCGCGCGCTTTGCCGTGCGCAACCCGGCGCATGAACTGGCCGCGGCCGACGCCGTGCGGCGGCTGACCGGGCGACCCGTCACCTGCTCGCATGAACTCTCGGCGCGGCTGAACGGGCCGAAGCGGGCGCTGACGGCGGTGCTGAATGCCCGCCTGATCGGAATGATCGCGCGGCTGATCGACGCCTGCGACGCGCATCTGGCCGCGGTCGGGATCAAGGCGCCCCTGATGGTGGTGCGCGGCGACGGCGCGCTGATCTCGGCCGATGTCGCCCGCGCGCGCCCGATCGAAACGATCCTTTCCGGCCCCGCGGCCTCGATCGTGGGCGCGCGCTGGCTGACCGGCGAGACGGATGCGCTGGTCTCCGACATCGGCGGCACCACCACCGACGTGGCGCTCTTGCGCGGCGGCCTGCCCGAGATCGACCCGATGGGCGCGCAGGTCGGCGGCTGGCGCACCATGGTCGAGGCGGTGGCGATGCGCACCTGGGGCCTTGGCGGCGATAGCGAGGTGCATGTGCTGGAAGGGCTCGACGGTGGCCTGCGCCTCGGGCCCCGGCGACTGATTCCGGTGTCGCTGATGGCCCGCGACTGGCCCGACCTGGTGCATGACGCGCTGGACCGGGCGCTGTCGACCGAAACCGCGGGCGAGCATGACGGCCGCTTTGCGCTGGCCATGCCGCATGTGCCCGCCGCCGGGATCGGCCCGCGCGAGGAAGCGGTGCTGGAACGGCTGGCGGGCGGCGCGGCGACGGTGGGCGCCATCCTGAAGACGCGGCTTGATGCTGCGGCGCTGACAAAGCTGGTGGCGCGCGGGCTGGTGATGCTGTCGGGCGTCACGCCCTCGGATGCCAGCCACGTCCTGGGGCGGCTGGACAGCTGGGATGCGGCTGCGGCCGAAAAGGCGCTGCGGCTCTTCGCCCGCCGCCGGAACGGGCGCGGGGAACGGATCGCCGCGGGGCCCGAACCGATGGCGCGGGCGATCATCGACCAGTTGACGCAGCAGACGGTGGATTGCCTGCTCGAGGCCGCCTTTGCCGAGGACGGGCGTGATTTCGGCGCGCCGCCCGATGTGCTGGCCCGCCACTCGATGACGCGGGCGGGCCTGGCCCGCCGGGGCGGGGTGGTGGACCTGAGCCTGCGGCTGGGCGTCCCGGTCATCGGGCTCGGGGCCTCGGCACCCAGCTATTACGGCGCCGTGGGCGAACGGCTGGGCACCCGCACGGTGCTGCCGGAACATGCGGGGGTGGCCAATGCCATCGGCGCGGTGGTGGGCCAGGTGGCGATGCATGCCGAGGCCATCGTGACCGCGCCATCCGAGGGGCGCTTCGTCGCCCATCTGGCAGGGGGGGCGCAGGTCTTCGCCGACCGGGATGCGGCCCTTGCGGCCACCGAGGCCGCGCTCTCGGCCGAGGCGCGCGACCGGGCACGGGCCGCCGGCGCCGAGGAGGTGCGGCTGACCGTGGCGCGCGAGGTGCAGGAGGTCGAGATCGAGGGCCGCCAGATGTTCATCGAGGCACGGCTTCGCGTCACCGCCACCGGACGGCCGCGCGTGGCGCTGGCCGAACCAGAGGAACCGGCGGCCGTTCTGGGGGTATAGACCGGACGCCCGGTCCCTCCCCGCCGCTGATCTTTCTCTTTGGCCGAAATATCCCGGGGTCCGGGGCAGCGCCCCGGGGCCGGGCACGGGCGGGTCATTCGCCGTAGGGTACCCAGACCGTATTCACCTCGGTCGCGTTGCGCAGGAACGCGTGGCCTTCGCCCGCGGGGCCGAACCAGTCGCGGCCTCGCCCGCCGTCCGCCCAGATGCGCTTGAGGTTGGCCGCGCTTTCACGCTCTACCATCGCGTCAAGCCCGGGGGCAAAGCTCCAGACCGCATCCACGTCCATGTGGCCCGCAAGCGTCTTGCCCAGTTCGGCCGGATCGCCGGTGACGATGTTCGCCACCCCGCCCGGCAGGTCCGAGGTGTCGAACACCTGGTAAAGATCTGTCGCGGCCAGCGGGAAGGCGGCAGACGGCACCAGCACCACGGCGTTGCCCATCGCGATGGCGGGCGCCAGCAGCGAGACCGCGCCCAGCAGCGGCAGGTCGTCGGGGCACAGCGCGCCGATCACGCCCACGGGTTCGTTCATCGCCAGCGCCACGCCCCTGAGCGGCACGGGTTTTACCGCGCCCTCCCATTTGTCGGCCCAGGCGGCATAGGTGAACAGCCGCTCGATCGCGGCCTCGACCTCGGCCTCGCCCGGCTTGCCGGTCATCGCGCGCAGGCGGGCCGCGAATTCCGCGGCGCGGGCCGAAAGGTTTTCGGCGATGTAGTAGACCACCTGCGCGCGGGCATGGGCGGTGGCCTTGCCCCAGCCCTTCGCGGCATGGGCGGCCTCGACCGCGTTGCGGATGTCCTTGCGGTTGCCAAGCCCGACATGGCCCAGCAGTGCGCCCTTCGGCCCCCAGACGGCGCGCGAATAGCCGCCGTCGGGCCGCGCCTGCTTGCCGCCGATGTACAGCTTGGCGGTGCGGTCCAGTCCGGGCGCCTCGGGTGCCGCCGGTTCGGGGAAGGGGGCCAAGGATTTCACCGGCCGACCCTGTGCCGCGGGCTTCAGGTAGGCCAGCAGCCCTTCCCGGCCGCCCTCGCGCCCGAAGCCCGACTCGCGCATCCCGCCGAAGCCCGCGGCGGCGTCGAACATGTTGGTGCCGTTCACCCAGACCACGCCCGCCTTCACCTTCGGCGCCATGTCGAGCGCAAGGTTCACGTTCTCTGTCCAGATGCTGGCAGCCAGGCCGTAGCGGGTGTTGTTGGCCAGGTCCACCGCCTCGGCCGGGGTGCGGAAGGTCATCGAGACCAGGACGGGGCCGAAGATTTCCTCCTGCATCAGCGGCGCCGCGGCGGAGAGCCCCGTGATGAGCGTCGGCGGGTAGAAGCAGCCGGGCGGCACCGGTGTCGCCGCGCGGTAGACCTCGCCCCCCGAGGCGTCGACCATCCGGGTGATGGCGGCCAGTTGCACCGGGTCCACCACGGCGCCCACGTCGATGCATTTGTCCAGCGGGTCGCCCAGACGCAGCCCGTCCATCCGCCGCTTCAGCTTGTCATGGAAGCGTCCGGCGATCCCCTCCTGCACCAGCAGGCGCGAGCCCGCGCAGCAAACCTGACCCTGGTTGAACCAGATCGCGTCCACCAGCCCTTCGACCGCGCTGTCGATGTCGGCGTCGTCGAAGACGATGTAGGGCGACTTGCCCCCCAGTTCGAGCGTCAGCGCGATGCCCCGGCCCGCGGTGGCCGTGCGGATCGTGCGGCCGACCTCGGTCGAGCCGGTGAAGGCGATCTTGTCCACCGGCGCCGCGACCAGCGCCGCGCCCGTCGCGCCATCGCCGGTGACGATGTTCAGCACGCCCTTCGGCAGCCCCGCCTCGCGCGTGATCTCGGCGAAGAGAAGCGCGGTCAGCGGCGTGTATTCGGCAGGCTTCAGCACCACGGTATTGCCCGCGGCCAGGGCGGGCGCGACCTTCCACGCCAGCATCAGCAAAGGAAAGTTCCAGGGGATCACCGCGCCGCAGACGCCCACGGGCGCCATGTCGGGGTGTTCCTTCGGCAGAAGCTGGGCCAGGCCCGCGTGGTAGTAGAAGTGGCGCGCGACCAGCGGCACGTCGATGTCGCGGCTTTCGCGGATCGGCTTGCCATTGTCGAGCGTTTCCAGCACCGCCAGAAGGCGCGCGTGTTTCTGCACCAGACGGGCCAGGGCATACAGGTATTTCGCGCGGGCATGGCCCGACAGCTTCGCCCATTTCGGCTGGGCCCGCCGGGCTGCGGCGACGGCGCGGGCCACGTCATCGGGGCTGGCCTGCGTCACCTCGGCCAGCACCTCGCCGGTGGCGGGGTTCCGGGTGGCGAAGGTCTCGCCCGGCGCGGCAAAGGCGCCGTCGATGAAGGGGCCGAAGCGGCGGCCGTGACGGTCAAGCCAGGCCAGCGCCTCGGCGGCGGATTCGGGGGCGGGGCCGTAGGGCATGGCGTCGAAAATCTCGCGGACGGTCATGGATCAGCCCATCGCATGGCGGTTGGCGGCCGAATAGCGGCCGGTGACATGGTGTTCCAGCTGGCGCTCGATGTCGCCCAGCAGCGACGAGGCGCCAAAGCGGAACAGGTCGGGTTGCAGCCAGGGGTGGCCCAGCTCGTCCTTCATCAGCGACAGGTAGACCAGCGCGTCCTTGGCCTTCGAAATGCCGCCTGCGGGCTTGTAGCCCACCTTGAAGCCAGTGCGCGCCTCGTAATCGCGGATCGCGCGGATCATCACAAGCGACACGGGCAGGGTGGCGTTCACCCCCTCTTTCCCGGTCGAGGTCTTGATGAAATCGGCCCCTGCCATCATGCAGACAAGGCTGGCGCGCGCCACGTTGCGCAAGGTGCCCAGTTCGCCAGTGGCCAGGATCGCCTTCATATGTGCCTCGCCGCAGGCCGCCCGCATGGCGCGGGTCTCGTCATAAAGCGCCTGCCAGTCGCCGGTCAGCACATGGCGGCGGGAAATCACGATGTCGATTTCCCGCGCGCCGGCGGCCACGCTGTCGGTGATCTCCATCAGCCGGGTGCGCAGGGGCGACAGGCCCGCGGGAAAGCCGGTGGAAACGGCGGCCACGGGAATGCCGCTGCCCTCCAGCGCGCGCACGGCGGTTTCCACCATCTCGTGATAGACACAGACGGCGCCGGTGGTCAGCCCCTCCATCCCCAGCGCGGCCAGCAGGTCGGGGCGTACCGGCTGGCGGGCCTTGGCGCAAAGCCGTTCGACCCGCCCCCAGGTGTCGTCACCCGACAGCGTGGTCAGGTCGATCAGGCTGATCGCCTTGCAAAGCCAGGCGGCCTGATGGTCCTTCTTGACCGAGCGGCGGCCCGGCAAGGTGGCGGTGCGCCGTTCGATGGCCGAGGTGTTTGCCTGCACCGCCGCGACCCAGTCAAGGTCCAGCGGCATCCCGGCATTGCGGGGGTGGGCAATCTGCGGCAACTGATGCGCCGCGGTCTGGGCAGGGGCGAGGGTCTGCAAGGGCTCCTCCCGTCGCAGGATGGTGCGTGAACGTGGCACGGGCGCGGGACCCGTGCAAGACGTTCTGACCAGATGGTCAAAAATCCCCGGTCAGAACAGCGCTGCGTTCAGCACCAGATGCACCGCGATGCTGGCGATGTAGCCAAGCGCCACGGCCCAGGTCCATTTCAGGTGGCTCATGAAGGTATAGGCGCCGCGGGCCTGCCCCATCAGCGCAACCCCGGCCGCCGAGCCGATCGACAGCAGCGACCCGCCGACCCCGCAGGTCAGCGCGATCAGCAGCCATTCCCCATGCGACATCGCCGGGTCCATGGTCAGGACCGCGAACATCAGTGGAATGTTGTCGACCACCGCCGACAGGGCGCCCACGATGATGTTGGCGGGCGTCGGGCCAAGCCCGGTGTAGAGCGTCTGCGAGGCAAGCCCGAGATAGCCCTGCACCCCCAGCCCGCCCACGGCGAAGATGATGCCGAAGAAGAACAGCAGCGTATCCCATTCCACCCGCGCGACCTGGGCGAAGCTGTCCAGCACCATGTCGTCATCGTTCTGGCGGTTGCCGCGCAGTTGCAGCAGGTAGGCCCAGATCTGCAGGTAGCCCAGACCCATCATCATGCCCATTGCGGGCGGCAGGGCGAGCAGGTTCTTGAATGCGACCGCCGTCACTATGGTCGCGGCGAACAGGACCACGACCCCGGCGGCACCCGGCTTGGCGCGCACGCGGTCCTCGACCGGGGCAGGGCGAGTCTTGGGCAGGGCAAAGTGCATGATGGCGGCGGGGACCAGCCAGTTGACCATCGAGGGCAGGAAGAGATCGAAGAACTGGCCGAATTCCAGCTTGCCCTTCTGCCAGATCATCAGCGTCGTGATGTCGCCGAAGGGCGAAAATGCGCCGCCCGCATTGGCCGCGACAACCAGCGAGATGCAGGCCAGCGCCACGAAGCGGGGCGAGTGCTTGCCCACCGCCAGAACGACGGCGCCCATGATGAGCGCGGTCGTCAGGTTGTCGAGCATCGAGGACAGGAAGAAGGCAAGGATGCCCGTCAGCCAGAACAGTTGCCGATAGCTGAGCCCCATCGCCACCAGCCGGGCCCGCAGCACCTCGAACACGCGGCGTTCCTCCAGCGTGTTCACATAGGTGATCGCGACAAGGAGGAAGAGGAACAACTCGCCATATTCCTCGATCACGGCGCCCGCCTCTGGCTTCACCGCGTCGCTGTGCCCGGCCAGCGCATAGGCGATCCCGATCAGCAGCCAGATCAGCCCGGCGGCGACCAGAACGGGCTTCGATTTCCGCATCCTGGTCGTTTCTTCAAGGATTACGAGCGCATAGGCGATCACGAAGACCGCGACCGACAGGATGCCGGTCCAATTCGTCGTCAGGTCGAGCATGTTGCCTCCGGCTGAAGTCCTGGCCGGATTTACACGACAGGGGCCGCCGATCACAGGGCCTTGTGCTTATCCGTCCCTGAGCAGCGCGTTGGGGTCCAGCAGATAGCGCTGCGACAGCGGCACCGCGGCCGCGCCAAGCGAGCGCGCCTGTGCCCCCACGCTGCCCGCACGCACCTGCGGCGGGTCGATCCCCGAGGCGTCCAGCCGACCCAGCGCGGCGCGCGTTGCCTCGACAAGCCGGGTACGGACGTTCGAGGGGAACCATCCGTCGATCAGCGCGGCCTCGACATCCAGCACGGCGGATGCCGACAGGATCGCATGGGCAAGCCCCGCGCCCACCTCGGTGATCCAGCGGTCCAGGATCGGCTCTGGCATCGTCCAGTCTGGAGGCGTATCCCACAGCGCCTCGGCGGGTTGGCCTGCCTCGGACAGGTAGCGTTCCAGCGAGGCCATCGAGGCGACCGAGATCAACTGGGTCATCCGCCCGTCCGGGCCGGGAACCGGCATCGAGCCCAGCGCCCCCGCGTTGCCGGTGCGGCCGGTGAACAGCTTGCCGTTCAGCGCGATCCCGCCGCCGACGAAATAGGCGATGAAGAAATACAGGAAGTCCTTTGGCCTTTGGCCCGTGCCGAAGACCAGCTCGGCCCCGCAGGCGGCTGTGGCATCGTTCTGCACATAGACCGGCACGGGGCAGAAGGCCGCGACCTCGGCCTGGATGTCGCGGTTGCGCCAGTCGTCCATCTCGTGCTGCGGGGCGCCCACGAACTGCGCCCAGTTCCACATCTGGAACGGCATGGCGATCCCCAGCCCGCCCACCCGGCCGCGGAAGGCCGCGGGCATGGCGTCGATCATCGCGGGCAGTGCCTGGCGCACGAAGGCGACCGCGGCGTCATGCGTCGGGTAGCGGTAGGTCTGGCGGCGCTGGTCGACGATGCGGCCCAGAAAGTCGGTCAGAATCAGGTCGACGCTGCGGCGGCCGATCTTCAGCCCGAAGAAGAATGCGCCATCGGGGTTCAACGACATCGGCACCGAGGGCTGGCCGATTCGGCCGCGGATCGGCTCGCCCCGCAGCAACAGGCCATCGGTTTCCAGATCGCGCATGATGACCGACACGGTCTGGGCCGACAGCCCCGTGATGCGGGCGATTTCCGATTTCGCCAGCGCCCCCTGGCGGCGCACCAGAGACAGCACCAGCCGTTCGTTATGCGCCCGCATCCCCGCCTGGTTCGAGCCGCGCAGCCCCTCGGCCCCGGCGGGGCGGTCCGCCGGAAGGTCAGGCTGGGGTCGGGGCGGATCGCGGTCCACGATCGTCCTTTCAGGGCCTGCCGTCCGGGCCGATCACCCCCTTGCGCAGGATGACGTTGGCGAACAGGGCCATTTCGCTGGTCGCCACGATCGTATGCGCGCCGCGGATGCGGGGGTAGAGGTCGGCGCCCGCAAGCGGCTGGACGGGATGATCCGGTGCAAGCCGGGCACAGGTGGCGTCGATCTGGTCGTGGATCGGCCCGCGCTGGGCGGGGTCGTTGTTCAGGGCGGCGCGGAAGATCGCCCGCGGCACCGCCCGGTCCAGCGGCAGGACGGCAAGGATCGCCTGAAGCAGCGGCAAAAGGGCGTGGCCGTCGGCGCGCACAAGGCGGCGGGCATGTTCCTGCGCGGGGTAGTTGCCATCCACCAGCGCGATTTCATCGCCATGCCCCATGGCGCGCAGGGTAGCCAGCAGCTCTGGGCCCAGAATGGGGGGAATCCCGATAAGCATGGGTCACGTTGTCCGCGTTCAGGCGGCGCGCCCCGGACGGCCGGAACCAGCCCCGCCCGGCCCTGTCCGGGCCCAGGCGGATGATGGAATGCTCCTCCCGTCGCGGGTTGCTCCGCGGTCGTCGCCCTTTGGGGCATTGGGGCGAGAGTGCGGGGAGGCGAGGAGTCTGTCAATACTAAATCAGAGTGATTTATTTATATTGACGCGCCCGGCGGAATCGGGTTTCTTACCGGCATCGCGGCGGGAGGATGTCTGCGGCCTGCGAGCAAGCGGGGGTGATCCCCGATGAGACCTTGGGAGGACTATCGTGACGAAATTCAAGACGAGCGCGCTTCTCGGCGCGGCGGCCGTGGCTCTGCTGGCCGCGCCGGCCTTCGCCGCTGGCACCAGCGCCTGCCTGATCACCAAGACCGATACCAACCCGTTCTTCGTGAAGATGAAGGAAGGGGCGCTGGCCGAGGCCAAGAAGCTGGGCATCGAGCTGAAGACCTATGCGGGCAAGATCGACGGCGACAACGAAAGCCAGGTGAACGCGATCGAGACCTGCATCGCCGACGGCGCCAAGGGCATCCTGCTGACCGCGTCGGACACCAAGGCCATCGTTCCGTCGGTGCAGAAGGCGCGCAAGGCCGGCCTTCTGGTGATCGAGCTGGACACCCCGCTTGACCCGATCGACGCCGCCGACATGACCTTTGCCACCGACAACTTCGCCGCGGGCAAGCTGATCGGTGAATGGGCGAAGGCGACGCTGGGCGACAAGGCCAAGGACGCCAAGATCGCCATGCTGGACCTGGCCGTGAGCCAGCCCTCGGTCGACGTGCTGCGTGACACCGGCTTCCTGACCGGCTTCGGCATTACCGTTCCCGACGGGACCAAGTGGGGCACCGAGAAGGATCCGCGCATCGTTGGCCACGAAGTGACCGCAGGCAACGAGGAAGGCGGCCAGAAGGCGATGGAAACGCTGCTGGCCAAGGATCCGGGCATCAATGTCGTCTACACGATCAACGAGCCGGCCGCGGCGGGCGCCTACCAGGCGCTGAAGTCGGTGGGCAAGGAAAAGGGCGTGCTGATCGTCTCGATCGACGGCGGTTGCCCGGGCGTGAAGAACGTCAAGGAAGGCATCATCGGCGCGACCTCGCAGCAATACCCGCTGCTGATGGCGTCGAAGGGCATCGAGGCCATCGCCGCCTGGGCGAAGGATGGCAAGAAGCCGGAAGCGACCCCGGGCAAGACCTTCTTCGACACCGGCGTGCAACTGGTCACCGACCATCCGGTGCCGGGCGTGCCCTCGATCGACACCAAGAAGGGCGCCGAGCTCTGCTGGGGTTGATTTAACCTCGCGTTGCGCGACAATCGAGCTTGCAAGGGGCGGTGGTAACGCCGCCCCTTGGCACATCCGGGCCACGGAAGAACAGAGCCCGAACTGGAGGGGGAAGCCATGCCATCAGATACACGAGGGCCGCAGGCCTTCGAATCGGTCATCACGGCGGCGCCGGACAAGGTGGCCGAGTTCGCGGAAGAGAAGAGTGTCGTGCAACGGTTCCAGCACATGCTGCACCAGACGCCGGCGCTTGTTCCGCTGATCGTGCTGGTCGTCTCCACCATCATCTTCGGGCTGATCCTCGGGTCGAAGTTCTTTTCGGCCTATGCGCTGACGCTGATCATCCGCCAGGTCGCCATCACCGGCATCGTGGGCGCCGCCCAGACGCTGGTCGTGCTGACCGCCGGGATCGAACTGTCGGTGGGCGCCATCATGGTGCTGTCGTCGGTGGTCATGGGGCAGATGGTGTTCCGCTACGGCATGCCCCCCGCGGTTGGCGTGGTGGCGGGGCTGGCGCTGGGCGCCGCCATCGGCTTCCTGAACGGAAATCTGGTTGCCCGGATGAAACTGCCGCCCTTCATCGTGACGCTGGGCATGTGGCAGATCGTGCTGGCCACGAACTTCATCTATTCGGGCAACGAGACGCTCCGCGCCCAGGACATCCAGGACAAGGCGCCGCTGCTGCAGGTGTTCGGCAACACCGTGGAAATCGGCGGGGCCGTGCTGACCTGGGGCGCGATCTTCATGCTGGCGCTGGTGCTGTTCATGGCCTACGTCCTGCGCCACACCGCCTGGGGCCGCCATGTCTATGCCGTTGGCGATGACCCGGATGCGGCGGAACTGGCAGGCGTCAAGGTGAAAGCCACCCTCGTGGGGGTCTATACCATCGCGGGCCTGATCTGCGCGATGGCGGGCTGGGTTCTGATCGGGCGCCTCGGCTCGGTCTCGCCGCAGTCCGGCCAGTTCGAGAACATCAACTCGATCACCGCCGTGGTGATCGGCGGCATCTCGCTCTTTGGCGGTCGCGGCTCGATCCTGGGCATGATGTTCGGCGCGCTGATCGTGGGCGTCTTCTCGCTCGGGCTCAACATGTACGGTACCGACCCGCAGTGGACCTATCTGTTGATCGGCGTGCTCATCATCGCGGCAGTGGCCGTGGACCAGTGGATCAGAAAGGCGGCAGCGTGATGGAACCCATTCTGAAGGGCCGGAACCTGGTCAAGCGCTATGGCAAGGTGACCGCGCTGGATCATTGCGACTTCGATCTCTACCCCGGCGAAATCCTTGCGGTGATCGGCGACAACGGGGCGGGCAAGTCGACGCTGATCAAGGCGGTGTCGGGGGCGGTGATCCCGGACGAGGGCGACATCTTCCTGGACGGGCAGAAGGTGAACTTCAACTCGCCCATCGACGCCCGCGCGCAGGGCATCGAGACGGTCTACCAGACGCTGGCCATGTCGCCCGCGCTGTCGATCGCCGACAACATGTTCATGGGCCGGGAACTTCGCAAGGCCGGGATCATGGGCAAGCTGTTCCGCAAGCTGGACCGGGCCGAGATGGAACGGATCGCCCGGGCCAAGCTTACCGAGCTGGGCCTGATGACGATCCAGAACATCAACCAGGCGGTGGAAACCCTGTCGGGCGGCCAGCGCCAGGGGGTGGCGGTGGCACGCGCCGCGGCCTTCGGCAGCAAGGTCATCATCCTCGACGAGCCGACCGCCGCGCTTGGCGTGAAGGAAAGCCGCCGGGTGCTGGAGCTTATCCTGGACGTGAAACGGCGCGGCATCCCGATCATCCTGATCAGCCACAACATGCCGCATGTCTTCGAGGTGGCCGACCGCATCCACATCCACCGGCTGGGCAAGCGGCTGTGCGTCATCAATCCGAAGGACTACACCATGTCGGATGCGGTGGCCTTCATGACCGGCGCAAAGCTTCCCGAGGGCGTGACCGAGGTGGCATAGCTGACACCATCGGCCCGGGGGCACACCTAGGGCCGATGCCCCCTATCGCCCGCCGGGGCTCAGCGCCTTGCGCTGGCGGGCGCGCTGGATGCCAAGCTGGCGCTCGCGCCAGATGATGAGAAGCCCGGCCGAAACGATGATCGCGGCGCCGATCAGGGTCTGAAGACCGGGCACCTCGGCAAACACGAAATAACCCACCCCGATCGCCAGCACCATCGAGGCATATTCGAACGGCGCGATCAGCGAGGCGTCGGCCTCGCGGTAGCTCGAGGTCAGCAGCGCCTGCGCCAGCCCCCCGATCACCCCGGCCGAGACCAGCAGCGCCGCCTCGCCGGCATCGGGCCTGACCCAGCCCCAGGGCAGGGTGAGCAGCGACAGCAGCGTGGCCGAGGCGGAAAAGTAGAAGACCACGGTCGGCACCCGCTCGCGCTGGACAAGGCGGCTGACCCAGGTTTGCGCGACCGCGGCCAGAACCGCAGACACCAGTGCAATCCCCGCGCCAAGCGCCGCGGCGGGGTCGCCGTGGCCGAACAGCGCGGCGAGTTGCGGGGCAAGGACGATCAGCACGCCCACCAGCCCGATGCCCACCGAGGTGATGCGGAAGCGATGCACCGTCTCGCCCAGAAACCAGGCGGCGAACAGCACCATCAAGAGCGGCGCGGTATAGCCGATGGCGGTGGCCTCGGGCAGCGGCAGGAAGCCCAGCGCCGCGAAGCTGAGCCCCATCGAGGTCGCCCCGAACAGCCCCCGCATCAGGTGGCCGAAGGGCCAGCCCATGCGCAGCCCCGCCGGAAATTCGCGCCGCAGCAGCAACCAGACGATGATGACCGGGATGGCAAAGAGCGACCGGAAGAACACGATCTCGCCCGCTGGAAAGCGGTTGGACAGATACTTGATGATGCCCGACATCCCCATGAACAGGGTGATCGAGGCGAGCTTCATCGAAATGCCCAGGAGGGGTCGCATGGTGGTCCGGTCGCGCGGGTGGCGGCAGGGCGGTCGCGCGTCGTCCGGCCCTGCCGCACCGGGTCTTGCAGGTTTCCGGCGGGGCTGCAAGGGGCTGGACCTTGACCGGGGCTTGCGCTTCTGTCGGGAAAACAGGAGGCGCGGATGGCGGAACTGGCAGAGATCATCGCGGCGGGGCGGGGCGAGCGGCCCGCCGACATCCTGATCCGTGGCGGGCGGGTCCTTGATCTGGTCACCGGTGAGCTGGTTGAAACCGATGTGGCGATCCTGGGCGACACCATCGTTGGCGTGTTCGAGCCGGGCTACACCGCCCCGCGGGTGATCGACGCCACCGGCTGCGTGCTGGTTCCGGGGTTCATCGACACCCATCTGCACATCGAAAGCTCGATGGTGACGCCCTACGAATTCGACCGCTGCGTGAGCCCGCGCGGGGTGACGACGGCGATCTGTGACCCGCACGAGATCGCCAATGTCTGCGGGATCGAGGGGATCCGCTATTTCCTTGACGCCTCGGCCCGCACGGTGATGGACATCCGGGTGCAGATCTCGTCCTGCGTGCCCTCGACGCATATGGAAACCACCGGCGCCCGGCTGGAGGTGGCGGATCTGCTGCCGCTGAAAGACCACCCACGCTCGATCGGGCTGGCTGAATTCATGAACTACCCCGGCGTCCTTCACCGCGACCCCGGCGCGCTGGCCAAGTTGCAGGCCTGGCGCGGCGCGCATATCGACGGGCATTGCCCGCTGCTGACCGGGCGCGACCTGAACGCCTATGTCGCCGCAGGCATCCGCACCGAACACGAGGCGACCACCGCCGCCGAGGCGATGGAGAAGCTGCGCAAGGGCATGCGCGTGCTGATCCGCGAAGGCTCGGTGTCAAAGGACCTGCATGCGCTGGTCGCGGTGCTGACGGAACGGCATTCGCCCTACCTCTGCTTCTGCACCGATGACCGCAATCCGCTGGACATCGCCGAACACGGGCATCTGGATTATGTGATCCGTACCGCCATCGCGCTGGGCGCGCCGCCGCTGGCCGTCTACCGCGCGGCCAGCCTGTCGGCGGCCGAGGCCTTCGGGCTGAAGGACCGCGGGCTGATCGCGCCGGGCAAGCGGGCCGACATCGTGGTGCTGGACAGCCTCGAGGGCTGCCACGCCCGCACCGTCTTGTGTGGCGGCGTGGTGGCAGGCCCCGAAGCCTTTGCCGCGCGCGACATCGTCGCCCCCGTGGCCCGCCATTCGGTCAAGGCGCGAAAGGTCGTTGCGGCCGATTTCCGCACCGCCGGAAACCGCGCAGAAACCCCGGTCATCGGTGTCATCCCCGGCAAGATCATCACCGAACACCTGACCGAGGCGATCCCTCCGCAGGATGGCGACAAGCGGCCCGACACCGCGCGCGATCTGGTGAAGATCGCGGTGCTGGAACGGCATGGCAAGAACGGCAACCTGGCCACCGGCTTTGTGCGCGGCTTCGGGCTGCAACGCGGCGCCATCGCCTCGACCGTGTGCCACGATCACCACAACATCGCGGTGGTCGGGGTCGATTACGCCGACATGGCGCTGGCGGCGAACCGGCTGGGCGAGATCGAGGGCGGCTTTGTCGTTGTGGCGGGCGGCGAGGTGCTGGCCGAGGTGGCGCTGCCCGTGGCGGGGCTGATGAGCCTGGAGCCCTTCGAGGCGGTCGAGGCCGCGCTGCGCCGCCTGCGCGCGGCGGCCGCCGGGCTGGGGGTGGTGCTGGAGGAGCCGTTCCTGCAACTGGCCTTCCTGGCGCTGCCGGTGATCCCGCATCTGAAGATCACCGATCACGGCATGGTGGACGTGGACCGCTTCGAGGTGATCGCCTGACGCCACCCTGCGCGCCCCCACCTGCGCGCGCCCTGCGGCCACGCCGACGTTGCGCGGCGGGCGGGGCCGGGCTTAGGCTGGGGCATCGGCTTTTCAAAGGAGGCTGCGATGCGACTGAAACTGGTGCTTCTGATGGGAACGCTGCTGATGCTGGCCGCCTGTGGCGGGCACAGTTCCTCGTCGTTCCTCTGACGCGGGGCGCCCGCCTTTCCGGCGCGATCACGAAGACTTGAAGTCCGGGCGGCGGGCACGTTAGGCTCGCCTCATGCGTGTGCCCGTGACCCTCTTGCTTTTGGCCGCCGCCTTGGCGGTCCTCTCGGTGTCGGCCCATGGCGCGGTGCTGTCCGGCCCGCTCTTGGTCGCGCTGGTCTTCGGGCTGATCGGGGCGCTGCTGCTCTGGCGGCGGCTGCGTCGCCCCCGGCGGCCCTGGATCGTGGTGGATGGCTCGAACGTCCTTCACTGGCACCCCGAAGGGCCGCGGCTGGCGCCGGTGACGGCCGTGGTCGCCTTCCTGACGCGGCAGGGGCTGGCGCCGGTGGTCTGGTTTGACGCCAACGCGGGCTATCTGATCGAAGGGCGCTACCTCGGCCCCGCGCCACTGGCCCGCGCGCTGGGCCTGCCGCAGGATCAGGTCTATGTGGCGCCGAAGGGAACGCCTGCCGACCCGCTGATCCTGCGCGGGGCCCGGATGCTGTCGGCCCGCGTGGTCACGAACGACCGCTACCGCGACTGGACCGGG
>DAIEJF010000124.1 GCA_027351005.1 Paracoccaceae bacterium | reverse complement strand
TTGCGCTGGTGCAGCGGCTGGGGGCCGAGGGGCTGACGCGGGTCTTCTGCGAGGGTGGCGGCGCCTTTGCCGCGGCGCTTCTGGAGGCGGGAGTGGTGGATGAGCTGGTGCTCTTCACCGCCGGGCTTGCGCTGGGCGCCGGGGGGCGGCCGGGCCTTGGGCCTCTGGCCTTCGGGCCGCTCGCAGCGGCGCCGCGGTTCCGGCTTCTGGCGACCGAGGTCATCGGCGGCGACGTGATGCAGCGGTGGGAGGCCGTCAGCCCTCTGCCGTGAACTGGGCCGAGACGGCCGACCAGACGCCCGCCTCCCAGACCAGCACCGCCATCAGGATCGCCCCGATCCGGCCCGCGTCGCTGCCGTCCGCGTTCAGCACCCCCGACAGCACGAAGCGTTGATGCACCACCGCCGCGCCCGGGGCGATGGGGCGCACCTTGGCGCGACCGGTCACCAGCTTGGCACGGGCGAAGGCGCCCTTCAGTTCGGCGCGCAGCGTGCGTTCGATCTCGGTCCGGCCCTCGGCCCAGGCGCCGGTCAGGCTCAGGAAATCCGCATCCGGCGCGAAAAGCCGCCCCAGCGCCGCGGTATCCTGTGCAAGCCAGGCCTGCGCAAAGGCGCGGGCATATCCTTCGGCAGATTCGCTCATCGCGGCCCCCGCACCATCTTGCCGGGGTTCATCGGCCCGGCCGGGTCCAGCGCCCGCTTGATCTGTTCCATCACGTCCCAGCCCGCGCCATGTTCGCGTTCCATGTAATCCAGCTTGCCCATCCCGATGCCGTGTTCGCCGGTCACGGTGCCCCCCAGCCGCAGCGCGCGTTCGGCCATGCCCGCGGCCAGCCGTTTGGCCGTGGCGGCCTCGTCGGCATTGCCGGGGGCGACCAGCAGGATCGCGTGAAAGTTGCCATCGCCCACATGGCCCAGGATCGGGCCGGGAATTCCGCTGGCCGCGATCTCGGCCCGGGTTTCCTCGACAGCCTCGGCCAGCCGCGAGATCGGCACGCAGACATCCGTCACCCAGGCGGTGGCGCCGGGGCGCAGGGCGAGGCAGGCGTAATAGGCGTTGTGCCGCATCCGCCACAGCGCCGCCCGCTCTTCGGGCTTCGCGGCCCAGCGGAAATCGGCGCCGCCCGCCTCTGCCACGATGTCACCGAAGCGTTCGGCCTGTTCCGCGACGGCGGCGGGCGAGCCGTGGAATTCCACCAGAAGGTGCGGCTGTTCCGGCATCCCGGCCTTGTCGCGCGCGTTGAAGGCCGCAACCGTCGCCGCATCGACGAATTCGATCCGGGCCATCGGAATGCCCGACTGAATCGTGGCGATCACCGCCTCGACCGCCGGGGCCATCGCGGGAAAGGCGCAGACTGCGGCCGACACCGCCTCGGGCTGGCCATGCAGGCGCAGCGTCAGTTCCGTGATCAGGCCCAGCGTCCCTTCAGCCCCCACGAAGAGCGCGGTCAGGTCATAGCCGGCCGAGCTCTTGCGCGCGGCGGTTCCGGTGCGGATCACCCTGCCATCGGCCAGCACGACCTCCAGCCCCAGCACGTTGTCGCGCATGGTGCCGTAGCGCACCGCCGTGGTGCCGCTGGCGCGGGTCGAGGCCATGCCCCCCAGGCTTGCGTTGGCGCCGGGGTCCACCGGGAAGAACAGCCCGGTGGCGCGCAGTTCGGTGTTCAGCGCCTCGCGCGTGATGCCGGGCTGGACGCGGGCCACCATGTCTTCGGGCCGCACCTCGATCAGCCGCGCCATGCGGGTGAAATCGACCGTCACGCCGCCCTGCGCCGCGATCGCATGGCCTTCCAGCGATGTCCCGGCCCCCCAGCCCTGCACCGGCACGCCGTGGCGGGCGCAGACGGCCATCAGCCCCGCCACCTCGGCGGTGGTCTCGGGATAGGCCACGGCATCGGGGGGCAGGTGGGGAAAGTGCGTCTCGTTCCGGCCATGCAGATCACGGTCGGCGGCCGAGGTCACAAGTCGGTCGCCCAGAAGGGCGGCAAGGTCGGCATGGGCGGCAGGGGACAGCGGCATCGACGGCTCCGGGCGGCGTGCCTTCTCTTGGCAAATGCCGGGGGTCGGCGCAATGGGGCGCGCGGTTTCCCGGTCGCGCGACCCTGCCTACGGCAGAACCACGCCGAGCGCGTCCAGTTCTTCCTGCAACTCGGCCAGTCGCCGCTTGAAGCGTGGCGCGTTCAGCCGGGTGGTGACATTGCGGCACAGCAGCGCCGCCAGCAGCGGGCGCTGCGCCTCGTCCAGCCGGGCCAGCAGGGTGCGCAGATAGGGCCCGTGGTCGCGCCGGGCGCGGTAGAGCTGCCAGAACGTCTGCGCGCTCAGCGTGCCGGTGCCCGCGGCCTCGATCAGCTGCGGCAGCACGCCCAGCTTGTCCAGCGTGGGTTCCAGCAGCGCGCCCAGGTTGCGGCAGCGCAGGTTGGTGACGAAGGGCTTGGTGAACAGTGCCGCCTGCATCGCATCCAGCGTCTCTTCGGGATCGTACAGGATGAACACGTCGCCCGCCCCGTCCACCATATCGGGCGCATAGCCGTAACGGTCGCCGAAATCGAGCCGCCGCCGGGCCCTGTTGCGCGGGTCCCATTCGGTCACCGCCGGATCGAGCGTGGCCGTCGGCTGCACCAGCAGCACGGTGCAGCCCGGTGCGGTCACCGAAAAGGCCGCGGCCGCATAACCGCCCATGCCCGCGCCATAGAAGACCACGCGGTCGAAATCCTCGAAGAACGCATCGTCCACCAGCCGGTCGAAGAAGCGATAGACCGCCGGATCGCGATACCAGGTCTCGCCCTCGGCGATCAGGCACAGATGCGACCAGCCGTGGCGGCGCGCCATCGCATGGCCCGCGGGCATCTTGTCGGCGCTGCGGGTGCGGATCGCCTCGACCGTCTCGAAGGTCACCAGCAGGGTGGGGGTCTCGTCGACGAAGAAGGCGCTGTGACGGGCCCCGAGCCGCTCGAAATAGCCCAGCTCGTCGCCGATCTCCTCGATCCGCGCAAACCAGGCGTCACGGCTGACCGTATCGGCCGCATCCGCAGTGCGCAGATCTTCATCCATCGTAATACCCTTGCAAATCGGTTTGTGCGTCTTGCTCACAGTCTGCGATGTCAGGACTTTGCGGGCAATGCGGCATTGGTTGGGAACCCTGCACGCATCGTCAACAGTCGGGTGGAACCGTTGCCTCTGTTGCCGCACGCCGGGCATGTTTAACGATTATTGAGGCCTCTTCCGGGCTCAGCACGCGGGTGGCCTGCGCCAGCATCAGCCGCCCGAACAGCGCGCGCCAAGGCTCTTCGGCCATCAGCGCCGCAAAGCGCGCCTGCCGCCAGGCGACCGCGCGCGCGTGCAGCGGCCCCAGCACCGGATCGGCCCGCAACTGCGCCAGATGCGCGGCCCGCGCCGGTGCCAGGCGGTCGATCGTGTCGTCGGGCACGGCGCAGAAGTTGCGCTCGACCCAATAGGCCATGTCGAAGGCGCCCGCCTCGCGGTTGGCGCGCCCGCGGTCGGCCTTGACCACATAGCTTTCCATCGCCCCCAGCGCATAGTGGTTCAACTGGACAAGCCCGTAATTGTCCTGCCCGAAATCGGAAAACACCCGGCCCGTGTGGAAGGCCGCGGGCAGGCGGCGGCCCGATCCGTCGAACCAGACCTGCCGGGCCAGCCCTTCGGGCGTGGGGCTGCGCGGGCGGTGGACGCCCAGCTTGCGATAGCTGCCGTCGTTGCGAAACAGCGTCTTGAACATCGCCGCCCGCCAGGGCCAGTGCAGCACCGCAGGCGCCGCGCAGCGGAAGGTCTCTGTTACCGGCCGGTCGGCAAAGCGCACCACGCCATCGTTGCCGAAGAAGCGCCAGGTCAGCGGGATCGCGGTCGCCTCGGGCAGGGCGGCCAGCAGCGCCCCCAGCGTGCCATCGCCCGCCCGGATCGCCACGAACTCGTCGACATCGGCCACCAGCACCCAATCGGCCGCAGCCCGCAGCGGATGACGGTCGGCCGCCTTCAGCGCGGCCCATTGCGGCCCTTCGGGCCAGGGTCCGGGGTTCGGCACATGATGCAGCCAGCCCACCGCCGCCAGCCTGTCCAGCATCGCATCGGTGCCGTCGGCGCAGTCGTTGGAATAGACCAGCACATCGGTGAATCCCGCGGCACGATGATGGGCGAGCCATTCCAGCAGGAAGGCCCCCTCGTTCTTCATCACGGTGACGATCAGCGCACGCATGGCCTCAGCCGCGGGCGAGGCTGGCGGTCAGGGCCCCCATCCCGATCAGCGCCGACCCGCCCGCCCGGTTCATCCAGCGTAGCACCGCGGGGCGCCGGATACGGCTGCGCAGCCGGTCGGCCAGCAGCGCATAGCCAAGCGCGTTGAGCAGCGCGAGCGTGACGAAGGTGGCGATCAGCGTCGCGAACTGGGGCGCGATCGGCTGAGCGGGGCGGATGAACTGCGGCACGAAGGCGATGAAGAAGGCGATGGACTTGGGGTTCAGCGCCGTCACCGTCATCGCGTGAAGGTAGATCGCGCGGGCCTCCTTCGGCGCGGGGGCCGCGACCTCGGCCAATTGCGGCCGGGCGCGCAGAAGCTTGATCCCCATCCAGACAAGGTAGACCGCGCCCGCCCATTTCAACGCCGTGAACACCTCGGCCGAGGCCAGCACCAGCGCGCCAAGCCCCAGAAGCGAGGCGGTCATGGCGATGAAATCCCCCGTCGCCACGCCAAGCGCCATCGCCAGCGCGACCCGCCGCCCCTGCGTCAGGGAATACGAAATCACCAGCAGGATCGTCGGCCCCGGGATCATCAGCAGGACAGACGCCGCGGCGACGAAGGCAAGCCAGAGCTGGAACGACATGAGACCCCCTGTTTGCCGCAGCGAGCCACGGGGCAGGGGGTCTGTCAAGCGCGATGCCGCGCCCTAGAAGAACGCCTGCAACCCGGTGATCGCCCGGCCCAGGATCAGCGCGTGCACGTCATGCGTGCCCTCGTAGGTGTTCACCGTCTCCAGGTTCGCCATGTGGCGGAACACCGGGAAACTGTCGGAAATGCCGTTGCCGCCATGCATGTCGCGGGCCATCCGCGCGATCTCCAGCGCCTTGCCGCAGTTGTTGCGCTTGACGATGGAAATCATCTCGGGCGCGGCCTGCGCCTGATCCATCAGCCGCCCCACCTGTAGGCTGGCCTGCAGGCCCAGCGAGATCTCGGTCATCATGTCGGCCAGCTTCTTCTGGAAAAGCTGGGTGTTGGCCAGCGGCCGGTTGAACTGCTTGCGGTCCAGCCCGTATTGCCGCGCGGCATGGAAGCAGGCCTCGGCCGCGCCCAGAACGCCCCAGGAAATCCCGTAGCGGGCGCGGTTCAGGCAGCCGAACGGCCCCTTCAGCCCCTCGACATGCGGCAAGAGCGCGTCCTCGCCCACTTCGACGTTGTCCAGCACGATCTCGCCGGTGATCGAGGCCCGCAGCGACAGCTTGCCTGCGATCTTCGGCGCCGTGAGCCCCTTCGTCCCCTTTTCCAGCACGAAGCCGCGGATCTTGCCGCCATGCGCCTCGGACTTGGCCCAGACCACGAAGACATCGGCCAGCGGGGCGTTGGAAATCCACATCTTGCTGCCGTTCAGCACATAGCCGCCAGCGGTCTTCACCGCCCGCGTCTTCATCCCGGCAGGGTCAGAGCCCGCGTCGGGCTCGGTCAGCCCGAAACAGCCGATCCATTCGCCCGAGGCCAGCTTCGGCAGATACCGCTTCCGCTGCGCCTCGGACCCGTAGGCATAGATCGGATACATCACCAGAGAGGATTGCACCGACATCATGCTGCGGTAGCCCGAATCCACCCGCTCCACCTCGCGCGCCACCAGCCCGTAGGCGACGTAGGATGCGCCAAGCCCGCCGTATTCCTCGGGGATGGTCACGCCCAGAAGCCCCATCGCCCCCATCTCGGCGAAGATCGCAGGGTCGGTCGCCTCGTCGCGATAGGCCATCGTCACCCGCGGCGCGAGCTTTTCCTGCGCATAGGCGCGGGCGGCATCGCGCATCATCCGCTCGTCCTCGCCAAGTTGGTCGTTCAGGCGGAAGGCGTCCTCCCAGTCGAAGCGGCCCAGATCGGGGGCATCCTTGGGTTTCAGCTTGGGGCGGTCGGTCATGGCATCCTCCATCGGTGGCCCCGGTATTGCATGGAATCGGCCGCGCGGCTATCGAAACGCTCTCTGCAGGGTATGAGGAAAACGCATGATCTTCCCCCGCCGCTACCTGCCCTCGATCGCCTCGCTCCTTGCGCTCGAGGCGGTCGAACGGCTTGGCACCGCCTCGGCTGCCGCGGCGGAACTGGCGCTGACGCAGGGTGCGGTCAGCCGCCAGTTGCAGGTGCTCGAGGATCAGCTGGGCGTGGCCCTGCTGATCCGCGACCGCCAGCGGCTGCGCCTGACCCCCGCGGCGCAGGACTATGTGCGCGAGGCCCGCCGCGCGCTCCAGCTTCTGTCGGCCGCCTCGCTGACGTTGCGGGCGAACCCCACCGGGGGCAGCCTGAACCTGGCGATCCTGCCCGCCTTCGGGGTGCACTGGCTGGCACCGCGCCTTGCGGGCTTTGCCGCCGCCCATCCCGAGGTCACGGTGAACCTGTCCACCCGCCTGCGCCCCTTCGACTTCGCCGCCACCGCCTTCGATGCCGCGATCCACTACGGCCGACAGGACTGGCCGGGCGTGGCCTATCTCAAGCTGATGGACGAAGAGATCCTGGCCGTCGGCGCCCCGTCGCTGGTGCCCGCGCCCTTGGCCGGGCCGTCCGCGGTGCTGGACCTGCCGCTGCTGCAACTGGAAAGCCGCACGGGCGACTGGGGCCGCTGGCTTGCACATCACGGGGTGGCGGGGCAACGCCCGGGGGGGATGCTCTTCGACCAGTTCGCCACGATGAGGCAGGGCGCGCTGCACGGCCTTGGCCTCGCCCTTCTGCCGCTGTTCCTGATCCGCCGCGACCTTGCCGAGGGGCGGCTTGTCGCGGCCTTCGGGGGCCCGGTGCGGGCGCTGGGCAGCTATTACCTCGTCTGGCCGCAGCACCGCCCCGAACGCGCGCCGCTTGCCTCCTTTCGCGCCTGGGCCGCGGCAGAGCCTCCGCCGCCCCCCTCATTTCCGGTCTGAAAATATCCTCGGGGGGTGTGGGGGGCAGACAGCCCCCCATCGCTTCGGCCCGGTCGCCCCTTACGACCAAGGGCGCGCTTGACGCCCCCCGCCGCCCCCCTAGCATCTGCGCCAGGAGGAGCCGCCCCGTGACCCACGTCCCCGCATCCATCGATGCCGTGCAGGCGATGCTTGCCGGCCAGAACTACGTCTGCGGCCGGTCGCTGGCCACCGTCGTCTTCCTGTCGCTGAAACTCGGCCGTCCGCTGTTCCTCGAAGGCGAGGCGGGGGTGGGCAAGACAGAGATTGCCAAGGCCATCGCCGCCGGTCTCGGCCGCCGCCTGATCCGCCTGCAATGCTACGAGGGGCTCGATGCCGCCTCGGCGGTCTGCGAATGGAACTTCGCCGCCCAGATGATCGCCATTCGCACCGCCGAGGCCGGCGGCACCGCGGACCGCCAGACGCTGGAAAGCGACCTCTTTTCCGAACGCTACCTGATCGCCCGCCCGCTGCTCGAGGCGATGCGCCCGCAGCCTGGCGGCGCGCCCGTGCTGCTGATCGACGAGCTGGACCGCACCGACGAACCCTTCGAGGCCTTCCTCCTCGAGGCGCTGGGCGATTTCCAGGTGACGATTCCCGAGCTTGGCACCGTGAAGGCGCCCGAGCCCCCGATCGTCATCCTCACCTCGAACCGCACGCGCGAGGTGCATGACGCGCTCAAGCGCCGCTGCCTCTACCACTGGGTCGACTACCCCGGCTTCGACCGCGAGATCGAGATCCTTCACGCCCGCGCCCCCGAGGCGACCGAGGCGCTCAGCCGCGAGGTCGTGGGCTTCGTCCAGAAGGTGCGCGGCGAAGACCTCTTCAAGCGCCCCGGCGTGGCCGAAACCATCGACTGGGCGAAATGCCTGCTGGCGCTTGACGTGATCGCGCTTTCGCCCGAGGTCATCGCCGACACGCTGGGCGCGATCCTGAAGTACCAGGACGACATCGCCCACATCCAGGGCTCGGAAGCCCGCCGCCTGCTGGACGAGGTCCGCCGCGACCTGGCCGCCCCATGACCGCCCCCGCCCGCCTGCGCGTGCTGCGCCCCGCGCCGGGCGTGCTGGCCTTCTACGAGGGGCGCGAGCCCGGCCACCGCTTCGCCCCCGGCCCGAACTGGGTCGACGATGGTGCCCTCTCGCTCGGCATCGCCTCGTATGCGCTGGTCGCGGGCGATCAGGCCATCGTCTACGACACCCATGTCGCCCCCGACCGCGGCGCCGAGATCCGCCGGCTCCTTGCGGCCGAAGGCGTGCGGCGGATCACCGTGGTGCTCAGCCACTGGCATCTGGACCATGTGGCAGGCACCGCCGCCTTCGCTGATTGCGAGGTGATCGCCAACACCCGCACCGCAGCCCATCTGGCCGCGCGCAAGGCCGCGATCGAGGCAGGCACCGACCACGGCGCCCCCGCGATCCGCCCGCTCATCCTGCCCACCCGCACCTTCGACGGCCGACTGAGCCTCAGCCTTGGCGACAGGCAGGTCGACCTCATCACGGCCAACATCCACAGCGACGATGCGACCGTGCTCTGGCTGCCCGATGCCCGCCTGCTGCTCGCGGGCGACACGGTCGAGGATACGGTGACCTATGTGGGCGAGCCCGCGGCCTTCGCCACCCACCTTGCCGACCTCGCCCGCCTTGCCGCGCTGGCCCCCGCGCGCATCCTGCCCAACCACGGCGCGCCCGCGGTGATCGCCGCGGGCGGCTACGGCCCCGGCCTGATCGGGGCCACGGCCGACTACATCCGCTGGCTCATGGCGCTGGCCCATGACCCCGCGCGCGCCGCCGAACCGCTGGCAACGGTGGTGGGCCCCGCGCTGGCCCGCGGCGATCTTGTCTGGTTCGCGCCCTACACGGCGATCCACCGCCAGAACATCGACCGGACACGCGCCGCCCATGCCTGACCGCCCCAGCCATTTTCGGTCCGCAAATATCCCGGGGGTCCGGGGGCAGAGCCCCCGGCCTGTTCCCTGATGGACCTGCCCGCGCTCGACATTCCCGAAGACGGCAAGCTCGTCCACAACATCACCCATTTCGCCCGGGCGCTGCGCAAGGCCGGGCTGCCGATCGGCCCCGGCCGGGTGATCGACGCGATCCGGGCGGTCGAGGCCGCGGGATTCACCCGGCGCGAGGATTTCTTCTGGACGCTGCACGCCTGTTTCGTCAGCCGCCCCGAACACCGCGCGGTCTTTGCGCAGGTGTTCCGGCTTTACTGGCGCGATCCGCGGTTTCTGGAACACATGATGAGCCTGATGCTGCCCGCGGTGCGCGGGGTGCAGGAAGAACGGCTGGCCCGCGCCGGCGAAAAGCGCGCCGCCGAGGCGCTGCTTGATGGTGCCCATCGCCCGCTGCCGCCGCTGGACGACCGCGAGGCCCCGCCCGAGATCGAGATCGACGCGACCCGCACCGCCTCGGACACCGAACGGCTGAAGACGCTCGATTTCGAACAGATGACCGGGGCCGAGATGGCCGAGGCGCAGCGAATGCTGGCGCGGCTGAGCCTGCCGGTGAAGCCCATCGCCTCGCGCCGCACCCAGGCTTCGCCCGCGGGGCGGCTGCCGGACTGGCGCCGCACCTTCCGCTCCGCCCTGCGCCAGGGTGGCGAGCTGGCCGATTTCGCGACCAGGGATCGGCGGCTGCGCTGGCCGAACCTGGTCGTCCTGTGCGACATTTCCGGCTCGATGTCGGCCTATAGCCGGATCGTGCTGCATTTCGTGCATGCGGTCGCCAACCACCGGGGCGCGGGGTGGGCGCGGGTGCATGCCTTCACTTTCGGCACGCGGCTGACCAACATCACCCGCCACATGACCGCGCGCGATGTGGATCAGGCGCTGGCGGGCGCCGGGGCCGA
>DAIEJF010000118.1 GCA_027351005.1 Paracoccaceae bacterium | reverse complement strand
CGCCGATTAGGCAAACTTTGAACGAATGATCGCGGGGAAATCCCTATCCTGCCCCCAGAAACAATGGCAAAGGAGGCGCCGATGCGCGTCTATTACGATCGCGACTGCGACATCAACCTGATCAAGGACAAGAAGGTGGCGATTCTGGGCTATGGCAGCCAGGGTCACGCCCACGCGCTGAACCTGCGCGATTCGGGTGCCAAGAACGTGGTGATCGCGCTGCGCGAAGGCTCGCCATCCGCCAAGAAGGCCGAAGCCGAGGGGCTGAAGGTGATGGGCATCGCCGAGGCCGCCGCCTGGTGCGACCTGATCATGTTCACCATGCCCGACGAACTGCAGGCCGCGACCTACAAGAAATATGTCCATGACAACCTGCGCGAAGGCGCGGCGATCGCCTTCGCGCACGGGCTGAACGTGCATTTCGGCCTGATCGAGCCGAAAAAGGGCGTCGACGTCATCATGATGGCGCCGAAGGGTCCGGGGCACACCGTGCGCGGCGAATTCGTGAAGGGCGGCGGCGTGCCCTGCCTCGTGGCCGTCCACCAGGACGCGACCGGCCGCGCGATGGAACTGGCGCTGTCCTACTGCTCGGGCATCGGCGGCGGCCGCTCGGGGATCATCTAGACGAACTTCCGCCAGGAATGCGAAACCGACCTGTTCGGCGAACAGGCCGTGCTGTGCGGCGGCCTGGTGGAGCTGATCCGCATGGGCTTCGAGACGCTGGTCGAAGCGGGCTATGAGCCCGAGATGGCCTATTTCGAGTGCCTGCACGAGGTGAAGCTGATCGTGGACCTGATCTACGAAGGCGGCATCGCGAACATGAACTACTCGATCTCGAACACCGCCGAATATGGCGAGTATGTCTCTGGCCCGCGCATCCTGCCCTATGCCGAGACGAAGGCGCGCATGAAAGCGGTGCTGGAGGACATCCAGTCCGGCCGCTTCGTGTCGAACTTCATGGCGGAAAACGCCGTGGGTCAGCCGTTCTTCAAGGCCACCCGCCGCCGGAACGACGAGCACCAGATCGAGAAGGTCGGTGAAAAGCTGCGCGCCATGATGCCCTGGATTGCCAAGGGCAAGATGGTGGACAAGGCCCGGAACTGACCCCGAAACCGCGCCCGGCCCGGAATTCGCTGCCGGGCGGGGATCGCGGCGGGCCACGTATCCTGCCAGCAGGGCGCCTTCGGGCGCCCTGCGTCGTCAGGGCCAGCACGCCCAGCGCCGCGCCCAGCAGCAGAAGGCCGGGGGGCAGCGGCACGGGCAGGACCTGCCCGGAAAAATCGAGCGCAAAGACCAGATCGTAGCTTTGGCTGAACAGCACCGGCAGCCCCGTGAGGCTGGCCGGATTGCCCGGGGCGGACACCCGCGCCCAATGGCCCTGCGGATAGACGCTTCCATCGCGCAAGAGCGCAAGGCTCATGTTCACCGTGCTGAGGGGGCGCAGGATCGCAAGGTAATAGCCCGCGGGCAGCAGGATGCCGCCGGTCTGCACTGTCTGGGCGACCACAGGCGTGCCGCTCGGGGCGACCTGTGTGGAAAAGCCGATGGCGGCCAGCCTCTCGCCCACCACCTCCGCCCCGTCATTGCCAGAAGGAACCGGGCCCAGCCCGTAGATCTGGGCGCTGACCGGCGCCGAGGCGGCAGAGCCCAGCAGCCCGAAGCTGATCGCGGTCAGCCTGGCGGGGCCGTACAGCGTGAAGGATTGCCCCAGCGCCGTGTTCGTGCGGCTGGATTCGGTCGTGTAGGTCAGCGTGGTGCGCGGGGCGTCGAACGTGCCGATGGTGGCCGCCCCCACGGGCAACACCAGCGTCAGCCAGATCAGGATCGCGCGCAGCATCTTGGCCCCCCAAGCTCTACGGGGGCCCTGATAGCCGCGTGGGGTTAATCTGAGGTGAACGGCGGTGGCGCGGGCGCCCGCATCACACCCGCGCCTCGATTTCGGCCACGATGGTGCCCACCACCTCGGCCAGCAGCGCCTCATCGGTGCATTCGGCCATCACCCGCACCAGCGGTTCGGTGCCAGACTTGCGGATCAGCAGGCGGCCGGACCCCGAAAGCCGCGCCTCCTGCGCCGCGATCACGGCCTGTACCTCTGGCGCCGTCAACGGCTCTTTCCCCTGACCGTATCGGACGTTCCGCAGCAATTGCGGCACCCGGTCGAAGGAATGCACCAGTTCCGAGGCCCGCCGCCCGGTGCGCGCCATCTCGCCCAGGAACTGCAACCCCGCGATCAGCCCGTCGCCGGTGGTGGCATAGTCGGTCATCACGATGTGACCCGATTGCTCGCCGCCCAGGTTCCAGCCCCCCTTCCGCATCGCCTCGACGACGTAGCGGTCGCCCACAGGGGTGCGTTCCAGCCGGATGCCGCGACCGCCCAGATACTGTTCCAGCCCCAGGTTCGACATCACGGTCGCCACCAGCGTGTTCTGCGCCAGCCGCCCCTCCTCGGCCCAGCGCGCGGCAAACAGCGCCATGATCTGGTCGCCATCCGCGATCTGGCCCTTTTCGTCAATCAGCATCACCCGGTCGGCATCGCCATCGAGCGTGATGCCAAGGTCCGCCCCCTCGGCCAGCACGCGGGCCGCGCAGGCCTCGGGGTGGGTCGACCCCACGCCCGCGTTGATGTTGAAGCCGTTCGGGGCAACGCCCAGCGCGATCACCTCGGCGCCCAGTTCCCACAGCGCCTCGGGGGCGGCCTTGTAGGCGGCGCCGTTGGCGCAATCCACCACCACCTTCAGCCCGCCCAGCGCGCCGCGGCCGGGGAAGGTGGTCTTGACGTATTCCACATAGCGGCCGCGGGCGTCGTCGATCCGCTTCGCGCTGCCAATCCGTTCGGCCTCGGCCAGCGGCACGGGGCCCGCCACGATCCGCTCGATCTCGGCCTCGGCCTCGTCCGAAAGCTTGAAGCCGTCAGGGCCGAAGAACTTGATCCCGTTGTCGTCATAGGGGTTGTGGCTGGCCGAGATCATGATGCCCAGATCCGCCCGCATCGAGCGGGTCAGGAAGCCCACCGCCGGGGTCGGAACCGGGCCCAGCAGCAGCACGTTCATGCCGGTCGAGGCAAGCCCCGCCGTCAGCGCGGTTTCCAGCATGTATCCTGACCGCCGCGTGTCCTTCCCGATCACCACGCGGTGCCCGTTGCGGCCATCGGTGCGGAAGAACTCGCCCGCCGCCGCGCCCAGCTTCAGCGCCATCTCGGCGGTCATCGGGTAGGTGTTGGCGCGGCCCCGCACGCCATCGGTTCCGAACAGCTTCCGCGTCATCTCACGCCTCTCCCCTCGTCACGGCCTGCCAGAGCGCCAGCGCCTGGCGCGTCTCGGCCACGTCATGCACCCGGATCACCTGTGCGCCCTGCGCCACACCCGCCAGCGCCACCGCGACCGATCCCGGCATCCGCGCCTTGGGCTCTGGCGCCTGCCCGATCGCGCCGATGAACCGCTTGCGCGAGACGCCCAGCAGGATCGGGCAGCCCAGCGCGTGAAACAGCGACAGCCGGGCCAGAAGCGCAAGGTTGTGCGCCTGCGTCTTGCCAAAGCCGATGCCCGGATCGACCAGAATGCGCGCGCGCGCAATCCCCGCCGCCTCGGCCGCCGCGACACGGGCGGCCAGGTGGTCGTAGACATCCAGCAGCACATCGTCATAGCGCGGGTCGGCCTGCATGGTCTGGGGCGTGCCCTGCGCATGCATCAGGCAGACCGGCGCCCCGGCCGCGGCCACCGCGCCCGCCATCGCCGGGTCGTGCAGGAAGGCCGAGACATCGTTGACCAGCGCCGCCCCCGCCACCAGCGCGGCCTGGGCCACCGCGGCCTTGCGCGTGTCGATCGAGATCGGCGCGCCCCCCGCCAGCGCGGCGATCACCGGGGCGGTGCGGGCGATTTCCTCGGGCACCGGCACGTCGGCGGCGCCGGGGCGGGTGCTTTCCCCGCCGATGTCGAGGATCGCCGCGCCCGCGGCCACCATGGCGCGGGCGTGCTCTTGCGCGGTGGCGGGGGCCAGATGATCGCCCCCGTCGGAAAAGCTGTCGGGCGTCACGTTCAGGATGCCCATGATCCGCGGCCGGTCGAGCGTCAGCCCCGCCACCGGCGCGCGCGGCGCGGTCAGGCGGGCCAGCACCTCGGGCGGGGCCTCTGCCGCGGCGATCACCCTGGGCGGGCCGTCGCGGCGCAAGACCTCGATCCGGTCAAACCAGCACCACCCCCCCGCCAGCGGCAGGGCATCGGCGGGGCGGGCGGGGTCGGTCTGCGGAAGGGGGCGATAATACATCGGCGGCCTGCGGTTTTTCCTGCCTGTGCCGCAGGGCGGGCCGGAAGGCAAGCGTCAGGGGGCCAGCCGCTCGACCGGGACGCGGCTTCCCGCCGGAACCGAAACATCGCCGTGAACGGCCAGCCGTGCCGCGGCCATCGTCTCGGCCAGCCAGAGCGCCAGCGCCACCGGGTCATGCGTGCCGGGGCCATCCACGGCATCAAGGACCAGCTTGGACGGGGCCCAGACAACCGTCTGGCGGTTCTTCATGGCCCAGTCGATCTCGGTCCGGCTTGACACCACCACGCAGCGCCGATCGCGGCCGGCCAGAACCCAGGCGTTCTGTTCGATGGCCAGCAGGTCGATGCGCCGCTGCGCCCCGCGCGCGGCCGAGCGCGGCACCGGGGCCTCGGGCAATCCCACGGTCAGGATCAGCGGCAACCCGTGCGCCTCGAGCGCCGTCAGCCGTTCCGGCAGGTCGGGCGCCGCGATGGCGGCGTTGTCGAGGTAGACCACCAGCGGATGCAGCGCGGCCTCGGTGCCGTCGCTCTGCACGGTGCGCAGTGGCGCCTCGGCGCGCGAGCGCACGATTTCCACCCCCAGAGCGCCGGGGCCACGGTCAAGCTTTTCGATCCGCACGAAGACCCGCATCGCCTGCGGTTCCGCCAGGATCCGTTCGGCCACCCGCGCCGCCAGCGTTTCCAGCAGGTTCAGCCGTTCCGCCGCCAGTTCCGCCGCGATCGCCTCGGTCAGCCGGTCATAGGACAGGATGCGGTCAACGTCATCCTCGATCGGGGCGGGATGCGGGCGCACCTCGACCACCACGTTGAAGCGGATGCGCTGGGTATGGCCGCGTTCGGCCTGAAAGGCCCCGATCTCGACCTCTGCCACATGGTCACGCAACGAGATCCGGTCGCGGGGGTCGCTGCTGGCGGTGGCCTCGGCGCGCTCTTCTGGATGCGCGAAGGCAAGGCGGATGTCGGTGCTCATGGGGTCCTCGAAGACCGCGGCAAGAGGGCCGCGTGGGGGGCTTATAGCGCAAGCACCAGGCCCCGTCCTGCCGGAAGTCGCCGCCTTCAGGCGCCTTCCCGACGCCCGCGGTCAGTTCGCGGCCAGCCGCACCGGCTCGCGGTAGAAGACGTGCTGGCCGATCTGCACGGTCTCTTCGAACTGCCGCGCCCAGGCCGGGCTGACGCCCAGCGTGTGGAAATGGGTCGCCCCGTCGGTCAGCACGCGGGGGGCACCATCCAGGATCAGCCGCGCGATCTTGCCCGCGCGGTCATAGGCCAGCTCATCGTTGATCGCATCGCTTTGCCCGTCGCAGGTGAAGGTGAACTGGCAGGCATACTTGTGCCCCGTACCCTGATTCACGACCGAACAGATGCTGCGCGGGAAATCGGGAGAGTCGGCGCGGTTGGCGATGACCTCGGCCACCGCAAATTCGCCCTTCACGGATTCGCCGCGCGCCTCGAAATAGATCGCCTGGGTCAGGCAGGTCCATTCCGCGTTGCCCGAAGCCTGCGGCAGGCTGTCCAGCCAGGCGTCATCGTACTGCACCTGCACGCGCACCGCGGTCGGATCGCCCGCCTTGGCGGGCGGCGTGGTGATGGCCTGAATGCGGGTCGGATCGACCGAGGCCAGCGCGGTATGCTCTGCCCCCAGAAGCGTCGACAGCCGCGTGCCCACCGACGCGCCGGGATCAACCGGCTGGCCATCCGTGGCATCGGCAAAGGCCGCTCCGCTCAGGGAAAGCAGCACCGCGATGCCGCACGCCCAGACCTTCAGCAAGCGCATGTTTCCGTCTCCGGTGTCGTTCCGTCGACCCTGCGCCAGGTGCAGGGCCAGCAGCCGCGGTAGAGACGTAATCCGGGCCTGTCTACCGATGTGGCAAATATGTCACGAAATTCGGCGGAAATCCGCGACTCAACCCCGTCGCAAATGCGGCATCGGGGAAGTCAAGCCACCGTGCCGCCGCAATTAAGCGATTGTTTTGCCCTAGTTCTTCCGTGCCACACCACGATCTGCAATCGCAAGATGTGCCGCAGCAAGACGCGCAACCGGCACACGAAACGGCGAGCAGGACACATAGTCGAATCGAGCCTTGCGGCAGAAGGCAATCGATTCGGGGTTCCCGCCATGCTCGCCACAGATCGACAGCGTCAGGTTCGGGCGGGTGGCGCGGCCACGGTCGGCACCGATCTGAAGAAGCTCTCCCACCCCGTCCACGTCCAGCACATGGAACGGGTCCTCGGGAAAGACGCCCTGCTGCACATAGGTGCTCATGAACCGGCCGGCATCGTCGCGCGACAGGCCGTAGGTCATCTGCGTCAGGTCGTTGGTGCCAAAAGACAGGAAGGCCGCGTGAAGCGCGATCTCGCCCGCCCGCAGCGCCGCACGGGGGGTTTCCACCATCACGCCCAGCCGGTAGTCGAAGGCCGCACCCATCCGGGTGCGGACGGCGGCCGCGACCGCGTCGATCCGGGTCTTGACCAGTTCGACTTCGCGCCGGGCCGAGACCAGCGGGATCATGATCTCGGGCACCACGGGTTCGCCGCCGCGGTTCACCTCGACCGTCGCCTCGAAGATGGCGCGGGCCTGCATGTCGTAGATCTCGGGCAGCGTGATGCCCAGCCGTACACCCCGCATGCCCAGCATCGGGTTGAACTCGCTCAGCGCCTCGACCCGCCGCGTCACCTCGGACAGGGGCTTGTCGAGCGCCTCGGCCAGTTCGCGGATGCCGTCGCGGCTGTGGGGCAGGAATTCGTGCAATGGCGGATCGAACAGCCGGATGCAGACCGGCTTGCCGGCCATGATCTCGAACAGGCGCACGAAATCCGCGCGCTGCATCGGCAGAAGCCGGTCAAGCGCGACCGCGCGGTCGGCCGAAGTGTCGGCGAAGATCATCTCGCGCATCACCGTCAGGCGGTCTTCGTCGAAGAACATGTGCTCGGTCCGGCAAAGCCCGATGCCCTCGGCCTCGAAGCGGCGCGCCACGGTGGCGTCGGCGGGGGTGTCGGCGTTGGCGCGGATGCCGATGTCGCGCGCCGCATCGGCCCAGGCAAGAAGCGTGCGAAAGCTGTCATCCAGCGCGGGTTCCAGCATCTCGGCCACGCCCGACAGAGCCTCGCCGCGGGTGCCGTCAACCGTGATCAGGTCGCCCTCGGCAAAGACCCGGCCATCGGCGGCGCGCACCGTCTTGTCGCGCGCATTCACCGAAATCTCCGAGGCGCCCACCACGCAGGGCAGCCCCAGCCCGCGTGCGATCACCGCCGAGTGGCTGGTCATGCCGCCCCTCTCGGTCAGGACGGCGGCCGAGGCATGCATCCCGCGGATGTCCTCGGGCGCGGTTTCGCGCCGCACGAGGATACAGGGTTCGCCCCGCGCGGCACTGGCTTGGGCCGCGGCCGAGGAAAACACGATCCGGCCCACCGCGGCGCCGGGGCTGGCGGCGATGCCGCCGGCAAAGCGGTCGCGCGGGCCGCGGGGGTCCACCTGACGGTGCAACAGTTCCGACAGCGCGCGTGGTTCGACCCGCATCACCGCCTCGTCGTGGCTGATGATCCCGTCTTCGGCCAGCGCCACGGCGATCCGCACGCCCGCGCGCGACGACCGCGCGACCTTCACCGCGTCAAGCACATGCAAGGCACCGGATTCGATGGTGAATTCGATCTGCATCTCTTCCCGCAGGCGGCTGCGGCAGGCGGCGCCAAAGCGCAGCAGGTCGGCGAAGACCTCTGGCGCCTCGTCTTCCAGAGACGGCCCGCGGGGGTCGCGCGTCAGGTAAAGCGCGCCCTGCCCGCGCAGCGCGTCGCGCCCCTGGCTTTGCCCGAGATAGCGCCCGGTCACCTGCGGCTGACCCGTCACCGGTTCGACGAACTGGATCACGCCCGAGCCCGAAACGCCGGGCCCCATGCCCAGCGCCATCTCCTGCACGACAAGGCCCAGCCCCGCCTCGGCGGGCGCACCCTTCACCTGGCGCAGGATGCGGGCCGAGGTGCCCTCCCACGCCAGGGCCATGCTGCGCAGCACCTCGGTCAACTG
>DAIEJF010000097.1 GCA_027351005.1 Paracoccaceae bacterium | reverse complement strand
CGGGGTGGGGCGTCTGACCGCAGTGGTGTATGATCTTTGCGACATATGTCGAAAATGTGAAGGCGGATCACCAGGCCGCCTTGCGATGCCGACAAGCCGGGCGGATCATGGCTTTGCTTGACGGTTGAAATTCTACCAGTGTTCCGGCTCGCGCGGACGTTTTCGAGGCAAGAAAGACATGACAGGCGGAAAAGGCATTCTTCTGGCGGGGTTGTCCGCCTTCTGCATGATGGCGGCGGGGCCGGGCCTTGCACAGGATTCGGCCGGGCTTCTGAAGCTCGGCGTCGCCAGCGTCACCTACGGGCCCTATGTGCGCGCCGAACTTGGTGCCTCGTCGCCAAGCTTCGGCGACGGCCACTGGTTGCCCCCGGGGGACCCCAGGGTCGATTTCGATCTGGGCGGCAAGCGGACAGGCTTTGCCGGTCTGGCTGTGGGCTATGACTGGATGAACGGCTTCCGCGGCGACATCAGCCTGCTGCAGGTCGGCCGGTCGGATGTCACCGGCCCGCATACGACGGCGGGCACACATGCCGACATCACCGCCGGGTCGGTGGCCACCACAGCACTGATGGGCAACGTCTTCTTCTCGCCCTTCGAACGGATGGGCGTGAATTCGCGGCTGCAACCCTTCGTGGTGGCAGGCATCGGCCTGGCCAACAACGAGGTCGGCCCCTGGACGCGCACCAACACCGCCACCAGCCCGGTCAACCGCACCTTTGCAGGCCACACCAGCACCAGCGCCGCGCTGTCGCTCGGGGTCGGGGTCTCCTACCAGATCACGGCCGCGGGCGCCCCGCCGATCATGCTGGAATTGGCCTATCGGTATTATCATTTTGGTACTGCGAAGGGCGGATACACGGCCGATGTGGGGTCTTCTGTGCCGACCGAGCCGTTGACCTTTCACAACAATGCCGGGGTCATTTCCTTCAGCCTGCGCATTCCGCTTCAGCGGCTCTGATCCGACGGCTTGAAATGATGTGTGGCGCGGGGGTTTTCCAATCCCCGCGCCATTTTCTTTGGGCTCGGCAGACCGGCTCTTTCATCCCATTTGCGCCATATCAAGGACAGGAACGAATCCCCGGACCAAGATGAATCCGATGTTTCCATCATGCGATGAAAGGGGGAATCGAATGCGCTATCTTGCTGTCATCACGCTCATTTCGGCATTGGCCGCGTCTGGCGCCTATGCCCAGGGGCCGAAGGGAATGCAGGGTCCGCAGGGCCCGGCATTTGGCGCGGACCAGATGCTGCAACAGCAGGGGTTCACCCTGATGCAGACGGTTCGGGAACATAACCAGCTTCGCATCACCGCCCGCCGGGGCAGCGAAATGCGCGAGCTTGTCTATGACATGCGCAACGGAAAGCTGCTGTGGGACAACCTTGATCCGAACCGGGATCGCACCCGCGACCACCTGTTCCAGCAGGACTTCGACCGCGACCGCGACCGCCTGCGTCTGCGCGATCCGGCGACCCACTGACATCCTGCACGCCATAGCCAAAAGGAGGATGCAATGAGCATCAAGAGAACCGCCCTGCTCCTGCCCTTCGCCGCGCTGCTTGCAGCCTGCGAGCCGCAGCCCGGGCCCTATTACCCGTCCGACAGCTATTCGACCCAGCCCGACTACATCCAGTACGGCACGATCATCCAGGTCCGCCCCGTCACCATGCAGCGGACATCGAATGGCGACCAGATCGTGGGTGCCGTCACCGGCGGGCTGGTGGGTGCGATCATCGGCAACCAGTTCGGGGCCGGAAGCGGCAAGGATCTGATGACCGGCGCAGGCGCGCTGACCGGCGCGGTGATCGGCAGCAACATCGCCACGCAGCAACGCACCTACCAATCGGCGGCCTGGACGGTGCGGCTGGACAACGGCGGCGTCATGACGGTCATCCAGACCTCCAGCCGCTTCCGGGTCGGCGACCGCGTGATGGTGGTTCAGCGCGGCAACGAGACCTACCTGCAATAGGCGCCAGCCGAAGGGGCGCCGCCACCTGCGGCGCCCCGTTGCGCATGTCCGTCCGGCGCCGGTGCCGCAGCGGTGGGCTTGTCCCCGATCAAGGCCCGCCCTGCGCCGGTCTGCCATCGTGGCGGGAAACCGGAGCGCAGGATGTCGGATCGAGTCGCATTTCGGGTCGAGGGCCTGACCAAGACCTATACCAGCGGCGCCATCGCGGTGCAGGCGCTGAGGGGGATCGATCTGGCCCTTTACGAGGGCGAGCTTGTCGTGCTGCTCGGCCCGTCGGGGTCGGGCAAATCGACGCTGCTCAACATCCTCGGCGCGCTCGACATCCCCTCGACCGGGCGCATCTTCTTCCGTGAGCACGAGCTGACGGGGATGAGCGATGCCGCGCTGACCGCCTTCCGGCGCGAGCATGTGGGCTTTGTCTTCCAGTTCTACAATCTGGTGCCAAGCCTGACGGCGCGCGAGAATGTGGCGCTTGTCACCGAAATCTCGAAACGGCCCATGCGGCCGGAAGAGGCGCTGGAACGGGTGGGCCTTGGCCACCGCCTGACCCATTTTCCGGCCGAACTGTCGGGCGGCGAGCAGCAGCGCGTCGCCATCGCGCGGGCCATCGCAAAACGGCCCGAGGTTCTGCTGTGCGACGAGCCGACCGGCGCGCTTGACAGCGCGACCGGGGTCACCGTTCTCGAGGCGCTTTACGAGGCGAACCGCGATCTGGGAACCATCACCGCGCTGATTACCCATAACGCGGCGATCCGCCGGATCGCCCATCGCACCATCCGCCTGGCCGACGGGCGGGTCGCCTCGATCGAGGCGAATGCCGAGCGGATGGAACCGGCGGGGATCGAATGGTGATGCGGGCGCTGGATCTCAAGCTGATGCGCGACCTGCGCCGTCTCTGGGCGCAGTGTCTGGCCATCGCGCTGGTGCTGGGCTGCGGCGTGATGGTGTTGGTGCTGGCGACCGGCACCGAACGCTCGCTTCGGCTGACTCGTGACGCCTACTACGACCGCGGCCACTTCGCCCAGATCTTTGCCGCCGCCACCCGGGTGCCGAAGCAGCTTCTGCCCGAGATCGCCCGGATCCCCGGCGTGGCCCAGGTCGAGGCGCGCGTATCGATGAACGTCGTCGTCGATCTGCCGGGCATGGTCGAACCTGCGCAGGCGCGCCTGCTGTCGCTGCCTGCCTCCGGCCTGCCTGTCCTGAACCGGCCCACCGTTCGCCTTGGCCGGTTGCCCGACCCCGGCCGCGTCGACGAGGTCGCCCTGTCCGAGAACTTCGCCGAAGCGAACGGGCTTGCCCCGGGCGCTAGCTTTGCCGCCATCCTGAATGGCCAGCGGCGCACGCTTCGGGTGGTTGGCCTCGTGCTGTCGCCCGAGTTCGTCTACCTGATCGGCCCCGGCGCCCTGATGCCCGACGACCGCCACTATGGCGTGATCTGGATGAACGAGGAACCCGCGGCCGCCGCGGCGGGGCTGTCGGGGGCGTTCAATGACCTCAGCCTTCGCCTGACCCGCGGCGCCTCGGAAGCCGCGGTGATCGCTGCGGTCGACCGCGTGCTGGCGCCCTATGGCGGCACCGGCGCGCATGGCCGCGAACATCAGGTGTCCGACACCTTCCTGCGCGGCGAACTTGGCCAGCTTGGCGCGATGGCTCTGATCCTGCCGCCGATCTTCCTGATCGTCTCGGCCTTTCTGGTGAACATGGTGCTCAGCCGCCTGATCTTGCTGGAACGCCCTGTCATCGGTCTGCTGAAGGCCATGGGCTTTACCGGCCGCGAGATCGCGGTGCATTACCTGAAACTCTCCATCGGCATCGGGGTCGGGGGCGTGCTGCTGGGCTGGGTCGCGGGCGGCTGGCTGGGCGCAAGAATGACCCAGCTTTACACCGAGTTCTACCGCTTCCCCTACCTGATCTACGCGCCGGGAACGGCAAGCTTCGCGATCTCGGCGGTGATGGGGCTTGGCGCCGTGGCGCTGGGTGCGGTGCGGGCCGTCAATGCCAGCGCAAGGTTGCGCCCCGCGGTCGCCATGCAGCCGCCCGCCCCCCCGCTCTACCGGCTGGGCCGGATCGACGCGGCCGCCGTCAGGATGGGGCTGCGGCAGACCACGATGATGATCCTGCGCTCGATCACGCGCTGGCCCGGGCGTGCGGCGGTGACGGTGCTGGGCGTCAGCGCCGCGATTTCGGTGCTTGTCGCCTGCTTCTTCACCTTCGATTCGATCGCCGCCGTGATCGACGAGGCGTTCACCCGCACCAACCGGCAGCAGGTCACGCTGCATCTGGCCCAGAGCGTTCCCGCGACGGTGACAGAGGCGGCCGCCCACCTGCCCGGCGTCACGCGGGTCGAGGGGGCCTTTGGCATGCCCGTCCGGTTGACCCGCGGCTGGCGCAGCGCGCTGACCCAGGTCGAGGCGCGCAGCGACGGCGACACGCTTGTGCGGGTGTTGGATGGCAACGGCCGCGTCGTGGCCATGCCGCCCGCGGGCCTCGTGCTACCCGAGACGCTGGCGGCCAAGCTGGGCGTAGCGCCGGGCGATGTCGTCACCCTGTCGCTTCTGGCCCCCCCGCGCGACACCGTAGACATCGCGGTGTCGCGGGTGCTGCCGCAAAGCCTTGGCGAAACCGCCTATATCGCGGCGCCCGCGCTCTTCGCGCTGATGCGGGTGGCCCCGCAGGTGAACCGGCTGAACCTTCTGGTGGATACCGACCGGCTGCCTGCGCTTTACGCCGCGGTGAAGACCGCACCGGCCGTGGATGGCGTGCTGCTCTGGACAGGGATCCGGGCGCAGTTCGATGCCACGATCCGCGAGAACCTGATCCGTACCGTCATGATCTATGCCGTCCTTGGCGTCCTCATTACCGTCGGCGTCATCTACAACGCCGCCCGCATCCAGCTTTCGGAACGGTCCTACGAACTGGCCAGCCTGCGCGTGCTGGGGTTCACCCGCGCCGAGGTGGGCTATGTGCTGGTGGGCGAACTGATGCTGCTGACCTTTCTGGCCATTCCGCCCGGCCTTCTGGGGGGCTACGGCTTTTCGGCGCTGATCTCGGCGGGGTTTTCCACCGACCTCATCCGCATCCCGCTGGTGATCTCGCGGCAGACCTATGTGGTCGCCGCGCTCATCGCCGTGGTCTCGGCGCTTGGCGCGGCGCTGGTCGTGCGCCGCAGGCTGGACCGGATCGACCTTGCAACCGCCCTGAAGCAAAGGGACTGACATGCGCCATCGCCTCATCCCCGCCGTTCTGGGCATCCTCGCGCTGGTGGGCGCGCTGGCCTGGGCCTTCTGGCCGCAGCCGATCCCGGTCGATCTTGTCACCCTTGCGCGCGCCCCGATGGAGGTGACCGTCGCGGCCGAGGGCGTGACCCGGATCCGCAATGTCTATGCGGTGACCGCGCCGATGGGCGGCACCGTCTCGCGCGCTCCGGTGCAGGTGGGCGACGCGGTGACCGGGGGGCAGACCGTCGTGGCCTCGATCCGGCCACAGGAACCCGCCTTTCTCGACGCCCGGGCGCGCGCCCAGGCCGAGGCGGCGGTGGACGAGGCCCAGGCCGCGCTTGATCTCGCCAGGGCGAAGCTGTCGCAGGCGCTGACCGATCAGAGCCACGCGGACAGCGAATTTGCCCGCGCCCAGTCGCTTGCCGCGCGTGGCACCATTCCGCAGCAGATGCTGGAAGATGCCGCCTCGGCCCGCCAGACCACCGCCGCCGCGGCGGATGCCGCCCGATCCGCGGTCAGCCTGCAAGAGGCGACGCTGGCCCGGATGCAGGCGCAACTGGTCGGGCCGGAAAGCGGGCCGGGGCCGTCGACCGACGCCTGCTGCCTCGATCTGACGGCGCCGGTCACCGGCACGGTGCTGTCGCTGGCCAATTCCAGCGCCCGCCCGGTGCAGGCGGGGGAATTGTTGCTGACCATCGGCAGCCTCGACGATCTGGAAGTGGTGGTGGACCTTCTGTCCTCGGATGCGGTGAACGTGGTGCCGGGCGCGTCCGCCCATATCGAACGCTGGGGGGGGGCCGCGACGATCCAGGCCCGTGTCCGGCGGATCGAACCGATGGCCTTCACCAAGGTGTCGGCGCTGGGGATCGAGGAACAGCGTGTCCGCCTGCGGCTGGACATACTGACCCCGGCGACCGAGCGCGCGGGGCTGGGCGACAATTACCGCGTCTTCGCGCGCATCGTCCTGTGGTCCGGCGAGGGCGTCTTGCAGGTGCCGATCGGCGCGCTCTTCCGCACGGGCGGGCACTGGGCCGTGTTCCGCGCAGAGGG
>DAIEJF010000096.1 GCA_027351005.1 Paracoccaceae bacterium | reverse complement strand
CCTGCATCTCGCACCTTCCGCCTTCATTTTCGGTCTGCAAATATCCTCGGGGGGTGTGGGGGGCAGACAGCCCCCCACGCGCCTTACACCAGCGCGCCGCCGACCCCTTCGATCGCCCCTTCGGTCGAGGCCTCGCCCAGCAGCATTTCGTTGTGCGGCTTGCCGCTCGGGATCATGGGGAAGCAGTTCTCGTGCTTCTCGACCAGGCAGTCGAAGATCACCGGCCCGTCATAGGCCAGCATCTCGCGGATCGCGTCGTCAAGGTCGGCGGGGGCGTCGCAGCGGATCCCCTTGCAGCCGAAGGCCTCGGCCAGCTTCACGAAATCCGGCAGGCTCTCGCTCCAGGAATGCGAATAGCGTTCGCCATGCAGCAGTTGCTGCCACTGGCGCACCATGCCCAGCCGCTCGTTGTTCAGGATGAACTGCTTGACCGGGGCGCGGAACTGTACGGCGGTGCCCATCTCCTGCATGTTCATCAGCCAGCTCGCCTCGCCCGCGACGTTGATCACCAGCGCCTCGGGATGTGCGATCTGCACCCCGATCGAGGCGGGCAGGCCATAGCCCATGGTCCCGAGCCCCCCGGATGTCATCCAGCGGTTCGGCCCGTCGAAATGCAGGAACTGGGCGGCCCACATCTGGTGCTGGCCCACCTCGGTGGTGATGTAGCGGTCGCTGCCGCGGGTCAGGGCCTCCAGCCGTTCCAGCGCGTATTGCGGCTTGATGACCGTCTCCGAGCCGCGATAGGCGAGGCAGTTGACCTTCTTCCAGCCGTCGATCCGGCCCCACCATTTCGCCAGCCCCTCGCGGTTGGCCTTGCGGCCCCGCGCGGTCCAGATCTCCAGCATGTCGGCCAGAACCGAGCCCACGTCGCCCACGATCGGGATGTCGACCCGGATGACCTTGTTGATCGACGAGGGGTCGATGTCGACATGCGCCTTGATCGAATGCGGGCTGAAATCCGTGACGCGCCCGGTGATCCGGTCATCGAAGCGGGCGCCGAGGTTGATCATCAGGTCGCAGCCATGCATGGCAAGGTTGGCCTCGTAAAGGCCGTGCATCCCCAGCATCCCCAGCCAGTTCCGGCCCGAGGCCGGGTAGGCGCCCAGCCCCATCAGGGTCGAGGTGACCGGAAAGCCCGTGGCATCGACCAGATCGCGCAGGCAGGCCGCGGCGGCCGGGCCCGCATTGATGACGCCGCCGCCGGTGTAGAAGATCGGGCGTTCGGCCGTTTCCATCAGCTCGACCAGCTTCTCGATCGCGGCGCGGTCGCCCTTCACCTTCGGCTGGTAATGCGAGACACGCGCCTTTTCCGGCGGAACATAGGTGCCGGTGGCGAACTGCACGTCCTTCGGGATGTCGATCAGGACCGGACCGGGGCGGCCGTGGGTGGCGACGTGGAAGGCCTGATGGATGGTGTCGGCCAGCTTGTCGGTTTCCTTCACCAGCCAGTTGTGCTTGGTGCAGGGGCGGGTGATGCCGACGGTGTCGGCCTCCTGGAAGGCATCGTTGCCGATCAGGAAGGTGGGAACCTGCCCGGTCAGCACCACGATCGGGATCGAATCCATCAGCGCGTCGGTGATGCCCGTGACCGCATTGGTGGCACCGGGCCCCGAGGTGACCAGAACCACCCCCGGCTTGCCGGTCGATCGGGCATAGCCCTCGGCCATGTGGACCGCGCCCTGTTCGTGCCGCACGAGGATGTGGCGGATGTCGTTCTGCTGGAAGATCTCGTCATAGATCGGAAGCACGGCGCCGCCGGGGTAGCCAAAGACCACCTCCACGCCCTGATCCTTCAGGGCCTGCACCACCATCTTCGCTCCGGTCATCTGCTTCGTCATCGTCCGCATCCTCTGCGATCCCTACCGCCGTCGTTTCGCAACAAAAAACCCCCGGCTTTCGGTCGGGGGCGCATGGGGGCTGATCTGGTGTCCGTTACCGGCCCCTGCACCTGTTCCTGCCAAGTACGAGAATGCGCATCATCCCCAGCCCCTTTTGCTGCCGCGGGCGGACATTAGGGGGTGCCGTCAGGGGCGTCAATGGGCAAATCCTGCAATATTATGTCGCGGGGCCGTATTTCGCTTGCCGTTTCTTGCGCTCGTCTGGCCTGTGTGGAAAGAAAGCGAAATCACGTTTGCGTGCGCGCCACGGCGGCGCGGCCGGGCAGGGATTTGGGCGCAGCCCCTTGCCCTTGCGGTAAGCACTTGACCTTGCTGGCGAATATTCGCCTGC
Organism: Paracoccaceae bacterium; assembly: GCA_027351005.1. Classification (GTDB taxonomy): domain Bacteria; phylum Pseudomonadota; class Alphaproteobacteria; order Rhodobacterales; family Rhodobacteraceae; genus Solirhodobacter. The sequence goes on along the minus strand of DAIEJF010000096.1, from coordinate 11,000 downwards.
CGCGGCGTGGCTGCGGCTGGACAGACCGGGGGCGGCCATGCCAAGGTCGCACAGCAGCACCAGGCAGGGCCCGGCGCCGCGCAACGTATAAACGGGAGGACCCATATGGATCGTCGTTCATTCCTGACCAAAGCCACGGTTGGCGGCGCTGCCGCGGCCGGCGCGGCGGTGCTTGCCGCACCCGCGATCGCGCAATCGAGCCCCAAGGTGACCTGGCGGCTGACCTCGTCGTTCCCCAAGTCGCTCGACACCATCTATGGCGCCGCGCAGACCATGGCCGATGCCGTGTCGGCGATGACCGACGGCAACTTCCAGATCCAGGTCTTTGCCGCGGGCGAGATCGTGGGCGGCCTTCAGGCGATGGACGCGACGCAGGCAGGCACGGTCGAGGCCTGCCACACCGCCACCTATTACTACTGGGGCAAGGACCCGACCTGGGCGCTGGGCACCTGCGTTCCCTTCGGCCCCGACGCGCGGCAGATGAACGCCTGGTACTACTACACCGGCGGGCGCGATCTGCTGAACGGCTTCTATGGCAAGAACGGCCTCGTCGGCTTCCAGTGCGGCAACACCGGCGTGCAGATGGGTGGCTGGTACCGCAAGGAGATCAACACGCTTGACGACCTGAAGGGTCTGAAGATGCGGATCGGCGGGTTCGGCGGCAAGGTTCTGGCGCCGCTGGGCGTGGTGCCGCAGCAGATCGCGGGCGGCGACATCTATCCGGCGCTGGAAAAGGGCACCATCGACGCCGCCGAATGGGTCGGGCCCTACGATGACGAGAAGCTCGGCTTCTACAAGGTCGCGCCCTACTACTACTATCCCGGCTGGTGGGAAGGTGGCCCGGCGCTGTCGACGCTGGTCAACCTGCAGAAGTGGAACGACCTGCCCAAGAGCTACCAGGCCGCGCTGAAGACGGCGTGCCAGGCGGCCGACCTCGACATGATGGCGCATTATGACGCGGTGAACCCGGCGGCGCTGAAGCGGCTGGTGGCCAACGGTGCCAAGGTGCGCCCGTTCAGCCGCGAGATCCTCGAGGCGGCGTTCAACTCGGCACAATCGATCTATGCCGATCTGGAAAAGACCAACGCCGACTTCAAGACGATCTGGGAAAGCCAGAAGGCCTACTTCAACGACGCCTATCTGTGGGACCAGATCGCCGAATACAACTTCGACACGTTCATGATGCAGATGCAGCAGGCGGGCAAGCTCTAAGCCCCGACGGCACCATCAGAAAGGCCCCGGGGTGCTTCCGGGGCCTTTTGCATGCGACGGAAGGGCAGGGGATGCCGCAGGACCGATCCGGGCCAAGCCCGGGCCAGATCATGACATTTGCAGAGGGCGACCCGGACGAGAACCCCTGGGTGGCCGGTGGGCCGGTGGTCGAGACGATCGCCGTTCTGCCCCATCAGCCTGTCTGGGCCGAGGTCTATGACCGCTGTGCCGCGGCCATCCGTGCGGCGCTGCCGGGCGGGATGGTCAGCATCGACCATGTGGGCTCTACCGCGGTGCCGGGGCTGGCGGCCAAGCCCGTGATCGACATCGACCTGATCGTGCCCGACCCCGAGGCCGAGGCCGACTATGTGCCGCCGCTGGCAGGGCTGGGCTACCGGCTGACCGTTCGCGAACGGTCGTGGTACGGCCACCGGCTGCTGCGGCTTGAGAGGCCGCGGGTGAACCTGCATGTCTTCGGGCCGGACTGCCCGGAACACAGCCGTCACCTGATGTTCCGTGACTGGCTGCGGGCCCGGCCGGACGAGCGCGAACGCTATGGCGCGATCAAGGCCGAGGCGCAGGTGGGCGCGCAGACCGCCATGGCCTATAACCGCCGCAAGGAGGCGGTGGTGCGCGAGATCTATGCGCGCATGTTCCGCGACCTGGGCTGGCTGCGCGACCCCCCAGAATGACGAAAGGGCGACCCCGCGGGGGGCCGCCCTTCCCATGTGTCGATCACGCGCCCTTGGCTCAGTTGCCGATCTTCGGCACCGCGGGCGCGCCGAAGTTGGGCGTGCCCAGCCCACCCAGCCCGCCACCGATCGGCGCAATTTCCGGCACCACGATCTTCACGTTCGTCACGTCCACCTGCGGCCCCTTGTAGCGCATCACCATCGCGGGGAAGGCCACCACGATCACGATCATCACCACCTGGATCACCACGAAGGGAATGGCCCCCCAGTAGATCTGCGCGGTGGTGACCGGCGCCATCGTCTTGCCCGTCACGCGGTCCTTGTAGGGTTGCTTGGGCGCGACCGAGCGCAGGTAGAACAGCGAGAAGCCGAAGGGCGGGTGCATGAAGCTTGTCTGCATGTTCACGCCCAGGATCACCCCGAACCAGATCAGGTCGATCCCCAGCTTCTCGGCCGCCGGGGCCAGCAGCGGCACGATGATGAAGGCCAGTTCGAAGAAGTCGAGGAAGAAGGCCAGGAAGAACACCAGGATCGACACCACGATGATGAACCCGGTCTGCCCGCCGGGCAGCGAGGTCAGCAGGTGTTCCACCCAAAGGTGCCCGTTCACCCCGTAGAAGGTCAGCGAGAAGACCCGGCTGCCGATCAGGATGAACATCACGAAGGACGACAGCCGCGTGGTTGAGGCCAGCGCCTGCCGGATCACGCCCAGGTTCAGCCGACCCTTCATCGCCGCCAGCAGAAGCGAGCCCACCGCCCCCATCGCGCCGCCCTCGGTGGGGGTGGCGATGCCCAGGAAGATCGTGCCCAGCACCAGGAAGATCAGCGCAAGCGGCGGGATGAGCACGATCACCACCTGCTGGGCCAGTCGGCTCATCAGCTTCAGCCCGAAGGCGCGGTTGGCCGCCGCCAGCAGATAGGCCACCAGCGCCCCGGTCGCCATCCCCAGGATGTCGGCGTTGTCGCCCTGGCTGGCGGTCAGATATCCGGTGGTGAACCACGCCACCGCCCCGGCCCCGACAAGCACCACAAGAAGCGAGGTGACGCCCGACCCCAGCGTGCGCGCCTCTTTCGGGAGCGCGGGCACCATCTCGGGTTTGAAGATCGACAGGATGACGATGTAGAGGACATAGAGTGCCGTCAGCACCAGCCCCGGGATCATGGCGCCGCTGTACATGTCGCCCACCGACCGGCCAAGCTGGTCGGCCAGCACGATCAGCACCAGGCTGGGCGGGATGATCTGCGCAAGCGTTCCCGAGGCCGCGATGACACCCGAGGCCACGCGGCGGTCATAGCCGTAGCGCAGCATGATCGGCAGCGAGATCAGCCCCATCGCGATGACGGATGCCGCGACGACCCCGGTGGTGGCCGCCAGAAGCGCGCCCACGAAGATCACCGCATAGGCAAGCCCACCGCGCACCGGGCCGAACAGTTGGCCGATGGTATCCAGCAGGTCTTCGGCCATGCCGGATCGTTCCAGCACGATGCCCATGAAGGTGAAGAACGGGATGGCCAGCAGTGTGTCGTTGGACAGCACCGCCCAGTCGCGTTCCGGCAGCGCCGCCAGCAGCGGCCAGTCCAGCGTGATGGACCCGCCCGAATGCGGCGCCAGCGCCACCCCGATGACAAAGAACATCAGCCCGTTCGCCGCCAGCGAGAAGGCCACCGGGTAGCCCACCAGCAGGAAGACGATGAGCGAGGCGAACATGATCGGCGCCATGTTCTGCGCGATCAACTCGATCATTTCTTGATTTCTCCGGCCAGCGCCTCGCCTTCCAGCTCGGCCGCCTCATGGGCCGAGACGAAGGGGGTCGGGTCTTCCATGTCACCGCGCATGATCGCGATCTTCTTGATGATCTCCGAGATCCCCTGGATCGTGAGCAGCACGAAGCCGCCCAGGATCAGCGCCTTGGCGGGCCACAGGATCAGGCCGCCTGCGCTGGACGACATCTCGCCATCGCGGATGCTCTTCAGCGTCCAGGGCAGCAGGTAGATGTCCATCAGCACGACGAAGGGCATCAGGAAGAAGATGTGGCCCAGAAGGTCGATCCAGTGCTGGGTACGCCGCTTCAGCGCGCCATAGAGGATGTCGATGCGGATATGTTCGTTGTGGCGCAGCGTGTTGGCGGCTGCCAGCAGGAACGCCCCACCGTAGAGATACCACTGCAGTTCCAGCCAGGCATTCGACGAGACGTTGAAGATCTTGCGCACGGTCGCGTTGATGGCGCTGACAAGGATCGCAATCAAGATCAGCCACGCCACGGATTTACCGATGGCCTCTGTCACCGCGTCGATGGCGCGGGACACTTTCAGCAAGCCTCCCATAGGGGTCCCTTTCTTGGCGAGGGGCGGGGCCGGGTGGCCCCTGATCTTGCTATGGCGCAGAAAACGACGGCGGGTCAACCGGCTTGACTGGCGCCCGGCGGCGGGCAGGATGCGCAGGCATCGTCCGGCGCGGAGCCTGCCCAAAATGTCATCACATCTGCTGCGGGTGCCCCATCCGCGTTTTCTGGCCTTTCTCGCGGTGTTCATGGTGGTGGCGCTGGTGCTGTGGCTGGCGCTGCCCGACCTGCCGCCCAGCGTGGCGATCGTGACGGGGTTCGATACCGGCGCCGCCGTCTTCATCCTGTCCACGGTCCCGCTGTGGCGCGAGGCGCAGATCCCCATGATCCGCGCCCGCGCCGCCCGCGACGATGGCGGGCGCACGGCGCAGCTTCTGGTGCTGCTGGTGGCCCTGGTCGCGGTGCTGGTCTCGCTGGGTCTTGCGGTACACCGCCCGGCCGGCCATGCGGCCATCGACCTGGCCGTGGTGGTGACCACGCTCGCCCTGGCCTGGGTGCTGGTGAACCTGATCTATGCGTTCCACTATGCCAACCTGTTCTACGGCCAGTGGAAAGGGACCGATCGTGGCGGTCTGGCGTTTCCGGGGGAACACCCGCCCGTCTTCGTGGATTTCTGCTATTTTTCCTTTGTCATCGGCATGACCTGCCAGGTCTCGGACGTGGCGATCACCCATCCCGTGCTGCGCCGCACGGCGCTGGTGCACGGGTTGGTGGCGTTCTTCTTCAACCTCGGGGTGCTTGCGCTGACGATCAACGTGCTGGCCGGGGTGCTGTAGGGCAGGGGCGTCAGGGTCCGATCAGATCCCAGCGGTTGCCGAAGGGATCGCGCCAGACGGCCACGCGGCCATAGGGTTCGTGGCGCGGCGCTTCCTCGAAGGTGACACCCGCCGCCAGCATCGCGGCATGGTCGCGGCCGAAATCATCGGTCTGCAGGAAGAACCCCACCCGCCCGCCGGTCTGGTTGCCGATGGCGGCCTCTTGCGCCGCCCCTTCGGCGCGGGCCAGCAGCAGGCGACAGCCGCCGCCCGGCGGTTCTACCACCACCCAGCGCTTGCGGCCCTGATCGATATCGTCCACCAGCCGGAAGCCGAGCGTTCCGACATAGAACGCCAGCCCCGCGTCGTAATCGGGCACCAGCACCGCCACCAGGCTCAGCCGCGCGCCGGTCATCCCTTTTGGGTGATCCCGTCGGGCAGGGTGATCCGCGCCACCTGTTCGGCGATCGGGTCGACCGACAGGGGATGCAGCGCCGCGCCATGCCGGGCCGGGTCGCCGATCGGCTGCCAGCGGCCCTCCTTGTAGATTTCCAGACCCGAGAACCGGGCCTTGTAGCCCATCTTCCGGCTGCCCGGCACCCAGTAGCCCAGATAGACGAAGGGCAGCCCCGCCTCGCGGGCAAGCTGCACATGGTCCAGGATGATGTAGGTGCCCAGCGAATCCTGCGGCCGATCGGGTTCGTAGAAGGAATAGACCATGCTCAGCCCGTCATCGAGCACGTCGGTCAGGCAGACGGCAGTCAGGCTGCGGCGGCGGGCGCGGGTGGGGCTTGGCTCGGAATACTCGATCACCCGGCTGCGCACCGGCGTTTCCTCGATCATCGCGGCGAATTCGAAGATGTCCATGTCGGCCATGCCGCCGTCGGCATGTCGGCTGTCAAGATAGCGGCGGAACAGCGCGTACTGGTCCTCGGTGGCCCAGGGGCTGGTCGCCTCGCGCTGAAGGGCCGCGTTGCGCTTCAACGTGCGCTTCTGGCTGCGGCTGGGCTCGAAATCCGCCACCCGGATGCGCGCCGACAGGCAGGCCGAACATTCGGCGCAGGACGGGCGGTAAAGCACGTTCTGGCTGCGCCGGAACCCCTGTTTCGACAGCGAGTCGTTCAGACGTTCCGCGCGGTCGCCCTGCAGCGCCGTGAACAGCTTGCGTTCCATCCGCCCGTCCAGATACGGACAGGGTTGCGGGGCCGTCACATAAAACTGAGGCGCGATCGGAAGGGTATGTCGCATCTCTGGGCACAGGCTGGGGCGGGGATACGATCATGACGTTACCAAGACAGCGCCCGCGCGCCAAGTGCCGAGTTTGCGCCCCTAGTGGCGACCGCTTTGGTTGAGCGCCACTGTGCCGAGCAGCCGATCGCCCAGCCCCTGCGCCCGCGCCCCGGTCACCATCATCACCACCGACACCAGTTGCGGCAGCACCATCGAGATCGAGACGGTATAGATCAGGGTATGCGCGAAGGCCGTCACCGGGTCAAAGCCGCGCCCGTCCATACGCCGGAACTCCAGCGCCGCGAAACGCATCCCCCAGGTGGCCGAGCGCGCGCTGAGCGTCGCCCAACGATAGAGAAAATTCACCACCAGGAAGAGCAGCGGCAGGAAGAAGAGCGCCAGGAAGGCCGTGAAGGGCACCGCCAGCGCCGTCAGCAGCGCCACGATGGCCGTGTCGATGACCCAGGCGACCAGCCGTTTGGCCGGAACGTCGCGGTAGAACTCGGGCTGCAAGGCAGGGTCGGGCAGGCGGGAATAGGGGCTGTCGGCCAGCATCGGGGGCTCCGGCATGGGATGGGGCGGCCCGCGGGGGCCGCCCGGAAGATCTGAACCTTCGGTGTCAGTCGGCCGCGGGGGCGTCGCCCGACGACCGGGCGGCACGGGCGCGTTCGTCCATGAAGGCATCGAACTCGGTCTTGTCCTTGGCGTCGCGCAGCCGCTTCAGGAAGGCCTCGAACGCCTCCTGCTCGTCCTCCAGCCGACGCAGGGTGTCGGCCTTGTAGCTGTCGAAGGCCGAGTTGCCCGACGGGCGGAACCCGTGGCGGCACATTTCGCCCCGGCCGTGCCACGCGTCGCGGGTCTGGCCGTGCATCTCGTCGCGGTGTTGGCGCCAGGCGGCGCGGCAGCTTCGATTGAACATCCGTCTGCTCCAGATCATGTAGGCAAGAAGGGCGAGGCCGAGCGGCCAGAAGAGAACGAAGGCCAGAACCGTGGCGGCGATCCACGCGGGCTTGCCGCGTTCGTCGAGCCAGTCCTGAGCCTGGGACGGCCAGGCGGTGATCGCGGTCATCGGAAACTCCTGTGCGAGACCATGTGAATGCGTTTCACATCATCCGAGATCGGAATGCCGCCCGGCCGCGTCAAGAGGTCATGTAAAAGATTTTCACATCGCGCCGCGGCGCCCTGTCAGACGGTGAAGGGTGCCACCGTGGCCCCGGTGATCCGCAGCAGGTCGGCGGGGGCGATGGCGAAGATGTGGCGCGGCGTGCCCGCGGCGGCCCAGACGACGGGAAAGTCCATCAGCCGTGGGTCGAGGTAGGTGGGCACCGGGGCAAGGTGCCCCACGGGCGACACGCCGCCGATGGCAAAGCCCGTCTCGGCGCGCACCAGATCGGCATCCGCGCGCCCCAGCGCCTCGCCCGCCAGCGCGCTTGCCAGCGCCGCGCTGACCTGATTGCCGCCCGCGGTCAGGAACAGCCGCACATGGCCCGAGACTTCGCCGCGGAAGATGATCGACTTCACGATCTGGTCCAGCGCGCAGCCCGCCACGGCCGCGGCCTGCGCGGCGGTGCGGGTATCCTCGGTCGCCGCAACGATGGGGCAGGCAAGCCCCGCCGCCTCCAGCGCGGCGGTCACGCGGTTCAGGCTTTTCGACATCATCTCCTCCGGTTCGGGGGCAGAGTGTCGGCGCCTGAGGCCGGATGCAACCCCCGTTGACCCTGCCCGGACGGAGGCCCATCCTTGCCGCCATGACCTTCGCCGCCCGCCTGACCCGCGCGCCGATCGCCTTCGACGCCGCCGCTGGCGCCGAGGCTTCGGCCGCCTTCGCCGACCTCGCCCCCGAACTGCGCGCCCTGCTGGGCGCCACCGCCGGGTGCAGCCCCTACCTCAAGGGCCTGATGACCCGCGAGGCCGACTGGCTGCGCGCGGCGCTGGCGCAAGAGCCCGAGGCCGCGCTGGCCGTTGAACTCGCCCGGCTCGAGGTGCCGCTCGAGGCGCTGGGGGCCAGCCTGCGGCAGGCCAAGCGCCGGGTGGCGCTGCTGGCTGCGCTGGCCGATCTGGGCGGGGTCTGGCCGCTCGAGGCGGTGACCGGCGCGCTGACGGCGCTGGCCGACCGGGCGGTGGATCTTGCGCTGCAACGCCTGGTGGCCGAAGAGATCCGCCGCGGCAAGCTGCCCGGCGCCATGCCCGAGGATGCGGCGGTGGCGGGTGGCATGGTGGCGCTGGCGATGGGAAAGATGGGGGCGGGCGAGCTGAACTATTCGTCCGACATCGACCTGATCTGCCTTTTCGACGAAACCCGCTATGGCGACGCGGTGCAGGAGGCGCGCGCAGCCTTCGTCCGCGTCACCCGGAAGATGACCGCGCTGCTGTCGGATCTGACGGCCGAGGGTTATGTGTTCCGCACCGACCTGCGGCTGCGCCCGGATGCGGCGGTCACCCCGGTTTGCCTGTCGATGGGGGCGGCCGAACAGTATTACGAGGGCGAGGGCCGCACCTGGGAACGGGCGGCCTACATCAAGGCGCGGCCCTGCGGGGGCGACATCGCGGCAGGGGCGCGGTTCCTGACCACGCTGACCCCCTTCGTCTGGCGCCGCCACCTCGACTTTGCCGCCATCCGCGACGCGCATGACATGCGGCTGCGCATCCGCAGCCACAAGGGGCTGCACGGGCCCATCGTGCTGGAAGGGCACAACATGAAGCTGGGCGTGGGCGGTATCCGGGAAATCGAGTTCTTCACCCAGACCCGCCAGCTGATCGCCGGGGGGCGCGACCCCTCGCTGCGCGTCCGCGGCACGGTCGAGGGGCTCGCCCGGCTTGCGGCGGCGGGGTGGGTGCCCGCCGACGATGCCGCGGCGCTGACCGCGCTCTACCGCGACCACCGCGAGGTGGAACACCGCCTGCAGATGGTGCAGGACGCCCAGACCCACGATCTGCCCGGCAATCCCGAGGGCTTCGACCGGCTTGCCCGCTTCCTGGGCGAAGGCGATACCGCCCGCTTCCGCGCCTGCCTGAAGGACCGGCTGACCCGGGTTGCGTCGCTGACCGAGGGGTTCTTCGCCCCCGGCGAGGCCGAGGCCGGGCCAGAGCTGTCGCAGGCGGCGCAGGCTGTCGTGCAGGGCTGGCGCGCCTATCCGGCGCTGCGCTCGGCCCGCGCGCAGGAGATCTTCCGCCGCCTGCGGCCGGTGATCCTGAAACGGCTGGCGGGGGCTGCCGACCCCGAGGCGGCCTTGCGTGCCTTCGACGGCTTCCTGGCCGGGCTGCCCGCGGGGGTGCAGCTTTTCGCACTGTTCGAGGCCAACCCCCAGCTGATCGACCTGATCGTCGACATCGCCGCCACCGCGCCGACGCTTGCGCTCTACCTCTCGCGCAATGCGGGCGTTCTGGATGCGGTGATCGGCGGCGCCTTCTTTGCCCCCTGGCCGGGGCGCGCGGCGCTGCAGGCGGCGCTGGCCGCCGCCTTGGCCGAGGCGGCCGACTATGAACGCAAGCTCGACGCCGCGCGCGCCTGGATGAAGGAATGGCACTTCCGCATCGGCGTGCATCACCTGCGCGGGCTGATCGACGCCTTCGAGGCGGGCGGGCAATATGCCGATCTGGCGGCGGCGGTGGTGGGCGCGCTCTGGCCGCCCTGCGTGGCCGAGTTCGCCCGCAAGCACGGCGCCCCGCCGGGGCGGGGGGCGGTGGTGCTGGGCATGGGGTCGCTGGGTGCCGGGCGGTTGCATTCCGACAGCGACCTTGACCTGATCGTCATCTATGACCCTGCGGGGGTCGAGGCCTCTGAGGGCCCGCGCCCGCTGGCCGCGCGTGCCTATTACGCCCGGCTGACCCAGGCGCTGGTCACCGCGCTGACCGTGCCGATGGCGCAGGGGCGGCTTTACGAGGTCGACATGCGGCTGCGGCCGTCGGGGCGGCAGGGGCCGGTTGCGACCTCCTTCGCCGCGTTTCGCGATTACCAACGCGGCGACGCCTGGACATGGGAACATCTGGCCCTGAGCCGGGCGCGGGTGCTGGCGGGCGACGGGGTGCTTGGCGCCGAGGTCGAAGCCTTCCGGCGGGCGCTGCTGGCCGAAAAGAGTGGCGGGGCGACGGTGGTGGCAGACGTGGCCGACATGCGTGCCCGGCTTGCCGCGGCGCAGGGGGCGGCGGCCTTCTGGGATGCCAAGCGCGGCCCCGGGCGGCTGATGGACATCGAGCTTCTGGCGCAGATGCTGGCCTTGCAATCCGGCGCCCCTGCACGCGCGGTCGAGCCGCAGTTGCGCGCCGGGGCGCGGGCGGGGCTCTTGCCGGATGACGCGGAAGCGGCACTTCTTGCCGCATACCGGCTCTGCTGGCGGCTGCGATGTGCTACGAAGTTGCTGGGGAACACGTCGGTCGAGTCGCTCGGGGGCGGAGCACGGGCGATGATCCTGCGGGAAACCGATGCCCCGGACATGGACAGCCTGGCCGCGCGGCTGGCCGCGGTGACTACGGCCGCGGCGGCGGTGGTGGAGCGCAGGCTCAGCCCGCAGGAGGCACCGGATGGGGAGGCGGATGATGCGCGCGGATGAGGTGGACCCCAAGGGGCTGATGCGCGAGGCGTACCGGATCGAGGGCATCACCGAAAGCGAATGCCGCTCGATCTTCATGGACTGGGCGCTGGGCCTGCCCGCGGTCGACCCGCACGAGGCGATCCGGGTGATGCTGGCCACCTATTGCGAGGCGGCGCCCGACCATCCGATGACCCGGGTGCTGACCGCGGGGCTTGTGCCCGCGGACACGCCGCGCCG
>DAIEJF010000023.1 GCA_027351005.1 Paracoccaceae bacterium | reverse complement strand
TGCTGACCCAGCTTTTCGCGTGACCGCCATGATCCACAGCCCCTCTGGTTCCACCCCCGCCGAGGCCGAGGCCTTTCTGGCCGCTCACCCCGAGATTGAAGCGTTCGACATCGTGCTGCACGATTCGAACGGCATCGGGCGGGGCAAGATCATCCGGCGGCATGAGCTGGCGGCGTTCTACAAGGGCGGCCGGCACCTGCCGATCTCGATCCTGGGCCTCGACATCTGCGGCGAGGACGTTCACGAGACCGGCCTGATCTGGGACCAGGGCGATGGCGACCTGCGGGCCTGGCCCATCCCGGGCACCCTGAAGCCGCTGCACGGCACCACCCCGCCACGGGGCGAAGTCTTCATGTCGATGTATCACCTCGACGGGCAGAAGATGACCTCGGACCCCCGCCATGCGCTGCAACGGCAGGCCGACCTTCTGGCAGCCGAGGGGCTTCATGCTTCGGCCGCCTTCGAGCTGGAGTTTTTCCTGCTGTCGAACGAGCGCGGCCCCGACGGACGGGTGCAGCCCGCCCGCGCCGTGCTTGATGGCCGCCCCTCGACCAAGACCGAGGTCTATTCGGTCGACCACCTGCACGGGATGGTGCCGCTGTTCTCGGCCATCTATGCCGCGGCGGAACAGGCCGGGATCCGGGCCGAGACGCTGATTTCCGAATATGCCCCGGGGCAATACGAACTTACGCTGCATTACCGCGACGACGTGATGCAGGCGGCCGACGACCTGATGCGGTTGAAGCGCATCGTGCGGTTGCAGGCGCGGCTGCATGGGGTCACGGCCTGCTTCATGGCGAAGCCCGTGGAAAGCTACGCGGGCTCGGGGATGCATTTCCACGTCAGCCTGCGCGACGCGGCCGGGCGGAACGTCTTCACCGAAGAGGTGGAGGGGCAGTGGACCGACACGATCCGCCACGCGATCGGCGGCCTGCGCGCCACGATGGGCGAATCCATGCTGGTCTTCGCCCCGCACGCCAATTCCTGGCGCCGCTTCGCCAACCAGAGCTATGCGCCCGTCTCGCCCACCTGGGGGGTGAACAACCGGTCGGTGGCGCTGCGCATCCCGGCGGGTTCGAAGGCCGCGCGGCGGGTCGAACACCGCCCGGCGGGCGTGGATGCAAACCCCTACCTGGTGGCGGCGACCGTGCTGGCGGGCATCCGGCACGGGCTGGCCCACCGGATCGACCCGGGCCCCGAAACCACCGGCAACGGCTATGACGCGGGCGACGGGGGGCTTTCGATCCCGGTCGACTGGCGGTCGGCCATCGTGGCGGCGCAGGGCTCGGCCTTCCTGAAAGACGCGCTGGGCGAGGACATGCACCGCACCTTCACCGCCATCAAGGCGGCCGAATATGCCCGGGTGAACCGCACCATCGCGGATGTGGATTACGATCTCTACCTGCACACGGTCTGAGTGCGGCAGGCCGCCGGGGGGCTGTCTGCCCCCCGGCCCCCCCGAGGATATTTGCGGACCGAAAATGGGAGCAGGCGCAGCGTGGAGGGCCTGCCCGCGGGCAGCCTTTGCGCCAGATCAACGCAGGAGCGGCCCGATCCGGGTTTTCCTTTGCGCGTCGGGCAAGGATGGGCCCGGGCGACGGAGGCAGCGATGGCGGGCGACCCCTATGCCGCGCTTGGCGTGACGAAAACGGCGACGGAGGCCGAGATCAAGCGCGCTTACAAGAAGCTGGTGCGCGAAAGCCACCCCGACCTGAACCCCGGCGATGCCGGGGCCGAGGCGCGGTTCAAGGCTGCGTCGGCGGCCTATGACCTGCTGAAGAATGCCGAGACGCGCGCGCGGTTCGATGCGGGCGAGATCGACGCAAGCGGGCAGGAGACCCCGCGGCAACCCAACTACCGCGATTTTGCCGACAGGCGCCACGGCGGGTCGCAGGGCTTCCCCGAAGGCGTGGACCCGGCCGAGATCTTTGCCGAGTTCCTGCGCCATCGCGGCGCGGGCGGGGGTGGCGCGGGCTTCCAAGCGCCCGGGACGGATCTGCGCTTCACGCTCGAGGTGGCCTTTCTTGACGCGGCGCGTGGCGCCCGGCGGCGGCTTGAGCTGCCCGGCGGCGCCCGGCTGGAGGTGGAAATCCCCGCCGGGGCCGCCGATGGCCAGACCCTGCGGCTCCGCGGGCATGGCGGCCCGGGGTTCGGCGGGGGGCCGTCGGGGGACGCGCTGGTGACCCTTCTGGTCCGCCCGCATCCGCATTTCCGCCGCGAGGGGGCCGACATCCATCTGACCCTGCCGATCACGCTGGACGAGGCGGTGCTGGGCGCCAAGGTCGAGGCGCCGACGATTGACGGGCCGGTGAGCCTGACCATCCCCAAGGGCGCAAGCTCGGGCCGCGTGCTGCGGCTGCGTGGCCGCGGCACGGTGGTTCCGGGCCGCACGGACCGCGGCGATCAGCTGGTCACGCTTTCGGTCGTGGTGCCCGCGCATCCCGACGAGCGGCTGTTGCGCTTCATGGAGGAATGGCGGGCGAGCCGCACAGAAACGCCGCGGAAAGGAATGGTGCCATGAGCCTGAAGGGCGAGGATGAGGTGCTGGCCGACCTGCCGATCAGCCGCGCGCGGCTGAGGGCCTGGATCGCGGCCGAGGTGGTGGTTCCCGTGCAGGGACGCCGCGGGCCCGCCTTCGGACCGGGCGAACAGGCCCGGCTGCGGCTGGCCTGCGAGCTGTGCGAGGCCTACGAGATCCCCGACGATACGCTGGCATTGCTGCTGACGCTGGTCGACCGGCTGCACCGCGCCGAGGCCGACCTGACCGCGCTGACCCGCGCGCTGGCCGCCGAGGAGCGGCCGGTGCGCCATCGCATCGGGCTGGCGCTGCGGGGCTGAGACGGGGTCTTGCGCCCGCCGTTAGGGCGCGCTGTCGGCCCGCCCGAAGGCCAGGCGCACCACCAGCCCCGGCGCGGCGTCGTCCAGAGTCAGCGCGGCGCCGTGCAGGTCGGCGATTGCCGCCACCAGCGCCAGGCCCAGGCCGCTGCCGGGCGTCGTGCGGCTGCGTTCCAGCCGGTAGAGGCGGCGCAGGACGTTCTGCCGCTCGGCCGCGGGGATGCCGGGGCCGGTGTCGGCCACCTCCAGCACCGGCTGGGCGCCCCCGTGCAGCGTCACGGTGATCCGGCTGCCCGGCGGGGTGTGGCGCAGCGCGTTCTCGATCAGGTTGGCCAGCGCCTGCCCCAGAAGGCTGCGGTCGCCCTGCACCGTCACGGGGCCGCCGGGCAGATGCAGCGTCAGGCTTTGGCCAGCGTCATCGGCGGCGGGTTCGTAGATCTCGGCGAAGGTGCGGGCCACCTCGGCCAGATCCACCGGCGCGAACCGCGCCTTGGGGCTGCCGCCCTCGATCTGGGCGATCTGCAGAAGCGACTGGAAGGTCGCCACGATCCGCGACGCCTCCTCGCGCGCTTCGCCCGCCAGGGCCGCGCCCGCCTCGGGCATCCCATCGGCCGCGGCCAGCCGGTCAAGTTGCACCGCCAGCCGCTGGATCGGCGTCTTGAGGTCATGCGCGATGTCGGCAGACACCTGCCGCAGTGCCTCGGTCGCGGCTTCCTGGCGAACGGCAAGCCGGTTCACCCCCTCGCCGATCGCCGCCAGGTCATGTGCCCCCGGCATCGGCACCACCCGCGCCGAAAGGTCGCCCGACGACAGCCGGTCGAGCGTGGCCACGATCCGGTCCACCCGCGCCCGGCTGCGCCGCGCAAGGTACAAGCCACCGCCGATCGCGATGACGATGGTGGGCAGCAGGCTGGCCAGCAGCACGTCCAGAAATGTCGTGGCCAGCGCCGTCACCGGCGCCCGGTTCGCGGCCACGATCAACTGCCCGCCGAAGAAGTTTCCCGCAAGCCCCAGATAGTCGCGCCGCGCCCCGGTCGGGTTGGGGCCGAGGTCGATATAAAGAAACCCCTCCGGCCCCCGGCTGAGCGCCACGTTGCCGAACACCTGCCCGTTCGGGGCCAGATAGGTCAGGATGCGCTGCGACGGATCGGTGACCGCGCCCTGGTTGGCGATCAGCGCGGCCAGCGCCGAGGCCGAGGGCGCCGCCGAAAATCCCGCCATCGTCTGTTCCAGATCGGCGCGCATCCCGGTTTCCAGCCGGTTGCGGATCACCAGATAGGTCACGCCAAAGCTCAGCAGGCTGACGCAGGCGAACAGCGCGACCAGAAAGGCCGCCAGCCGCACGGGGGTCGATCGGCGCAGCGCGGGCAGACCAAGCCGGGCCATCGGTCACCCCTCGATCCGGTAGCCCGCGCCGCGGACGGTCTTGATCAGTTCTGTCTCGAACGGCTTGTCGATCTTGGCGCGCAGGCGGCTGACATGGGTCTCGACCACATTGGTCTGCGGATCGAAGCGGATGTCCCAGACCGATTCCAGCAGCATGGTGCGTGTCAGCACCCGCCCCTTGCGGCGCAAAAGCTGTTCAAGAAGCGCGAATTCCCGGGGCAGCAAGTCGATCTCTTGCCCCGAGCGGGTCACGCGGCGGGCCAGAAGATCCATCCGCAGGTCGCCCGCCACCAGTTCGGTGACCGCCTCCTGCATCCGCGGGCGGCGGGCCAGGGCCGCGACGCGCGCCGACAACTCGCCAAAGGCGAAGGGCTTCACGAGGTAATCGTCGCCGCCCGCGTTCAGCCCCTCGATCCGGTCATCCACCCCGCCGAGCGAGGTGAGAAACAGGACCGGCGTCGCCACCCGCGCGGCCCGCAGCGCCTTCACCAGCGACAGCCCGTCAAGCCCCGGAAGCATCCTGTCCACCACCAGCACGTCGTAATCCTCGGTCGTGGCGCGCACCAGCGCCTCGCGCCCCTGGGCGAGGGCGTCCACCGCGTGGCCTTCCTGCCGCAGGCCTTCAGAGATGTAGTCGGCCGTTGTCCGATCGTCTTCCACCACAAGGATGCGCATCGCGATCTCCTTTCCCGGCCGAACCTGCGCCGCCCCGCGCGGTCCTGCAACGGCACACACACGCCCGTGACCCTTCCTTGCAGATTTGTAATCCACCCGAGAGGACGCTGCGAGGCGGCATGCGCATCTGTTTCCCATCCCGCCGGGCAGAGACCCGGCACAGATCAGAGGAGACTTCCCGATGACGCATCCCCTTCCGTCGCGCCGCCGCGTTGCCGGTTTCGCCCTTGCCGCGGCCCTGGCTGCATCCGGCGCGCTGACCGTCCTGCCCGGCACGGCGATGGCCTCGCCGCCCGGCGGCTATGCCGATCTGGTGGCCAAGGTGGCGCCCTCGGTCGTATTCATCGAGGTGACCTCGAAGGCCCCGGGCGACAGCGCGATGTCATCCCAGGGCTTCCCGTTCAAGGAATTCAGCCAGCAGTTCGGCTTTCCGTTCCCGCAACAGGGCGACCCGAACCAGGGCGACGGCCAGCAGGCCCAGCGCCAGCCGATGATGCACGGGGTTGGCTCGGGCTTCATCATCGACCCCAAGGGCTACATCGTCACCAACAATCACGTCGTCGAAGGCGCCACCTCGGTCAAGGTGACGCTGGAGGACGGGCGCAGCTTTGATGCCAAGGTCATCGGCACCGACCCGGTGACCGACGTGGCGGTCATCAAGGTCGACAGCCCCGATGCGCTGCCCGCGGTGGCCTTCGGGTCGTCCAAGGCGATCCGCGTGGGCGACGATGTGATGGCGGTGGGCAACCCCTTCGGCCTGGGCGGCACCGTGACCCACGGCATCATCTCGGCCAAGGCACGTGACATCGGGTCGGGCACCTATGACGACTTCCTGCAGACCGACGCCGCGATCAACAAGGGCAACTCGGGCGGGCCGCTCTTTGATGATGCAGGCCAGGTGATCGGGATGAACACCGCGATCCTGTCGCCCACCGGCGGATCGGTCGGGATCGGGTTCGCCGTGCCGTCGGATGTGGTGCAGAAGGTGGTGGCCGAACTGGAGCACGGCGGCAAGGCCGAGCACGGCTGGCTGGGGGTTCAGGTGCAGGCCGTGACGCCCGACATCGCGGCGGCGCTGGGGATGGACAAGCCCATGGGCGCGATGGTCGCGGCCGTGAACCCCGACAGCCCGGCCGCCAAGGCGGGGATGAAGCGCGGTGACATCATCACCAGCTTTGACGGCACCGACATCAAGCAGTTGAACGACCTGCCCCGCGCCGTTGCGATGACGGCGCCCGATACCAAGGCCAAGGTCGACGTGCTGCGCGCAGGCAAGCAGGTGGTGCTTGACGTGAATGTCGGACTGATGAAGGCGCCGCAGAAAGCCTGATCCCCACCGGGGCAACCCGGTAGGCCAACGGCGCCCGGCCGCGCCGCGGGAGGGTTCCCCCGCGGCGCGGTTTCGGGCATTGAAGAGCCTGGGGGGCGCGCGCGCAGGGGAACCGATGGATCGTCTGGAAGCCGAGCGCATGTTCTGCGCGGTGATGGAAACCGGCAGTTTCGCCGCGGCAGCGCGGCGACTGGGCACAAGTTCCGGCCAGGCCTCGAAGCTGGTGCAGAGGCTGGAACATGATCTGGGCGTGCGCCTGCTGAACCGCACCACCCGCGCGGTGTCCGCCACCGAGGCCGGGCAAAGCTATTTCGACCGGCTGCGCAGCCTGGTGGAGGAATTCGACGCGCTGCAGGACGCGGTGAAGAACGCCGCCCGCAGCCCCCGCGGCCGGGTCCGGCTGACGGCGCCGCTGACCTTCGGCACCATGCAGCTTGCCGCCGCGCTGAACGCCTTTGCCCTGCGCTATCCCGACATCTTCCTGGAGGTCAGCCTGACCGACCGCGTGGTGAACCTGGTCGACGAAGGCTTTGATGCGGCTGTCCGCTCTGGCCGGGCCGAGGATGACAGCAGCCTGATCGCCCGCAAGCTGTGCGACACCCGCGTGGTGGTGATCGCGGCGCCCGCCTACCTGGCCCGGCATCCGGCGCCCCGGGTGCCGACCGACCTTGCGGCCCATGCCTGCATCATCGACACGAACTTCCGCACCCCCACCGCCTGGCGTCTGGGGGGGCCCGGCGGGCCGGTCACGGTGCAGGTGCAGGGGCGGCTCAGCTATTCGAATGCCGAAGCCTGCGTGATGGCGGCCGAAGCGGGGCTCGGGATCGCCCATGTGCCCGATTTCGTCGCCGCCGACAGCCTTGCCCGCGGCGCCACGGTGCGGCTGCTGGCCGGGTACGAAAGCCCCGCCTTCGGCTTCTACGCCATGTATCCGCCCGGCCGCCATCTGGCTGCCCGGGTGCGGGTGCTGGTGGATTTCCTCGCCGATCACTTTGCCCGCCAGCCGGGATGGGCGTCCTTGCCTCCGCCATTCCTTCCGGACGGGCAGGAATGATCTTCGATTTTCCGGAATTATCTTCCGTCAAGGAATCGGCCATCTAGCGAAGGTCGCGCCATCCCGGCGCCCGCTTCAAGGACCGACCGATGACCACCTCTTCTCTCGCCTTCCGCCCCGCGACCAATGCCGCCCATGCCGCGCTGATCCTGCGCGTCACGCTGGGGGTGCTGTTCCTTGTCCATGCCAGCGTGAAGCTCTTTGTCTTCACCCCGGCGGGCACCGTCGCCTTCTTCGGCAGCCTCGGCCTGCCACCCGCCCTCGCCTGGCTCGACATGGTGGCCGAGGTCGTCGGCGGCATTGCCCTGATCCTGGGCCTCTGGACCCGGCTCGTCGCGCTGGCCCTGATCCCGATCCTGCTGGGCGCCATCGTGACGGTCCACTGGCAGGCGGGCTTCATGTTCTCGAACCCGAATGGCGGCTGGGAATATCCGGGCTTCTGGATCGTGGCCCTGGTGGTACAGTCGCTGCTGGGCGGCGGCAGCTATGCCCTGACCCCCGAAAAATCCGCCTGAGCGGAAAGGAGAACGCCATGAGCACCGCCAGCGCCCCGCTTGAAATCGGCCGCGTCGCCCTGACCGTCAACGACCTTGCGCAGGTCGCCGCCTTCTACACCCGTGTGCTGGGTCTTGATACCCTGTCGCAATCGGGCGGGGTGGCGGTGCTGGGCGCGGGCAGCACCCCGCTTCTGGAACTGCGCGCCGACACGGCCGCCCGCCGCCGCAATCCGCAAGAGGCGGGGCTTTTCCACACCGCCTTCCTGATGCCCTCCCGCGATGACCTTGGCCGCTGGCTGATCCACGCCGCAGGCAACCGGGTGCGGCTGGAAGGGGCATCGGACCACTGGGTCAGCGAGGCGATCTATCTGTCGGACCCCGAAGGCAACGGGATCGAGGTTTATGTCGACCGCCCCCGCGACCAGTGGCCGATGAAGGACGGTGCCATCGCCATGACCACGGCACGGCTGGATCTGGATGATGTCGCCGGGGCCGCAACCGCCCCCTGGGCCGGGGCGCCCGCAGGCATGGTGGTGGGCCACGTCCACCTGCAGGTGGGCAGCCTGCCCGAGGCCGACGCCTTCTACGGCGACACGCTGGGCTTTGCGCTGACCACCCGCTACCCGGGGGCAAGCTTCTTCGGCGCGGGCGGCTATCATCACCATCTTGGCGCCAATATCTGGAACAGCCGCGGTGCGGGGGTGCGCAGCTACCCCGCGACCGGCCTGGCCGAGCTGGAGATCTGCGCCGAGCCCGAGGCGCTTGCCGCCACCCTCGCCCGCACCGGGGCCAGCACGCTGGCAGACCCCTGGGGCACCGCCGTGCGGCTGACGCCCAAAGCCGCGTAAGGGGCGGGCGGACCGGGCGACGCCCCGGACCCGACAACCCGGGTGGCCACCGCGCGGCCGCCCGGCCCCGTCTTGCTTCGCGCCGTGGGGCCGCTACTCTGCCCGCCAGCCGAACGGAGAGCCCGATGCCCCACCTGAACCGCACCCGCGCCGAGGCCCTGATGGCGGCGGCGGGGCTTGATGCGCTGATCCTTCTGTCGCCCGAAAGCTTCCGCTACGCGACCGGCGCCGAGCCGGGGGTTGCCACCATGTGGCGCCGCGCGGGCGCGGTCGCCGTGCTGGTCCCGGCCGATGCCCGCCTGCCCGAAACCGCGGTGGCAAGCGATCTGTTCGCCCCCGCCTTCCGGGCGCAAAGCCCCATCGCTGACCTTCGCGAAACCCCGATCTGGGTGGAAACCGCCGACTTGCGCGGCGCCGACCCCGCGCTGCCCGCCCCCGCCGCTTTCGCCGCCGCCTGGGCGGCGGAAGGCCGCGCCCAAGGCTTTGCCCGCCCCACGACCTTCGATGCCGCCGCCTGCTGGCGCCATCTGGCCGCGGCGCTGGCCGAACGCGGCCTGGCCCGTGGGCGGGTGGGTGTCGAGATGGCCGCGATCTCGGCGGCCGACTGGCCGGGGCTGGCCGCCGCCCTGCCCGGCGCGGAACTGGTCGACGGATCGACGGTCATCGGGCGGCTGAAGATGGTCAAAGGCCCAGAGGAAATCGCCCTGCTGCGGCAGGCGGTCACGCTGGCCGAAACCGGCATCGCCGCGGTGCGGGCCGCGATCGCCCCCGGCGTCACACGGGCCGCGCTGTCGCAGGCCTGGGCCGCGGCCATCGCCGCAAACCGGGGCACGGCGCCGATGACCGGCGCCTGGGATTACATCTCGGTCGGCCCCGATCCCTGGGGCGCAGGCGGCGTGGTGGAACCCGGCGCGCTGGTCAAGGTCGACGTGGGCACGGTGATGGCGGGCTATACCTCGGACAGCGGCCGCACCTTCGTGCTGGGCGCCCCGACCCCGCAGCAGGCCGACCTCTTTGCCGCGCTCGAGGCGGGCTTTGCCGCCGGGCTCGCCTGCCTGACCCCCGGCACACCGCTGGCCGAGGTGCATCGCGCCACCACAGCCGCCATCCGCGCCGCAGGCTTTCCCGGCTTCAGCCGCGGCCATTTCGGCCACAGTCTCGGCACCGGTCCGGGCAGCGAGGATTGGCCCTTCATTGCCGCTGACAGCACCGAGGTGCTGGAGCCCGGGATGGTGATGGCCTTTGAATGCCCCTGCTATGTCACCGGCCTGGGCGGGATGATCATCGAGGACCAGATTCTCGTCACGCCCCAGGGCCCCGCCCCGATGAACCACCTGCCCCGCGGGCTTCAGGCCCTCTAGCTAGGCCGCCGCCGCGATCTCGTCCATGACCGAGGCGGCGATCTCGAACGACCGGCGGCGCTTGGCCTGGTCGTGGATCGCGCCGGTCAGGATCACCTCGTCGGGCCGGTAGCGCGCGATCCAGCCCGCCAGCGCGGACCGCACCGTGGCCGGGCCACCGCAGGCCTGCACCGCCAGCGCCCCGTCGGCCATCCGCAGGTAGGCGGGCTCGACCACCGTCGTCACATCCTCCACCGGCCGGGGCAGCTTGCCCGGCCGCCCGGACCGCAGGTTGGCGAAGGCCTGCTGCTGCGACGTGCGCAGATAGCGCCCCTCGGCATCGTCCTCGCCGGCGAAGACATTGATCGCCAGCATGAAATGCGGCCGCGCAAGGCTGGCCGAGGGGCGGAAGGTGCGGCGGTAGATCTCCACCGCCTCGTCCAGCGCCTGCGGGGCGAAATGCGAAGCGAAGGCGTAAGGCAACCCGAGATAGGCTGCAAGCTGCGCACCATAAAGGCTGGAGCCCAGGATCCAGACCGGCACATGCGTCCCGGCCCCCGGCACCGCCTTGACCGGTGCCGCCGGATCGGGATCGCCCAGATAGCCCATCACCTCCACCACGTCGCGCGGGAAATGGTCGGCCCCGTCGAAGCCGCGCCGCAGCGCCTGCATCGTCGCCCCGTCGGTGCCCGGTGCGCGCCCCAGACCAAGGTCGATCCGCCCGGGATAAAGGGTGGCCAGCGTGCCGAACTGCTCGGCCACCATCAGCGGCGCGTGGTTGGGCAGCATGATCCCGCCCGAGCCCACGCGGATCGTCTTCGTGCCGCCCGCGACATGGCCGATCACCACCGCCGTCGCGGCACTGGCGATGCCGG
>DAIEJF010000322.1 GCA_027351005.1 Paracoccaceae bacterium | reverse complement strand
TGCCGCCCGACCGCGTGCTGCTGGTGGGCGAGCACGGCCTGGAACGCGACTGGTGCGCGGCCGGGCGGCTGGCGGGCTACGTCCCCGCGGAACGCTACTTCGCCCCGGTCTGACCCCGGTGCACAGGCCCCGCGCGCGAATGCGCCGGGCGGCACCCGCCGCGCCTCTGGCCTTCGGGGCGCGCTTGCGCTAGGTCGGGGCCAAGCGGAGGGCCCACCGATGAGCACGAGCAAGAAGACCGAATATTCCGACGCGATCTCTTCGGTCGAGGAGATCATCGAGGACGCCCGCAATGGGCGCATGTTCATTCTGGTCGACCACGAGGATCGCGAGAACGAGGGCGATCTGGTGATCCCGGCGCAGATGTGCACGCCGACGGCGATCTACTTCATGGCCATGCACGGCCGCGGGCTGATCTGCCTGGCGCTGACGGCCGAGCGGGTCGACCAGCTTGGCCTGCAACTGATGGACCGCAAGAATTCGTCGCGGCATTCCTCGGCCTTCACGCTGTCGATCGAGGCGGTCGAAGGGATTGCCACGGGGATTTCCGCGGCCGACCGGGCGCGCACCGTCTCGGTTGCGATCGATCCCACCAAGGGCGCCGCCGACATCGCCTCGCCGGGCCACATCTTCCCGCTGCGCGCGCGCGACGGCGGCGTGCTGGTGCGCGCGGGCCATACCGAAGCCGCGGTGGATGTCAGCCGCCTGGCCGGGCTCAATCCCTCGGGTGTGATCTGCGAGATCATGAACGAGGATGGCACGATGGCGCGGCTGCCCGATCTGGTGACCTTTGCGCAGAAACACGGCGTCAAGATCGGCACGATTTCCGACCTGATCGCCTATCGTCGGCGTCACGACAACCTGGTGCGGGTGACGCAGGAACGCATGGTGCATTCCGAGTTCGGCGGCGAATGGGCGATGCGGATCTATACCGACGCCGCGCAAGGCGCCGAACATATCGCGCTAATCAAGGGCGACCTGCGGGCGCCCGGCCCGGTGACGGTGCGGATGCACACGCTGGACCCTCTGCTGGACGTGGTGGGCCTGGGCGGCGCGGGGCGGGCGGCCGAATTCGGTCACGCCATGAAGCTGATCGCCCGTGAGGGTCGCGGCGCGCTGGTGCTGCTGCGCGACACCCAGATGAAGATCGTGTCCGAAGACACCGCCTCGCCGCAGACGCTGCGGCAGTACGGCGTGGGGGCGCAGATCCTGTCGGCGCTGGGCCTGTCCGAGCTGGTGCTGCTGACGAACTCGCCCACGCCCAAGGTGGTGGGGCTCGAGGCCTACGGGCTGTCGATCGTCGGCACCCGCCCGATCCCGAAGGAGTAGGCCATGGCCGGTACCGAAATCCATTACACGCTGCCGCTGCCGACCTTCGACCGGCCGGTGAAGCTGCTGATCGTCGTGGCACCCTATTACAAGGACATCGCCGACAACCTGATCGCGGGCGCCCGCGCCACCTTGCTGGCGGCAGGGGCCGAACATGATCTGGTCGAGGTGCCGGGCGCGCTGGAGATCCCCACGGCGGTGGCGCTGGCGGAACGGCAGGCGAACTATGATGGCTATGTCGCGCTGGGCTGCGTCATCCGTGGCGAGACCACGCATTACGACACGGTATGCAACGACAGCTCGCGCGGGCTGACCTTGCTGGGGCTTCAGGGTGTCTGCCTGGGCAACGGCATCCTGACGGTCGAGAACCGCCCCCAGGCGGAAGTGCGCGCAGACCCCGCGGGGCAGAACAAGGGCGGCGGTGCCGCGGCTGCGGCCTTGCACCTGATCGCGCTTTCGCGCAAATGGGCGCGCCAGACCAAAGGCATCGGCTTCAAGCCCGCGGGCGAGCCGATCCGCATTGCAGAGGACCCGAAGACCGCATGAGCGAGAAGCCCGACAAGCGCCAGATGCGGTCCGCCGCCCGGCTTTACGCCGTGCAGGCGCTGTTCCAGATGGAAGTGTCCGGCCAGACGGTCGAATCCGTCGTGCGCGAGTTCGAGACGCACCGCTTTGGCGCCGTCTACGAGGATGGCGAGATGGCCGAAGGCGATGTGGACCTGTTCCGCAAGCTGGTGGCCGACGCGGTGAACTGGCAGGCCCGCATCGACCAGCTTACAGACCGGGCGCTGGTGGCCAAATGGCCGATCGATCGCATCGACCCGACCCTGCGGGCGCTGTTCCGCGGCGCCGGGGCCGAACTGGTCCAGTCGACGACACCGCCCAAGGTGGTCATCACCGAATATGTCGACATCGCCAAGGCCTTCTTCCCGGACGGCAAGGAGGCGCGCTTCGTCAATGCGGTTCTGGATCACATGGCCCACGAGCTGCACCCCGACGGCCTGTAAATTGCGCGATGCACGGCATTTTCGCAGAATTATGTCGTGCGGTTGCAAACAGCGTTTGACAATGCGTCTCGCCGGGTGTGGCATGCAGCGAAGAAATACGGGAGTCGTGTGATGCCTGCCTTGGTTCGTCTCTACATCCGCCACGTTGTGATCGGCTTTGCCATTTCGGCCGCGTTCTGCGCGATGCTGGTCTGGATGAACGTCGCGGGGCTGGGGCATCTGATCCTGGAAACCGATCTGGGCTGGGTGGCGGCCCTCATGCTTTTCGTGTCGAACGGTGTGGTCTTTGCGGGGGTGCAGTTTGCCATCGCCGTGATGCTGCTGGCAGAGGATGACACCGGCCCGCGCGGCGGACGCCGCCAGAGTGCTGCGCGCGTCTTGTTGCCGGTGGCCATTCCGGTGAGGGATGTGCGGCAGGACCGCCGCCGCCGCTGATCGGCTGACGACAACGACCGAACGGCCCGCCCCTTGCGCGGGCCGTCTTCGTTTGGCCGGCGGGGCAGGGGCGGGCAGTGCCGGGCCCGATGATTGGGGAAGGGTGGCGGGAACCGCGGCAACCGTGCGGGCGTGAATTTCCCGAGAGCCTGGATTACCAGGTGGGAGCCAGATACCAGGACCACGATCCTGGCAGAGCCAGCTCCCTCGGAGAAGCTTATCGGCCACTGGAAAAGGGCCCGTCACGCGAAGGGCAGAAGCCCGCCAAGCGGCAAGATAGGCGCGTTGCAGCGGCCCGGCAAGGGGCGGTGCGGGGGGCGGTGCGGGGGGGCGGTGCAGGCTAGCCGTCGAGCAACGCCGCGCTGTCGACCAGCGTCGCGAAATCCGCGGCAAGAAGCGCCATGGTGGAATCGAACAGCACCTGTGCCGACTGGCCCGCGGCGGGCAGATCGAAGCCGATCACCGCATCGCGGACCACCGTCATGCGGAAGCCCAGATCGGCCCCCGCGCGCACCGTCGAATTCACGCAGAACCCGGCCACCGCGCCACAAACCGCCACGTCATGCAGCCCGCGGGCCAGAAGCCAGGCGGCCAGGTCGGTCGAGGCGAAGGCCGACGAGGTCCGCTTGACGAACACAGGTTCGTCGGCCTGGGGCAGCGCGCAGTCCATCGGGGGGAACCCCGGCGCATCGGGGTGCAGGGGCGATGTGGGGTCGGAATCCTGATGGCGGACATGCACAACCGGGCGGCCGCGTCGGCGGTAGGCTTCGGCCAGCGTCGCGATCCGGTCCGGCGCGGTGGGGTTGACGCAATCGCGCCCCGCCGCGATCCGGTGCTGCATCTCGCGTTGCATGTCGATGATCAGCAGGGCCTGCATCGCGCTTCCTCTCGGCTGAGGGCCGGTTTGGCCATTCCTTCCCTTTAGCACGAGCCCCGTGTCGGGGCCATCACCCCACACGCCCCGCTGGACTTTTGTTCACGTCTTGTTCATAATTGTGGCTATGCCTGATGACCTCTCCTTGCCGCTTCAGCCGGGCCAGTTGCTTGCCCGCGGTGTCTGCCGCCACCTTCTGGGGCATGACTTTGCCTCGGTTGTCGAACTGGTGCCAACGCCGGGCTTGCGGGTTGATGTGATGGCGCTGGGGCCGAAGGGCGAAATCTGGATCGTCGAGTGCAAGTCGTCGCGGGTCGACTTCACCTCGGACCGCAAGTGGCAGGGCTATCTGGATTGGTGCGACCGCTTCTTCTGGGCGGTGGATGCCGATTTCCCGACCGAGCTGCTGCCGCCCGAGACCGGTCTTATCATTGCCGACGGCTATGACGCAGAGATCCTGCGGATGCCCGCCGAAGCGAGGCTTGCCCCCGCGCGGCGCAAGGTGGTGGCGCACAAGTTCGCCCGCCACGCGGCGCTGCGGCTGCAGGCGCTGCGCGACCCGCGGCCGCGCGGTCTGCTGCCGACGGGGGCAGAAGCGGGGGTCGGGGCGACCGGCGCCGAATAGGCTACTTCTTGCGCCGCCCGCCCGCGGGGGCGCCGCCCTCCATGCTGCGCGCCATCTTGGCGGCGGCCAGCAACTCCTCGGCGATTTCCTCGGCCTCTTCGGGCTCGAAGTCGAGCGGCAGTTCGATGCCCTCGCCCTCGATGTAGATCCGCACCATGCCGAGCGTGGTCGGCCCGATCTGCAGGTTCGCGGCGATTTCGCTTTGCTTGTCGATGCTCATGGCGCCCTCCGGTTTGCGTCTCGGTAGCGCCGAAGCGTTTGGCTGGCAAGCCCGCTTGACCGCGGCAGGCCGCCTGCCATGCTGCCCGGGAACGGAGGCCGCGCCATGCACCAGACGATCACGCTGAACGACCTGGCCATCGGCGATGCAGGCTGGATCATCGGGCGGCATGCCGTGCTTTATGCCGCGGAAGAGGGGTATGACGCGAGTTTCGAGGCGCTGGTGGCCGAAATCCTTGCCGCCTACATCCGCACCCGCGACCCCGCCCGCGAACGCGCCTGGATCGCCCGCAGAGGGCAGGAGCGGCTGGGCTGCATCTTCTGCGTGCGGGTGGATGACGAGGTGGCCAAGCTGCGGCTGTTCCTGGTCGAGCCCGTAGCGCGCGGCACTGGGCTTGGCAAGCGGCTGCTGCGCGAATGTCTGGACTGGGCAAGGGCACGCGGCTATCGCCGGATGGTGCTGTGGACCCATGCCAGCCACCACGCGGCCGTCGCGCTTTACGCGGCACACGGGTTCCGCAAGATTGCGGAAACCGCGGGGCATGACTTCGGGCAGGACGTGATCGACCAGACCTGGGAAATCACCCTTTGAGCCGCGGCGAGGCTCTTGCAATCCGCCGGCCCCGGCGCTAAACCGCCCCCGCGAGCCGCCTTAGCTCAGTTGGTTAGAGCACCAGATTGTGGATCTGGGGGTCCCCCGTTCGAGCCGGGGAGGCGGTACCACCTTCCGTTACAGGGTATCCCGAAGCGCGCGCAGGCAGGCGACGCCTTGCCCCCGTCTGTCCGATCGCCGCAGCGCAGCCGGGCAATGATCCGCCGCCCATGCCCCGGCGTATGTCCCCATGAAGATCCGATGGCGGGTCGGACGGGCAGGGGGTCACGTGGCAGAGGAACGATACAGCAAGGTGCCGCAGGCGCGCCTCGCGCGGCTTGCGGCGCTGGGCCAGATGGCGGGCGGGGTTGCCGCCGGGGCGCTGGGCGAAGGCATGCGCCAGCTTGCCCGCGGCGAGCGTCCGCGC
>DAIEJF010000309.1 GCA_027351005.1 Paracoccaceae bacterium | reverse complement strand
ACCAGGCGTTCCAGCAGGTCGAGCGGCAGGGCGCTGCCCACCGGCTCGACCATCACGCGGATGGTGCCGCCGCAGGCGAGCCCCACCGCGAAGGCCTCGTTGTCCGAGACGCCGAAGGTCAGCAGCCGCGGCTTGCCATCCTCGAGCGCGTCGAGCGCCTCGGCCACCACCGCGCCTTCGACACAGCCGCCCGAGACCGACCCCATGATCTGCGCATCGCCCGAGATGGCAAGCTGGCTGCCCGCCTGCCGGGGGGCGCTGCCCCAGGTTTCCACCACGGTGGCAAGGGCGCCGCCGCGGCCCTCGCGGGCCCAGGCCAGGGCGATTTCGGGGATCTGGTCGTGCTGAAGCGTGCTCATGACCCTGAATATGGCGTCTGGGGCGCGGATCGGCCAGCCCCGGCGCGCGGGGCGGGCCTAAAGTCGGATGCGTTAGGGGCCCACCGGCGGCAGCAGCGGAGTGATGCGCCGCAGGATCGTGTGGCGGTTCACCGGGTCTGCGCCATAGGTGGGGTTGCGCAGATCGGTTTCACCATAGCCCTGCGTCACGAGGTTCTGCGGCGGCACCCCGTAGGCATCGCTCAGCGCCATCGCCGTGGCCTCGGCGCGCGCGTCCGACAGGGCCAGGTTCTGCGCCGGATCGCCGGTCGAGTCGGTATGGCCCTCGATCAGGAACACCTCGGCCGGGTTCCGGGCAATCAGATCGTTCATCACCCGGGCCACCGTCGCAAGCCCCTGTACCTGTTCGGCCGACACCGCCGAGGAGCCCGGCGCAAAGTCGAGCGTCGAGACTTCGACCTCTGGCACCAGATAGCGCACCTGCGGGATGTCCCGCACCTGCGCGAGGCTGAAGATCCGCCCCGGTGGCGACAGCGGCGGGGTCAGGAAGGCGGCCTGCAGCAGGTCGGGCGTCGTCTGCCAGCCATAGACCACATCGACCGGCGATTGCGGCGGCAGTTGCGCGATTTCGGGCACGGGCGGGGCCGCGGCGGTATCGTCGAAGAGCACCACCCGCCGGCCGTCGGGATCGGTCACCGTGCGGCGCAGCACGCGGCCGTTGGCGGTGCGCAACGTCTCGATGACGGTGCCGTCGGGCTCGACGATCCGGGTCAGCACCCTGCCGTCCGGGGCCCCTTCGGACCAGACCGAGGCGCCCGGGCGACGCAGGATCGCATCGTCGTCATGGTAGACGCCATAATCGCCCTGCGGCGTCACATAGACCACCCGGTCGCCCCGGGTCGAGACCACGCGGTTTCCGTTGGACAGGAGCGCCCCCAGCGTGACCGCCGCCAGCGCGCAAAGCCCGAAGGCCTCCAGATCGGTCAACCCGCCGGACCGGGCGAAGCGGTTCTGGCTGTAGCGCGGTACGGGGGGGCGTTCGATCCGCAGCGCGCCCTGCTGCACGGCAAGCGGCAGCGGACGGGCGGTGCCACCGGGGCCCGGCGAGGGCAGGGCCTGCGGCACCGGCCCACGCGCCGCCTCGGGGCGCGGCCTGCCCCGGTCACTTTGCGGTGCCACTGGCTGCGGGCTCTGCCCGGCGAGGGGCTGGCCGGGAAGGGGTTTGCCGGGAAGGGGCTGGCCGGTGATCGGGGCACCTTGCGGCCGCGGCGCCTGCGGGGCGGGCAGCAGCGGCGGCGATTGTCCGGGAAGCGCGGCAGA
>DAIEJF010000297.1 GCA_027351005.1 Paracoccaceae bacterium | reverse complement strand
CGGGCCCCTCGGCCGCCAGGTCCACCCCGGCGGCCGCCAGCGTGGCGCGGGCATCGGCCAGCGCCGCCCCGGCCAGCCCGCGGCCGGTCAGCCATGCCGCGGCATCGGTGCGCAGGCATTCCGCGTAGTCGCGCGGGTTCCAGCATCGGCCCAGATCCACCCCCAGGGCCGCAAAGGTCTGAAACAGCGCGGGAAGGGCATAGACCGCGGCGGCCAGCGCGGGGCGCGGCCGCCCGCGCTGCGAGTGTTCCATCACCTGCGCGGCGACCGTCTCGTGATAGGTCAGCCGACGCACCCGCGGCTCCAGCATGGCCTGCGCCGGGTTGCGGCCGGGGCGTCGCCGCAGCACATGGATCTCCTGATCCACCCGCCCCAGGATCTGGCGCCCGTGCAGCGCCGAGCCTTCGGCAAAGACCAGAACGCGCGCCCCGGCATAGACCGCCATCTGCCGTCGCAGGGGCAGGGCGACCGGGTCGATGACCGCCACCCCCAGCCGACGCAGGCAGTCGACCAGATAGCCTTCGCCCAGATGCCCGCCCTTGCCCGCCTGCGCCATCCCGGCGCGGCTGACATAGACCAGCGGCGCGGGCTCGGGCACCAGCCGGTTGCGGGCCGCGATCGCGTCCAGCAGGTCCAGATACCCGGGCGAAGGGGGCACATCGGGCAGGGCCTCGGCCTGCGGGGCCACGCGCAGCGTTGCCACCTGAACGGGCCGCTTCACCACCTGCACCTGCGCCCGCGGCAGGTCGAACCAGGCCAGCAGCTGCCAGATCCAGTCCGGCAGGGTCGCCGCCCGCTGGCCGCGTTCGACGGCAAAGAGATAGAGATCGTCGGGGCGGTCCCGCAGTGCGAAGGGCAACCGCGGCAAGTGCTCTGCCACCAGATGACCAAAGTTCCGGTCAAGCATTCCGCCCCAGACGGCGGGGCGGGTGACCCGTTCGCCCGGCGTCATGGCCGCGGGGCAGACATCGACGGGCACGCCGCGGCGGCACTGGCGGGCGGCGGTCTGGGTCTCGAACGCAGGCCAGATCGGCCCGCCGGTCAGCACCCGCTGAAAGTGGCGCTGCATCGGGGTCACCGTGATGTCGTCGAAGCGCAGCAGGGCGGGGGCGTCACGGGGGGCGTCACGGGGGGCGGTCATGGCGGCTCCTTGCGGGTGCCGCAGGGTGGGGGCGCGGGGGGCGCCGCGTCAAGACGACGGGCGCAGGCAGGCCTTCGGGCCGCCCTTCGCAGCCGTGCAGGTCGCCCCGCAGGCGGCACAGCGATAGTGCCCCGGCCCGGCAGCAAGATCCGCCCGCCAGCGGCAGTCGCGCGTCAGCGTCGAGCCGCGCCGCATCAGCCACATGCCGACGAAGACGGCGATGATGACAACGGGGAAAAGGGCCATGCTACTGCTCCGGTTCCGCGGCGGGGTCGGCGATCCAGCCTTCCAGCGGGTCGGCCCAGGGCGGCCCGCTGTCCGTGTGCCCCAGCCGCAAGGCCCGGGCGGCCTGTACCGCACAAAGCAGCGCGTCAAGCCGGTCGCCGGTCGGGTCGTCGCACAGCGCCGGATCGGCTTCAACCCGCAACCCCATGCGCGTCTGCCCCGCGGGGCCGCACAAGGCCGTGAGGAGCGCCCGCCGCCGCCGCTGATGCCCGTCGTCCTGCGCGGCGCGCGCCTCGGACTTGTAGGGGCCGGGCTGGCCTGCCGCCGCCAGCAATGCGCGGGCCAGGACGCCCGGATAAGCCTCGATGCAGGTGCGGCCCCGGTCGCCGGGGTGCAGGCCGGGCAGGTGGACGCCCGCCTGCAAAAGTCGTGGCGCGCCTTCGAAGAACATCAGCGCGACCGGCACGCCATAGAGCGTCTGCGGGCTGGCCGCGCCGATCTGCCGCTCTCTGCCGCGCGCATGCTGCCGGTCCCCCGCCGGGCGGGGTGCCTTGTACGCCTCGAGCGCCGCGCGAAAGCCGCTGCGCCCCATGTCGGCGGCATGGGCCACATGCCCGGCCCAGTCGCCGGGCCACCCGGCATTCACGACAAAGCGGCGGGCCTGCGCGAAGGGGAAATCAAGCCCCGCGACCCAGGGGCCGGGGCGGGAAAGCCACGCCTCGAAGCCTGCAAAGTCGGCAAAAGGCTCCAGCGTCTCGAACACCAGCCTGTCATCCGTCAGCCGACAGGCAGCGCAGGTGATCGGCTTGCGCATGGTGGGGCGGCTGGTGAAATCGATCCCAAAGATGCGCACGCCGACCCCCGATGCAAAAGGCCCCGCGCCGGGCGGGGCCTTTCGAAACCTAGCGGAAAGGATGGCTTAGACCACCCGGTCCACCATCATCTTCTTGATCTCGGCGATCGCCTTGGCCGGGTTCAGCCCCTTGGGGCAGGTCTTGGCGCAGTTCATGATCGTGTGGCAGCGGTACAGCTTGAAGGGGTCTTCCAGCTCGTCCAGCCGCTCGCCCGTGGCCTCGTCGCGGCTGTCGACGATCCAGCGATAGGCATGCAGCAGCGCCGCGGGGCCAAGGTAGCGGTCGCCATTCCACCAATAGCTGGGGCACGAGGTCGAACATGACGCGCACATCACGCATTCATAAAGCCCGTCGAGCTTCTTGCGATCCTCGATCGACTGGCGCCATTCCTTCTGCGGCGTGTTCGACTTGGTTTCCAGCCAGGGCATGATGCTGGCGTGCTGGGCGTAGAAATGGGTCAGGTCGGGCACCAGATCCCTGACCACCGGCATGTGCGGCAGCGGATAGATCTTCACGTCGCCCTTGATCTCGTCCAGCCCGTAGATGCAGGCAAGGTGATTGCCCCCGTCGATGTTCATCGCGCAAGAGCCGCAGATGCCTTCGCGGCAGGACCGGCGGAAGGTCAGGGTGGGGTCGATCTCGTTCTTGATCTTGATCAGGGCGTCCAGAACCATCGGCCCGCACTTGTCCAGATCGACGAAATAGGTATCCACCCGCGGGTTTTCGCCATCGTCCGGCGTGCACCGGTAGATCAGGAACTTGCGGACGTTCGTCGCGCCCTCGGGCCGCGGCCAGGTCTTGCCGGTGCGGATCTTCGAGTTCTTCGGAAGCGTGAACTGAACCATCGGTCATCCCCTCCAATCGGGTCTGTCGTAAAGCGGCATGCGCGGGGGCTGGCCGGACCGTCGCAGGACGCAGGCCGCGTAGACCTGCGACGGATCGCGCTGCATGAGGAAATCGGAGCTGATCTCGACCTCGGCCCCGGCGTAGCGGGCGCCGCCCGAGCCGAGGCCGAGCGACAGGGTGCCCCGCGGACGGCTGGCAAGTTGCGCCTGGCGGAAGCATTCGGCCTCGGCCTGGTCGACCGGCACGGGCCCGCAGGCGGCCACGAGGGCCGCCAGCGTCAGTCCGGTGCTGGCGATCAGGCCGCGCATGTCAGTAGACCCGCGCCTTGGGCGCGATCTTCTTCAGGTCGATCCCGCCCTCGTCCGCGGGGGTCAGCGGGTCAAGGTGCACCGGGCGGTAATCCAGCCGCACCTTGGCGCCGTCGACCCAGGCAAGGCTGTGCTTGCGCCAGTTCACGTCGTCACGGTTCGGATAATCCTCGTGGGCATGCGCCCCGCGGCTTTCCTTGCGCGCCTCGGCGCCGACGATGGTCGCCAGCGCGTTCGGCATCAAGTTGGTCAGTTCCAGCGTTTCCATCAGGTCGCTGTTCCAGACCAGGCTGCGGTCGGTCACCTTGATGTCGGCCATCTTGCCGGCGACGGCCTCCATCTTGCGGACGCCCTCGGCCAGGGTCTTGTCGGTGCGGAACACGGCCGC
>DAIEJF010000291.1 GCA_027351005.1 Paracoccaceae bacterium | reverse complement strand
CCCAGCAACGTGATGCCCTCGTTCAGCAGCATCGACATCGTCCTGGGCGCTTCGGGCGGCGGGGGCGGCGATGGCGGCGCGGTGCAGGTGACAAACGCGGGCGCGCTGTCGGTCAGCGGGCCTGTCACTTTCGATGCGACCAAATACACCGGCTACACGGGCGTCGTGCCCAACATGCTCAGCTTCGTCGCGGGCGGCACGGGCATCTTTGCGCAGTCGGTCGGTGGCGGCGGTGGCGATGGCGGGGCGGGATCTTCCGGCTTTAGCGCGGCCCTGACCATCGCGAACCGCGGTGGCGGCGGCGGCAACGGCGGTGCCGTGACGGTGACCAACACCGGCAGCATCGTGAACACCTCGGGCTTCAGCGGCACCGGCATCTTTGCGCAATCGGTGGGTGGCGGCGGCGGCAAGGCCGGGGATGTCGGTCTCGCGTTCTCGGACCCGGGCGAATACGCGAACATCGGCGCGGGTTTGGCGATCGCGCTGAGCCCCGGCGCAGGGGGCGATGGCGGCACCGTCACGGTGTCCAGCGGCGGGCTGATCCATACCACGGGTGTCGCCTCTGACGGCATCGTGGCGCAGTCCGTTGGCGGTTCGGGCGGCATCGCGGCGACCCAGGATGACGCAAAGACCACGATCTTCGTGGGCAGCGGCAATGCGCCCGGCAATGGCGGCAACGTGTCGGTGACGGCCGATGCGCCGATCACCGTGGATGGCGCGGGGTCAGTCGGCGTGGTGGCGCTGAGCGCGGGGGGCGCGGCATCGGGCAACACGAGCGGGTCCGTCACCGTGAACGTCAATGCGGCGATCTCTGCGGGTGGCCAGCGCGGCGCCGGGATCCTTGCCAGCAGCAACAGCTACCAGAACCAGGCCACGGGTGACGTGACGATCAACGTCAACCAGGGCGGTTCGGTCAGCACCGGCGCAACCGGGGGCGCCGCGCTCACGGTGCTGTCGGGGGGGGCGAACTCTGCCATCAACAATGCGGGCACCATCGCCACCGCCAATCCGGGGGGCTACGCGATCAGCGTCCAGTCCGCCAATGCCTTCTCGATCGCGAATGCGGGCACCCTGACGGGCTCGGTGCAGGCCAGTTCGATCAGCGCGGGTGGCTCGTTCGGCCAGTTCATCTTCGACAATGTCGGCACCTTCAACAGCGGCACGACGGTCACCATCGAAGGGATCGGCAGCGTTGTGCGGCAAGAGGGAACCATCGCGCCCGGCGGATCAGGAACCATCGCGGCCACCACGATCACGGCGAACACGATCTTCCTGACTGGCGGAAGCATCTATGATGTCGATTTCGATCCGGCGAACCAGGTTGCGCCGGGCGTTGCCGCCTCGGATCTGCTGACCCTGAAATTCCCCGTCACGGCGGTGGGGCCAGTGGCCTATGTTGCCCCGATCGTTGTGCCGAACCCGGTCGGCGGCGGCGCGCTGCAACGCACCGGCGTGGCCTACATCCTGGATGCGGCGCAAAGCTTCGACACCTCGCTTATGAGCGTCACCAACACGGCCACGGCGCAATACACGCTGTCGACCACCACAAGCCACACCCCTGGCATGACCACGCTGGTGCTGGGCTATACGCTTGATCCGACGCCGTGGGACGGGGCGCTGAGCGGCTTTGCCGGGGGCTATGCCGGGCTGAACGCCAATCACCAGAGCTTCGGCGCCTATCTGGATCACCTGCTGTTCTCGCCCCCGGCGGGGGCAGATCAGGGCCTGCTGGCCGGGCTGGCGCAGGATGTGCTGGGCGCGCCCACCCCGTCGGCACTGCTGGCGCTGAGCAACGGCTACATGGCCGACGAGGCGCTGACCGTGCCGGATTCCAGCTACCTCGCCGGGCTGACCTTCTCGGATGAACTGCATAGCTGCGGGCGGACCGATTCCGCAGGCACGC
This sequence comes from Paracoccaceae bacterium, assembly GCA_027351005.1. GTDB lineage: Bacteria > Pseudomonadota > Alphaproteobacteria > Rhodobacterales > Rhodobacteraceae > Solirhodobacter. The sequence goes on along the minus strand of DAIEJF010000291.1, from coordinate 10,427 downwards.
TGCATTTCGAGTCCGAGGGCGAATGTGCCTGGGGCCGGGTCTACGCCCGGTCGCAGCGCGATACGCCCGCCGGGCCAGGCGTAGCCTACCGCGAGAAGGTCGGCGGGCTGACCGTGGGGCGGCAGGCGCTGGTCGCGCCCGATACCTTCCTTGGCTATGCGTTCAGCTTGGAATCCGCGTCGCTCGATTTCGCCCAGGGCGGCGGCAGCGTGACCCGCGGGATGGCGGGCGCGGTGATGAAGTGGGATCTGGGCCGGATGATGGTTGCGGGCTCGCTGGAAGGCGGCCTGTTCTCGGCCAGCACGGCGCGCAGCTTCACGGCGGGGGGGACGACCCAGACCGCCACCGGCAAGCCGCAGGGCGGCTATCTGGCGGCGCATCTGCGGCTGAACAGCCGGACCGACACGGGCCTGACCTTCATCGACCCGACACTGGACCTCGGGCTTGGCTGGATGCACCAGCGCGCCTATTCCGAAACCGGGGCCGGGGCCTACGGGATGAATGTCGCCTCGTTGAACGACCTGTCGCTCAGCGTGAACCCGTTCGTGTCGTTCGGGCGCAAGGTCACGCTGAACGGGCAACCCGGGCAGGTGTCCTTCCGGCTGGGCGTTCTGGGGTTGATCGGCCGGGCGCCGGTGGTCCAGCAAAGCTTCCTGGGCGGTGGCGGCGGAAGCTTCACCGTGCAGGGCCAGCACAGCCGACTTTTCGCGGATTTCGGCGCGGGGCTTGACCTGCAGCTTTCGGAAAGGCTGTCGCTGCGGACCGAAGTCGACGCGCTCGTGGCCAGTCACCAGACCTCGTATGGGGTGCGGATGCGGCTGAACTACGCGTTCTGAGTGCGGCGACTCGGGTCGCCATCCTGGCCCCGCCGCAGTGTGTCGGGCGGGGCCATCCAGTCTCAGATTGACAATTTGTGATCGCGATTTCGCCGAAAATCCCCTGAACGGCAGGAATTTGTCATGATTCCCGCCGCGGTTGCGCGCAGCGGTCAAATTTCAGCCCCATTGGCGGGCGATGACGGGGTGCTCAACGTCAGAAGGAGTCTGGCCGTTGGGGCATGGGGCAATGATGACGGTCTGGCGCAACCTGGTGGAGTATACCTCGCAAGGTCTGAACCGCATCCTTCGGCAACCGCTGTCGCAGGATATGACCATCAGTCTGCGCGATTATGCCGCCGTGGGTCGCGCGCTGTTCTGGCAGCGTCAGGTGTCGTTCATCATCGCGCTGGCGGTAGGGGCGATCTACTTCAACCCGCGCCTTGCGCTGGCGTCTGGCATCCTCGTGCTGTCATCCGAGGTCTTTGACGCCTGGTGCTTTCGGCGGCTGCTGGCGGAAGAGCAGGCGGCGAAGCCCTTGCTGCGCTGGCGGTTGCTGCTGATCTATCTCGGTACCGTTCTCAGCGCGGGAATGGTGGCGTTCTACGCAGTCTGGATCAGCATCGGCGAGGTGCCGGGCAATCATTTCGTGCCGCTGTTCCTGCTGTTCGCCGCCTCGCTCTTTGCGGCGATGCACAATCACCAGATCATCTCGGTCATCAGCCTTCGACTGGCGATCTACGGCGCGACCTTTCTTGCGATTCCGATCCGCGATCTGGTGTCGCACCGGCCGGGCTTTGATTCGCCGCTGTGGACGCAGTTGATCACCGCGATCATCGTCTTCTATTTCATGGTCGAGTGTGCGCGTGCTTTCCGCAAGCTCTACATCACCCAGCGCCGCCAGATCGAGGCGCTGAGGGTCGAGCATGAGCAGGCCATGGTCGCCTCGCGCGCCAAGTCCGACTTCCTGTCGATCGTCAGCCACGAACTGCGCACCCCGATGACATCGATCCTGGGGTCGGTGATCCTGGCGCGGTCTGGCAAGCTGGGCCAGCTGCCCGAGCGGATCGACAAGATCCTGGGCATCGCGCAATCGAACTGTGCGCGGCTGGCCGATCTGATCAACGACGTGCTCGATCTTCAGAAGATCGAGGCGGGCAAGATGACCTTCGCCTTCGAGGAGATCAATCTGCAGGCCTTCGTGCAAAGCGCCATCGCCATGAACGCCCCCTATGGCGAGCGTTTCCGCGTGAACTATGTGCCCGAACTTCCCGCCGAACCGATCTACGTCTCTTCCGACAGGAACCGGCTGAACCAGGTGCTGGCGAATCTTCTGTCGAACGCGGCGAAGTTCTCGTTCGAAGGGGGTGCGGTCACCGTGCGGATCGATGCCGACACAGAGCGTGTTCGCATTCTGGTGATCGACCGTGGCGTGGGCCTGGCAGAGGCGCACCGAAAGCTGGTGTTCGACGAATTCAGCCAGGTGGAATCGCCCGACATCCGCCGCAGCAGCGGCACCGGGCTGGGCATGAACATTTCCAAGCGGCTGATGGAATCGCTTGGTGGGACGATCGACTATGTGAAGAACGACGGGCCGGGCACGACCTTCTTCATCGAGTTGCAGCGCATTCCCGCACCGGCGGCCACGCGCAATTCGCTTGCGGCCTAGAGAGGCCGCACCATCCGCGTGACCGAGGCGATGCCGAACAGCGGCCCCACCAGCCCCGTGCGCATCGAGCGGCGGGCGACAAAGCCCATCCGTTCGTAAAGCGCCCGCGCGCGGGCGTTGCCGTCGGCCACGTCCAGCCAGACCTCGGCATGGCCGCGCGCCCGCGCCTCATCGCAGAGCGCGGCGATCAGCGCGGCACCGATGCCGCGGCCGCGCATCGCAGGGCCCACGGCCAGCCCGTCGATCAGGAAGGCCGCGGGATCGTGATCCTGGGCCAGAATGCGCAGCGCGGCGGTGCGCCACGCCGCGCTGCCGTGGCCATAGACCGCCGCCATGTCGGGCCAGCGACCGATGGCGAAGGCTCCCGCGGCGGTGCGGAACCCGCCCAGCCCGACCACCTGGCCGTCAGCGTCGCAGGCGCAGAGCACCTGATCTTCACGCATCACCCGCCCAAGGTAGGCCAGCGCCTGCGGTTCGGGCCCCAGAATCCGGCCCAGCTTTTCGGCGAAGGCCTGCCAGTAAAGAAAAGCGGCCGCGCTGCGCTGCGCGGCCGGAACGCCGGGACGGATGGCTACGCCCGACATGATGGCCGCCGGTCGGCGGCGCTAGAAGTCGGAAAAGGCTGCATTGCCGCGCGGTTCGTCGGGGTTGTTCGCCGTGCCGTTCGGAATGACGACCCCGTCCTGATAGGTGGTGATGGCGGTGACGCCCGGCAGCTTTGCGAAACCGCGCATGAACTTGCGCGGGAAGAGCGAGGTATGCACCTGGCCGTTCAGCCCCGGCAGCGAGGCCAGCAGCGACGAGGTCGCATCGGCGCAGAACGCCTGCGACACCCAGCCGTGGTTTTCGGCCTTCTGCAGCGCGTCCTCGGCCACCTCGGCCGAGACCGGCAGGGTTATTGTCACCGCGTGGAACCCCTTGCCCGACTGGAAGGTCAGATAGGCCTGCAGCACCTCTGGTGTGACACCGTAGATCACGTCGCCGCGCTGCGGTGCCGCCGGCTTGCCGTTGATGCTGGCCTGGAAGCTGCCCGCCGGATCGAAGATGACCCGCTGCGAGGCATTGATGATCAACGCGCTATGCGCGCCCACCCCGGTCGCGGTGCGGATCGATGTCACCAGCGTCAGGCTGGGCGGGCTGGCGTCGTGGTAGCGCACATGCTCCACCACCTGCACCGGGGCCACAGGGCGCCCCGAGCCGCAGGCCGACAGCAGCAGAAGCCCGCCAAGGATGACGAGGCCCGTGAGAATGCGGCGCATCAGCAGCGGATCAGCCGTTCACGAGTGCGATGAAGACAAGAAGGCACAGGATGGCGACCGCACCCCAGGCCACCATGCGCACGAAGCCTTCGAAGGTCTTTTCGTGCTTGCGGATATCCATCGTACCGCGAACGTGTTCGCCCATAGTCCTGCTCCCTTAAGCGTGGCTTTTCCGTGCCATACCCGATTCATCCCGGGCTGTCACGCCCGCACGGGCGTCTCGGCCCGCCAGAGCCAGGCGCCGTCGTCGCGCCGCTGGCGGCGGACATGCCCGCGGGCGAGCAAGTGGTTCAGGTGGGCCACCGCCTCGACCAGGGCAAGCCCGTACTCGCCCTCGCCGATCTCGCGCTTGAAAAGTGGCGCGAAGCAGTCGGCGGCGGTGCGTTCAAGCTGCAGGTGATCCATCAGGCGTGACAGCGCCCCTTCGTGGTTCTCGGCCATCTGGGCCAGCCGCAGCGGAAGGCCTGTGAAGGGCAGCTTGTGTCCGGGCAGCACCAGTTGGTCCTGCCGCGCGAACGGGCGGAAGCCGGCGCAGCTTGCAATCCATTCGCCCACGGGGTCGGCGCCGGGCTCGGTGGCATAGACCCCCAGGTTGGCCGAGATCGAGGGCAGAAGCTGATCGCCGCCAAGGATCAGCGGCTCGTCCTCGCACCACAGCGTCGCATGCTCGGGCGCGTGGCCGTGGCCGATGCGGACCCGCCAGTCGCGCCCGGCAAGGCGCAGCCCGTTGCCGTCCTGCAACCGGGTGTAGCCCAGCGGCAGGGGGCTGACGATGTCGGCGAAGTTGAAGGGCCGCTCGGTCAGACGTTTGGCGTAGATCGCCGGGTCCATGCCCGCCGCGCGCCAGAAGGCCAGCGTTTCGGGCTTTGGTACCTCTTCCACGTCCAACACCAGCATCCGCGCCAAAAGCCAGGCCGTGCGTGTCGTCAGCAGTTCCGCGCCCCGTTCCTGGAACCAGCCCGCAAGACCGATGTGGTCGGGGTGGTGGTGGGTGGCGATCACCCGCGTCACCGGGCGGCCGTGCAGCGGGCCCGACAGCAGCCTGTCCCAGATCGCGCGGGCGCGGCGGGTGTCGAAGCCGGTATCCACCACCGTCCAGCCCGCGCCATCATCGAGCGCGTAGACATTGACGTGGTCAAGCTTCATCGGCAGCGGCAGGCGCATCCACAGGATGCCCTCGGCCACCTCGACCGCCTCGCCCTCGGCAGGCGGGGTCTCGAACGGATAGCGGATCGCGGCGGCGTCCATCACGCGCAAAGGTCTTCGATGCCAACCGCGTAAAGCCCCGCGGCGCCTTCCCGCGCCTCGGCCAGCAGGCCCGCGTGGCGCGGCAGAAGCCGGTGGATGAATACCGCGGCCAGTCGGCTGCGCGGCCCGGCACCGCCTTCGGCAAGGGCGGCGCGCAGGTGGAAATTGGCGCCCAGCACCAGCGCGAAGGCGTGCAGGTAGGGCACCGCCCCGGCAAACCGGTCCTGCATCCCGGCCGCCACCATCGCCTCGGTCGCCTCGCGCAGCGATTCCGAGGCCGACCACACAGCATTGGCCAGCGGCGCCAGCGTCCCGCGGGCGGCTTCGGCGGCGGATTGCACCTCCTCCAGCAGGCGCCAGGCGGCTTCGCCCCCGTCCATCATCTTGCGGCCCACCAGGTCCATCGCCTGGATCCCGTTTGTGCCCTCGTAGATCGCGGTCACCCGCACGTCGCGCAGGAACTGCGCCGCGCCGGTTTCCTCGATGAAGCCCATGCCGCCGTGGACCTGCACGCCCTCGTTCGCCACATCCATGCCCACTTCGGTGCCATAGGCCTTGGCGATCGGGGTCAGCACGGCCGCCCGGGCCACCCATTCGGCGGTGCCAGTCGCGCGCGCCATGTCGATCGCCGCCGCACAGGACAGCCCGATGGCGCGGGCGGCAAAGACCTTGGCCTTCATCGTGGCCAGCATCCGCCGCACGTCGGCATGATCGACGATGGTGCCGCCGCCCTCGACCGGGGTCTTGCCCTGCTTGCGGTCCAGCGCATAGGCCAGCGCGTGCTGGTAGGCGGCCTCGGCCACGCCAACGCCCTGCACGCCCACGGCGAGGCGCGCGTTGTTCATCATGGTGAACATGGCCCGCATCCCGTCGTGCGTCTCGCCGACCAGCCAGCCGGTGGCGCCATCATACTGCATCACAGCGGTGGGCGAGCCGTGCAGGCCCAGCTTGTGTTCCAGGCTGACCACCTTCAGGCTGTTGCGCATCCCCGGATTGCCCGCGGCGTCGGGGATGAACTTGGGCACCATGAACAGGCTGATCCCCTTGGTGCCGGGGCCCCCGTCGGGCAGTCGCGCCAGCACCAGATGGCAGACGTTGGCGGCCAGATCGTGATCGCCCCAGGTTATGTAGATCTTCTGCCCGGTGATCGCATAGCTGCCGTCACCGTTCGGCTCTGCCCGGGTGCGCAGCGCGCCCACGTCGCTGCCCGCCTGCGGTTCGGTCAGGTTCATGGTGCCCGTCCATTCGCCGGATATAAGCTTGGGCAGGTAGGTGGCCCGGATCTCGTCGCTGGCGTGGTGTTCCAGCGCGTAGATCTGCCCCTGCGTCAGAAGCGGGTTCAGTTGCAGCGCAAGGCAGGCGCCCGACATCATGTCGTTGACCGCCGTGGTCAGGGTGACGGGCAGGCCCATTCCGCCATGCTCGGGGGTCGAGGAGATGGCGACCCAGCCGCCGTCGCGGATCGCACCATAGGCCTCGGCATAGCCGGGCGAGGTGCGCACAACCCCGTTTTCCAGCCGGGCCGGATGCTTGTCGCCGCTGCGGTTCACCGGGGCCAGCACGGTATCGCAGAGCTTCGCGGCCTCGGTCAGGATCGCCTCGGTCACCTCGGCGGCCTCGGCAAAGCGCGGCGTGGCGGTGACCTCGGGGTAGCCGATCACATGATCCAGCAGGAATCGGAACTCTCCGACCGGGCTCTGATAGGGCATCGGGCTCTCCTCCGGGCGCGGCTTGGCTTTACGCCCGGCCGCGCGTATGTGAACTGCGCTGGGGGAAAAGCTGGTGCAGACCCCCCGCGGGATCAAGTTCAACGCCACGTCACGAGATGCAAGCCCCCAACGCGACAGAACGGCTTCTGCCAACGCCCGAAGGGCTGGCCCGCGCCGCAGCCCTGCTGGCGGCGGGCGAGCTGGTCGCATTTCCGACCGAGACGGTCTACGGCCTCGGCGGCGACGCGCGCAACGGGCGCGCGGTGGCGGGGATCTTTGCCGCCAAGGGACGGCCCGCCTTCAATCCGCTGATCGTGCATGTCCCCGATCTTGATGCCGCGCGCGCTCTGGCCCAGGTCGGGCCCGCCGCCGAACGGCTGGCGGCGGCGTTCTGGCCGGGGCCGCTGACGCTGGTGCTGCCGGTCCGGCCCGAGGCTGGGCTTTCGCCGCTGGTCACCGCCGGGCTGCCTACGGTCGGTGTGCGGGTGCCTGCGCATCCGGTGGCGCAGGCCATGCTGCGCGCCTTCTGCGGGCCGGTGGCGGCGCCCTCGGCCAACCTGTCGGGCCGCGTCAGCCCGACGCGTGCGGCGCATGTGATGGACGGGCTTTCCGGCCGCATCGGCGCAGTGCTGGATGGCGGGGCCTGCCCGGTGGGCGTGGAATCAACCATCGTGGGCCTGTCGGGCGACCCCACGCTGCTGCGCCCCGGGGGTGTCCCCGTCGAGGCGCTGGAAGACTGCCTCGGTGCGCCTCTTGCGGCTGCGGGGCCGGGGATCGTGGCGCCGGGGCAGCTTGCCTCGCATTACGCGCCGGGGGCGGCGGTGCGGCTGAATGTCACGGCCCCGCGGCCGGGCGAGCTGTGGATCGGGTTCGGGCCGGAAACCTTGGCGGCCGAGCTGAGCCTTTCCCCCACGGGCGATCTGGTCGAGGCGGCGGCGAACCTGTTTCATATCCTGCGGGCGGCCGATGCGCAGGCGGCAGGGCGCGTGATCGCGGTGGCGCCGGTGCCGATGCGTGGGCTGGGCCTTGCGATCAACGACAGGCTGGCACGGGCGGCGGCGCCGCGCCCCTGATCAGGCCCGCCCTGCGGTGGCCGACAGCGTCAGCGCATCAACCCCCAGTGTCTTCAGCGCGCGTTCCCACTTGCCCCCGGCATCGCGGGAAAACACGATCTCGGTGCGCGCATCGCAGCTAAGCCAGCCGTTCTGGCCGATCTCGGATTCCAGCTGGCCAGGGCCCCAGCCGGAATATCCCAGGGCCAGCAGCGCCTGATCCGGCCCGGCGCCGTGTGACATGTCTTCCAGAACCTGCAGCGTCGCGGTCATGCCGAAGCGCTCGCCGATCGCCAGCGTGCCGTCCTCGGCCGCGTAATCGGGCGAATGCAGCACGAAGCCGCGGCCGCTCTCGACCGGGCCGCCGAACATCACCGGCACGCTTGCGCAGGCGGGGCCGGGGGTGATGCCCAGTTGCTCCAGCAGCCGGGGAAAACCGGGCTCGCGCATCGGCTTGTTCACGATCAGCCCCATCGCGCCGTCGGCGGAATGGGCACAGACGAGGATCAGCGCCTTTTCGAAGCGCGGGTCGCCCATGCCGGGCATGGCGATCAGGAACTTGCCTGTGAGATTCATGGATTCGGCGGCGCGGCTCATGGCGCAAGGATGGGTGGCGCCCGAGCCCGGCGCAAGGGGCGCGCAAAGCGGGCCCGGCGGTGTTTCGCCACATCGTGACTTCCTGTTGCAGCCGGGATCCCTATGCTGCGCGGATGATGACACGACCGATCCTTGCCGTTGCCCTGGCGGCCCTGCTTCTTGTCCCCTATGGCGCCGCTGCGGCGCCCCTGTCGCCTGACGAGGTTGTGCAGGCCGAGGTGCTGCCCGGCTGGCAGACGCCCGAGGGAACCCGGATGGCCGCGCTGCATCTGCACCTTGCGGACCACTGGAAAACCTACTGGCGGTCGCCGGGAGATGCGGGCGTTCCGCCGGCCTTCGACTGGTCGGGGTCGCTGAACCTGCAAAAGGTCGCGTTCCACTGGCCGCGTCCGACCGTGTTCGACCTGAACGGGATGGAAAGCGTGGGCTACATGCACGATCTGGTGCTGCCCATCGAGTTCACGCCCAAGACGCCGGGCCAGCCCGTGACGGTGAAGGCCACGGTGGATATCGGGGTCTGCAACGACATCTGCATGCCGGTTCAATTGACGCTGAGCGCGGTGCTGGATGGCGCCGGGGCGCCAGACCCGGTCATCCGGGCGGCGCTGGACAAGGTTCCGACCCCTGCCGACAAGGCGGGGGTGACGGGGTTCACCTGCAGCGTGACCCCGATCAAGGACGGGGTTCACCTCACTGCCCGGATCGCGCTGCCGCCGCAGGGCGGACAGGAAACCGCGCTGTTCGAAACGGCCGATCCGGCGGTCTGGGTCGGGGGCACCGGCAGCGCGCGCGACGGCGGCGATCTGGTGGCCGGCGCGGATCTTGTGCCCTCCGAGGCGGCGCCCTTCGTGCTCGACCGCTCCAAGCTGACGATCACGGTGCTTGGGCAGGATCGCGCGGTCGAACTGCGCGGCTGCCCGGCCGGATGACGCCAGGCTGGCCGAGCCCGCGGCCTATTTCCGCCGCAGGTGTTCGTCCAGCCGGGGCATGATCTCGACGAAGTTGCAGGGCCGGTGGCGGTAATCGAGCTGCCATTTCAGGATCTCGTCCCAGGCATCGCGGCAGGCGCCAGGGCTTCCGGGCAGGGCGAAGAGGTAGGTGCCCCCCGCCACGCCCCCCGTGGCGCGCGACTGTACCGCGCTGGTGCCGATCTTCTGCATCGAGACCATGGTAAAGACGGTGGCGAAGGCCTCGATCTCTTTCTCGTAGACGTCGCGATGGGCCTCGACCGTCACGTCGCGCCCGGTCAGGCCTGTGCCGCCGGTCGACAGGATCACATCCACCCCCGGATCGGCCACCCAGGTCCGCAGGCGGGCGGCGATGGCGGCACGGTCGTCCTGTTCGATGGCGCGGGCGGCCAGCCTGTGACCCGCGGCCGTCAGCCGCTCTACCAGCGTGTCGCCCGACCGGTCATCGGCGGGGGTGCGGGTGTCGGATACGGTCAGCACTGCGATGCGGCAGGGCAGGAAGGGGCGGGTTTCGTCGATGCGGCTCATGTCAGGCTCCGAAGTTTGGCCTGCAGTTCCAGCAGGTCGGCCCAGGCCTCGCGCTTGGCGGCCGGGTTGCGCAGAAGATAGGCCGGGTGGGTCATCGGCAGCACGGGCAAACCTTGCGCCTGCGTCCACTGGCCGCGCAGCCGCAGGATGCCGCGGCGGCCCAGAAGCGCGCCGCAGGGCGTGTTGCCCATCAGCACCAGAACCTGCGGGCGCACCAGTTCGATGTGGCGCAGGGTGAAGGGCAGCACCATCGCCAGCTCTTCCGGCGTGGGCTCGCGGTTGCCGGGGGGGCGCCAGAACATGACGTTCGAGATATAGGCCGCGGTCTCGCTGTCGGGCGAGCGGCGCGACAGGCCGATGGCCGCCAGCATCCGGTCCAGCAACTGCCCGGCCCGGCCGACGAAGGGCAGACCCTCCATGTCCTCGTCGCGGCCCGGCGCCTCGCCCAGGATCATCACGCGGGCGGCCGGGTTGCCATCGGCAAAGACGGTGGACCGCGCCCCCTTCTTCAGATCGCAGAGATCGAATTCCGCCACCGCCGCGCGCAGGTCGTCGAGCGTGCGCGCCCCGGCTGCGGCGGCG
>DAIEJF010000290.1 GCA_027351005.1 Paracoccaceae bacterium | reverse complement strand
GGCCCGGACCGCGAACAGCTTGTGGGCCTGCGCCCGCTCGACCACGAACGGGCCATCTTCGCGGGCGCGCATCTTTACCGCCAGGGCGAGGCGGCCCGGCGCGAGAACGACCAGGGCTATGTCACCTCGGTCTGCTGGTCGCCCACGATGCACAGCTACCTGGGCCTCGGCTTCCTCCGGAACGGCCGGGCCCGGCATGGCGAGGTGGTCAAGCTGGCCGACATGCTGCGCAAGACCGAGGTTCTGTGCGAGGTCTGCGACCCTGTGTTCTTCGACCCGGAAGGAGCGCGCGCCCGTGGCTGAACTGCTTGCAACCCCCGCCACCGACGGGCTGCTGCCGATCACATATGGCCCCTTCGGGCTGACCGATGCAGCCCCCGCCCGCATCACCTCTGTCGCGCCGCTCGCAGGCCAGACGCGCGCCTTCAAGGCGGCGCTGAAGGCGATGGGCCTGGGCTGGCCCGCGCCGAACCGCCAGATCCGCGCGCCCGGCGGGCGCATCGTCTGGACCGGGGCCGGGCAGGCCTTCCTGCTCGATGCCGATCCCGCACCGCTTGCGGGGCTTGCCGCGCTCACCGACCAGACCGACGCCTGGGCCACGCTGCGTCTGACCGGCCCCGCGCCCGACGCGGTGCTGGCCCGCCTGATCCCGGTCGATCTGCGGCCCGCGGCCTTCGGCGCCGACGCGGCGCTGCGCACCGCGCTGGGCCACATGATGTCGGTGGTCATCCGGGCGGGCGAGGGGATCGAGATCATGGTCTTCCGCTCGATGGCGCGCACCGCGGTGCACGAGATCGCGGCCGCCATGTCCGCCGTGGCCGCCCGCCGGGGCTGAGCCCGCGCCCCCCGCATTTTCGGTCCGCAAATATCCTCGGGGGGTCTGGGGGGCAGACAGCCCCCCAGCCTTCACCCTCCCGCGCGGGCGCACTGGACACTTGGCCCCCGCGGGCCAATATGTGGGACATGAGTCTCCCGAACGGTTTTCTCGACGAACTGCGCGCCCGTGTGTCGCTGTCCCACGTCGTGGGGCGCAAGGTCGTGTGGGACATGCGCAAGTCGAACCAGGCCAAGGGCGACTTCTGGGCGCCGTGCCCGTTCCACCAGGAAAAATCCGCAAGCTTCCACGTCGATGACCGCAAGGGGTTCTACTACTGCTTCGGCTGCCACGCGAAGGGCGACGCGCTGACCTTCCTGCGCGAATCCGAAAACCTCTCGTTCATGGAGGCGGTCGAGCTTCTGGCGCGCGAGGCCGGGATGGCGATGCCCGCCCGCGACCCCGTGGCCGCGCAGAAGGCCGACCGACGCAGCCAGTTGGCCGAGGTGATGGAACAGGCGGTCAAATTCTACCGGATGCAGCTTTCCACTTCGGGCGGGGCGGGGGCGCGGGCCTATCTGGCCAAACGGATGCTGCCCGAGGCCTCGCAGGCCCGCTTCGAGATCGGCTACGCCCCCGAGGGGCGCCATGCGCTCTGGCAACATCTGCGCGGCAAGGGGATTGCGCCCGATCTGATCGTGGATGCGGGGCTGGCCGCCCGGCCCGAGGGCGGCGGCGAGCCCTATGACCGCTTCCGCGGCCGGATCATTTTTCCGATCCGCGACGCGCGCGGGCGGGCGATCAGCCTGGGCGGCCGGGCGATGGACCCGAACGCCCGGGCGAAATACCTCAACGGGCCGGAAACCGACCTGTTCGACAAGGGCCGCAGCCTCTACAACCACGGCCCCGCGCGCGATGTGGCCGCCAAGGGCAAGCCGCTGATCGTGGCCGAAGGCTACATGGACGTGATCGCGCTGGTCGAAGGCGGGTTCGAGGCCGCGGTGGCGCCGCTTGGCACCGCCATCACCGAAGAACAACTGCGCATGATGTGGCGCATCCACCCCGAGCCCGTCATCGCGCTTGATGGCGATGCGGCGGGCCTGCGCGCGGCCATGCGGGTGATCGACCTTGCGCTGCCGCTGCTCGAGGCGGGGCAGGGCCTGCGCTTTGCGGTGCTGGAAGGCGGCAAGGACCCCGACGAGATCATCCGCGGTCCGGGCCCCGCGGTGTTGCAGAAATCGCTCGACGCCGCCCTGCCGATGGTGGCGCTGCTCTGGCGGCGCGAGACCGAAGGCAAGGTCTTCGACAGCCCCGAACGCAAGGCCGCGCTGGACAAGACGCTGCGCGCGGCGCTGATGCGGATCAAGGATGCCTCGATCCGGGCGCATTACGGCGAAGAGGTAAAGCGGCTGCGCTGGGAGCTGTTCGGCACCCGCAGGCCCGCCCCCGGCGCCTCTGGCCGCCGCTTCGGCGCGCCGCCGCCGCCGGCGATGCCGCTGCCCACCACCCGGGGCTCGCTCTTTGCGCTCGACGATGGCGCGGGCGAACGCCTGCGCGAGGCGGTGATCCTGGCCACGCTGATCCTGCACCCCGGGCTGATCGCCCGCTTCGAAGGCGGCGTCGAGCGGCTGGACCTGCACGGCCCCGGCCACGCGCGGCTGCGCGACCTGATCCTGCGCCATGCCGATGCGCCTGACCTGCGCGAAAAAATCGCGGCCGAGGCGGGGGCGGACCTTGACGCGCTCTTTGCGCTTTCCCACGTCCAGATCGCGCCTCCGGTCCGCAATGCGGGCGACCGCGAGATCGCGGAAACCTGCCTGGCCGAGGAGCTTGCGAAACTGGAAGCCGCCCGTGGCGTGCAGCGCGAGGTGCGCGAGGCGGCAGAGGATCTGGAAGGGCTGGCGGACGAGGGTGTGACCTGGCGGCTGGGTCAGGCCGCGCAGGCCCACAACCGCGCGGGGCGCATCGCGAAAGATGACGGAAATGATCTGGGCGAAGACCGCGCCGCGCTGTCGGCGCATCTGCAAAGCCTGATCGATGCCGAGATTTGGGTAAAGAAGAGGGGCTGAACGCTTTCCGGGCCTGTGATTCGCGCTATTGATTCGCTACACCGGCAGAACGATTCGTCCCGATGCGAGGAGCACTCATGGCTGTCAAAGACACCGACGACGTCAAGACCGAGGAGCAGGAGGCGGATACCTCGCTCGACATGAGCCAGGCTGCCGTCAAACGGATGATCGCCGACGCCCGCGAGCGTGGCTACATCACCTATGACCAGCTCAATGCCGTCTTGCCGCCGGAACAGGTGTCCTCGGAACAGATCGAGGACGTGATGTCAATGCTGTCCGAGATGGGCATCAACATCATCGAGAACGAGGAAGCCGAGGAAGGCGACGCCGAGGGCGGCGCGCTGGTCGAGGTATCGACCTCGCGCGAGGTGGCGGTGGCCACCTCGACCAGCGAGACGCTGGACCGCACCGACGACCCGGTGCGGATGTACCTGCGCGAGATGGGCTCGGTCGAGCTGCTGAGCCGCGAGGGCGAGATCGCCATCGCCAAGCGGATCGAGGCCGGCCGCAACACGATGATCGCGGGGCTGTGCGAAAGCCCGCTGACCTTCCAGGCGATCACCATCTGGCGCGACGAACTGCTGAGCGAGGACATCCTTCTGCGCGACGTCATCGACCTCGAGGCGACCTTCGGGCGCTCGGTCGACGAGGACGGCGAGATGGAAGGGGCGGCGCTGGACGATGTGGACATGCCCGCATCCGCCCCCGCGCGGCGGCGCGGCAGCGACGAGCCGGAACTCGACGCCGACGGCAACCCGCTGATGCGGGCGGAGGACGACGAGGAAGACGACGAACAGTCGAACATGTCGCTGGCGGCGATGGAAAGCGCGCTGAAGCCGCGCGTGCTGGAAACGCTGGAACTGATCGCGCGCGACTACGGCAAGCTGGCCGAGATGCAGGACCTGCGCATGTCGGCCACGTTGAACGAGGACGGCAGCTTCACCAAGGAGGCCGAGGCCGCCTACCAGAAGCTGCGCGGCGAGATCGTGCAGCTGGTGAATTCCATGCATCTGCACAACAACCGGATCGAGGCGCTGATCGACCAGCTCTACGGGATCAACCGCAAGATCATGTCGATCGACTCGGCGCTGGTGAAGCTGGCCGATCAGGCGCGCATCAACCGGCGCGAATTCATCGACGAATACCGCGGCTACGAACTTGACCCCGCCTGGATGGACCGGATGGCCGAGAAATCCGGCCGCGGCTGGCAGACGCTGATCGAGAAGAGCCGCGACAAGGTGGAAGACCTGCGCAACGACATGGCGCAGGTGGGCCAGTATGTCGGCGTCGACATCACCGAATTCCGCCGCATCGTGAATCAGGTTCAGAAGGGCGAGAAAGAGGCGCGTCAGGCCAAGAAGGAAATGGTCGAGGCGAACCTGCGCCTGGTGATTTCGATCGCCAAGAAATACACCAACCGCGGGCTGCAATTCCTTGATCTCATTCAGGAAGGCAATATCGGCCTGATGAAGGCGGTGGACAAGTTCGAATACCGCCGGGGCTACAAGTTCTCGACCTACGCGACCTGGTGGATCCGGCAGGCGATCACGCGGTCCATCGCCGATCAGGCCCGCACGATCCGCATCCCGGTCCACATGATCGAGACGATCAACAAGCTGGTGCGCACGGGCCGCCAGATGCTGCACGAGATCGGCCGCGAGCCCACGCCCGAGGAACTGGCCGAAAAGCTGCAGATGCCGCTGGAAAAGGTTCGCAAGGTGATGAAGATCGCCAAGGAACCGATCTCGCTGGAAACCCCCATCGGCGACGAAGAGGACAGCCAGCTTGGCGATTTCATCGAGGACAAGAACGCCGTCCTGCCCCTCGACAGCGCCATTCAGGAGAACCTGAAGGAAACCACGACCCGGGTGCTGGCCTCGCTGACGCCCCGCGAAGAGCGGGTGCTGCGCATGCGCTTCGGCATCGGGATGAACACCGACCACACGCTGGAAGAGGTCGGCCAGCAGTTCAGCGTGACCCGCGAACGGATCCGCCAGATCGAGGCCAAGGCGCTGAGAAAGCTGAAACATCCCAGCCGGAGCCGGAAGCTCAGGAGCTTCCTGGATCAGTGACGGAAGGGCGCCCCGCGGGGCGCCTTTTTCGTGAGGGCATGCCTTGCCCGTAAACGGCGCCGCGCAGCTGATCGGCAAGGTCGGGCCACCCTGACCCCCCACCATTTCGTCGGTTTGGCAAAAGACAAGGTGGCCGGGCGCAGCGGCTCTGCCATGCCCGGGGAACAGCGCCTTCGGCGCCCCCGGGCCAGCGCCCGACCGCCCCCGAGGGCGGGCGCTTCGGCGACGTAGAGTGCGGGCTCACCCGTGGGAGGGGCCTTGCCATAAAGCACAGACTGTCACCCGCTCAGCGCCCACCCGCGGTCGGGCGCCGACCCTCTGTCGCGTGGGGGCGGCGCAACGGGCTACCCATCACCCCAGATACTTCCCGAACCACGCCACTGTCCGGCTCCAGGCCAGCTCTGCCGCGGCCTTGTCGTAGCGTGGCGTCGTGTCGTTGTGGAAGCCGTGGTTGACGCCGGGATAGACGAAGGCCTCGTAGGTCTTGGCGTTGGCATCCAGCGCCGCCTGATAGGCGGGCCAGCCGCCGGTGATGCGCTTGTCCAGCTCGGCGTAGTGCAGAAGCAGCGGCGCCTTGATGCGCGCCACGTCCTCGGCCTTGGGCTGGGCGCCGTAGAACGGCACGGCGGCGGCCAGTTCCGGGTAGGCCACGGCGGCCGCGTTGCACACGCCCCCGCCATAGCAGAAGCCCACGATGCCCACCTTGCCCGTGCCTTCGGGGTACTTCAACAGCACCTCGATCGCGGCGAAGAAGTCGTTCATCAGCTTCACCGGGTCCACCTGCTTCTGAAGCGCGGCCCCGTCCTCGTCATTGCCCGGATAGCCGCCCAGCGCGGAAAGCCCGTCGGGCGCCAGCGCCAGGAACCCCGCCTTGGCCACGCGGCGGGCGACATCCTCGATATAGGGGTTCAGGCCGCGGTTCTCGTGCACCACCACCACCGCGGGAAACCGCCCGCCGGTCGCGGGCTTCACCCGGTAGGCGCGCACCTGCCCGTTGCCGTTCGGGCTGTCATAATGAACATATTCGGCATGGATCGCGGGATCGGTGAACGAGACCTGTTCGGCCAGCGCGTAATCGGGGGCAAGCATCTTCAGGATCGCCCCGGCGGTCAGCCCGCCCACCGCCCATTTCGCCGCGCGGTCCAGAAATTCGCGCTTGGTGATCACGCCATGGGCGTAGTGGTCGTAAAGATCCAGCAGATCCTGGTCGAAATCCTTCGCGGTCAGACGGGTCATCGCAGCCTCCCTGTGGTTCCAGACAGATAGGCAGGCCGCGCACGAAGTCGAGACCGGCGCCGCGCGCGGCGCGCTGTGGCGGCGGAGTCACGCCGTGCCGGTCGATCTTGTGGGCGAATCGATCCTCTACCCAAACTCTGGAGGCTCGCCTATAGTGCCTGTGGACAACTCCGGCCCGCCCCCGAGGGAGAGATCATGCGCTGCCCGTTCTGTGGAAACATCGACACGCAGGTGAAGGATTCGCGTCCTGCCGAAGACCATGTGGCGATCCGGCGGCGCCGGTTCTGCCCGGCCTGCGGCGGGCGCTTCACCACCTATGAACGCGTGCAACTGCGCGATCTCGTGGTCATAAAGAACTCGGGCAAGCGCGAGGATTTCGACCGCGACAAGCTGGAACGCTCGATCCGCATCGCGATGCAGAAGCGCCCGATCGAGCCCGAACGCATCGACCAGATGATTTCCGGCATCGTGCGGCGGCTGGAAAGCCTGGGGGAAACCGACATCCCCTCGAAGACGATCGGCGAGATCGTGATGGAGACGCTGGCCCGGATCGATACCGTGGCCTATGTGCGCTTTGCCAGCGTCTACCGCAACTTCCAGGCGATGGACGATTTCGACAAGTTCATGTCCGAGCTTCGCCCCCAGCCCGGCACGGAAGAGTGACGGCAGAGGACGACGCCCGCCACATGCGTCATGCGCTGGGGCTGGGCGCCCGCGGGCTGGGCCAGACCTGGCCCAACCCGGCGGTGGGCTGCGTCATCGTGAACGGCGGGCGCATCGTCGGCCGCGGCTGGACCCAGCCGGGTGGCCGCCCCCATGCCGAGGTGCGCGCGCTTGCCCAGGCCGGGTCCACCGCGCGGGGCGCCACGGCCTATGTCACGCTGGAACCCTGCGCCCATCACGGCCATACCCCCCCCTGCGCCGAGGCGCTGATCGCGGCGGGCGTCGCGCGGGTGGTGACGGCATTGATCGACCCCGACCCCCGCGTGGCGGGGCGTGGCCATGCCATGCTGCGCGCGGCGGGGATCGCGGTGACGGAAGGGGTTGAAGCCGCGGCGGCCTTGCAGGCGCATCGCGGGTTTCTGACCCGCGTCACGGCGGGCCGGCCGATGGTCACGCTGAAGCTGGCCACCAGCCTTGACGGACGGATCGCCACCGCGGCGGGCGAAAGCCGCTGGATCACTGGCGAGGCCGCGCGCCAGGCGGTGCAGGCGCTGCGGGCGGCGCATGACGCGGTGATGGTGGGCGGCGGCACGGCGCGGGCCGATGACCCGCACCTGACGGTGCGCGGCATGGGGCCCCTGCGCCCGCCGGTGCGGGTGG
>DAIEJF010000277.1 GCA_027351005.1 Paracoccaceae bacterium | reverse complement strand
GGTCGAGCCGATGTGGATGTAGCTGATCCCGCCGGTGACCTTCATGTTGTCATGCGTGTAGGTCACGCCCAGCCCGATGCTCGCCCGCCCGTCGGTCGGCCCCAGGTTCGAGGCAAAGCCGCCGGTCTTGGGCTCGAACCCCAGCACAACGGCGCCCGACCAGGTGTCGTTGAACTTGTGGCCGAGACCCACCGAAAAGGTGACGGTGTTGTGCGCGTAGGACACCAGCGAGCCGCCGCTGGTCAGCGTCTTGTACTGCGCCGGGCTGATGTTGAACTGCTTCCAGTTGACCCAGCGCACCGACCCGAACAGCAGCGTCGTGGGGTTGATCCCGGTCTGCAGGTCCAGGTTGACCGACTGCGGCGTGGTGACGTTGGTGGTTGAAACCAGCGCGCCGAATTCGGTCGTAGGGATGGCGTAGTCGATCTTGGAATTGTAGGTCAGCGCCACGCGCCCCGCGATCGACGGGATCTCGTAGGCCGCGCCAACGGTGTAGCCGAAGGCGCCCTGGTTCTCGCCGCGGGCGGTGTAGCTTGCGACCGCCGGCACCGCGGCGGTTTCCCGCATCGTCTGCCAGCGCGGGCCGCCGTAGACGCTGACATTGTTGTCAAAGCGGTACTTGAGCAGCGCGGTCAGTTCATTGGTCGACAGTTTCGCGGTCGACCCCGCCGAGAAATATCCGGTGCCGGTCGGATATTCCACCGAGGCCCCGAAGGGCTGATCGTAGACCAGCGCCACGTCAAGGTTGCCGCTGATCTGGTTCTTGAACGCGAAGCCCGGCAGCAGGTAGCTGCCCGACATGTTGCCCGAGGCCTTGCCGGCGATTCCGGAAAACACCGTGCTGACCCCGCTGACATTGGGCGCGGCGTAGCCCAGCGAGAATTCCACATAGTTGCCCTTCTCGAACAGTACCGAGCTGAGCGATTGCCCCGAGCGGTCGATCCCCCCCGCAAGGGCTGCGGAGGCCCCCGCGGCGACAAGGCCGCCGGCCACGATCAGTGTCTTCATTGCATTCTCCCCGACTGCCGCAGGCGACGCGGCATCCTCTGACACGAAGGCTAGGCCTGGTTCAAATTTGCGTCAATTAATGACGCCGCGTCAGCGTGATACAGCCAACGGGCGTGACGTTGCGGCACGCGGCGCCGCAGCGGCGCGCAGATTCACCGCGTTCGCCGCAAAGATCAGCGCGGCCCCCACGAAGACCCAGACATCCAGCCGCTCGCCATAAAGCAGCATGCCGACCACGGCAATCACCGGCAGCCGTGCGAAATCGATTGGCATCACGACGCTGGCGGGGGCGAAGGACAGCGCGGTGGTCAGGCAGAAATGCGCAAGCAGTCCGCAGCAGCCGATCAGCAGCAGCCAACCCGCGCTGTGCAGGTCGGGCAGCGTCAGGTGGCCTGCGAAGCCGTAGGAACAGACAAGCCCGTAAATTCCCTGCAAGAGCGTCATCCAGAACAGGATCTGCATCACCGGCACATGACGGGTCAGGATCTTGGTGCTGACGGCCGAGCCCGCGAACCCGATCGCCGCCGCAGCCGCCGCGACAAGGCCCAGGTTCAGATGTTCCGGGTTCGGCCGGGCCACGATCAGGATGCCGGCAAAGCCCACCAGCGCCGCCAGCGCCCTGGTCGGCGTCAGCCGTTCGTTCAGCACGAAGGGCGCGATCAGCGCGACCCAGAGCGGCGCGGTGAATTCCAGCGCGAAGACCTGCGCCAGCGGGATCATCGACAGCGCCCAGAACCACAGGTTCTGACCCGCGAAATGCGACAGGTTGCGCAGGATGTGCAGCGGCAGGCGCTGCGGCGGCAGATCCCCCAGCCGCCCGCGCATCAACGCGATGGCGCCCACGATCACCAGCCCCACGCCCGACCGCCAGGTCATCAGCTCGAACACGGTCATGGAGTGCTGGACCGCGCGCCCCGCGACCGCCATGGCCGAGAACGAGACGATGGAGCCGGTCATCCAGGCGGCGGCCCGCAGGACATGCGGGCGAGGAGAGGGTGATGCTGTCATGTGGCCAAAAAGCATGCGCGCGATGCGAAGGGAAGCGGGAAAAGCGGGGGGCGGTGGCCCCCCGTCGGGGCTTGGTCGGCGCGGCGAGAGCGCGACACGCAGAGCGCAGATCACATCATCGTGATCGTCACTCGCCGCGCGGGAACCGCTTTTGCTCTTCCAGCACGTTCAGGTCCATGTGGTTGCGCATGTAGCGTTCCGAGGCCTTCTGCAACGGCTGGAAATCCCACGGGAAATAGGCGCCGTTGCGCAGCGCCTCGTAGACCACCCAGCGCCGCGCCTGGCTTTCGCGCACCGCGGCGTCGAACCGGCCCAGATCCCAGCGCACCCCGGCCTCGGCCCGGAAGGCGGCCAGGGTGGCGGCATGGGCGGGATCGGCGGCCAGGTTCACCTGTTCGCCGGGGTCGGCGTCGAGGTCGTAAAGCAGGTCGGGATCCAGCGCGCAGTGGATGTATTTCCAGCGGCCGCGGCGCAGGCAGACAAGGGGGGCCCAACTGCCCTCGGCGGCATATTCCATCGCCACCGCGCTGGTGCGCGGCGTGCCGGTGGCCAGCGGCAGCAGGCTTTCCCCATCGGTCCAGGGCGCCACCGCCGCCATCGACACACCGGCGAGATCGCAGAGCGTCGGCGTCACGTCGATGCTGGAGACCGGCGTGTCGATGCGCTGCGGCGCAAGGCCGGAGGCGGCGATCATCAGCGGCACGCGGGCCGAGCCTTCGAAGAAGTTCATTTTGAACCACAGGCCCCGGTCGCCCAGCATGTCGCCATGATCCGACACGAAGACCACGATGGCCTCTTGCCGGGTGGCGGCAAGCACCGCCATGATCTCGCCGATCTTGTCGTCGATGTACGAGATATTTGCGAAATATCCGTGTCTTGCGCGGCGAACCTGATCCGGCTGAAGATCGAAGGCGCGCCAGTCGCAACTGTCCATCAGGCGTTTGGAATGGGGGTCCTGCGCATCGTAGGGGATGGCCGGGATCGCCGGATCAAGATGGGCGCAATCGGCGTAAAGGTCCCAGTACTTGCGGCGCGCCACATAGGGATCGTGCGGATGGGTGAAGCTGACGGTCAGGCACCAGGGCCGCGCATCCGCGCCGCGTGAGAGGTCATAGAGCTTCTGGCAGGCCTGGTGGGCCACGTCATCGTCATATTCCAACTGGTTGGTGATCTCGGCCACGCCCGCGCCGGTGACCGACCCGAGGTTGTGATACCACCAGTCGATCCGCTCGCCGGGCTTGCGGTAATCGGGGGTCCAACCGAAATCGGCGGGGTAGATGTCGGTCGTCAGGCGTTCCTCGAAGCCGTGAAGCTGGTCGGGGCCGACAAAGTGCATCTTGCCTGACAAGGCGGTGGCATAGCCCGCGCGGCGCAGGTGATGCGCGAAGGTCGGGATGTCGGACGCGAATTCGGCCGCGTTGTCATAGACACGGGTGCGCGAGGGCAACTGGCCCGACATGAAGCTGGCCCGCCCCGGCGCGCAAAGCGGCGAGCCGGTATAGGCATTGGCGAAGCGGACCGAGCGCGCGGCCAGCGCCTTGAGGTTCGGCGCATGCAGCCAGTCGGCCGGGCCATCGGGGAACAGCGTCCCGTTCAACTGGTCGACCATCAGGATGAGAATGTTGGGCTGGGGCATGGCGGGTCCTTTCGGGCGATGAGCGTTGCGCGGGGCGTTTCCCGCGTGGTCTGCCGCCGGAAGCGGCGCGTCTAGCTCAAAGACGACGCTTTGGGCCCCGCGATGAGCGTTGACAGGGCCCCGGGTTCCGGCCCCCATACGCAGACCCGCGGGAGCCTGCCATGAAGACGATCACCACCTTCCCCCATGCCGTCACCGAATCTGCGGATATGGGCATCGTGCTGCCCGATGGTTGCCGTCTGTCGGCGCGGGTGTGGATGCCCGAGGGGGCGGGGCCCTTTCCGGCCATTCTGGAATTCCTGCCCTATCGCAAGCGCGACGGAACGACGGTGCGCGATGCGCTGACGCATCCCTATTTCGCGGGGCATGGCTATGCCTGCTTCCGTGTCGACATGCGCGGCAACGGTGACAGCGACGGGCTGATGGAGGATGAATATTCGCCGCAGGAACTGGCCGACGCCTGCGACGTGATCGCCTGGATCGCGGCACAGCCCTGGTCGAACGGGCGGGTGGGGATGATGGGGATCAGCTGGGGCGGGTTCAATTCGCTTCAGGTGGCCGCCCTGCAGCCGCCTGCGTTGAAGGCCGTTGTCACGCTCTGTTCGACCGTCGACCGCTTTGCCGACGACATCCACTACAAGGGCGGCTGCCTTCTGAACGAGAACATGGGCTGGGGCGCCACGATGTGGGCCTATTCGTCACGCGCGCCCGACCCCGCGTTGCGGCCCGACTGGCGAACGGAATGGCTGCGGCGGCTGGAGGCGGAACCCTTCCTGCCTGCCGTCTGGTTGCGCCACCAGCGCCGCGATGCCTACTGGCAGCACGGATCGGTCTGCGAGGATTACAGCGCGATCAAGGCCGCCGTTCTGGCGGTGGGCGGCTGGGGCGACAGCTACAAGAACGCGGTGCCGCAGCTTGTGCAGAACATCTCGGCCCCGGTGAAGGGGATCGTGGGGCCCTGGATCCACAAGTACCCGCATTTCGCCGTGCCCGGGCCGCGGATGGGCTTCCTGCAAGAGGCGCTGCGCTGGTGGGGCCGCTGGCTGAAGGACGAGGCGACAGGGGTCGAGGACGACCCCGCCTATCGGGTCTACCTGATGGATGGCGTGCGCCCGGCCTCGTGGTACGACCACCGCCCCGGGCGCTGGGTGGCCGAGGCCGCCTGGCCGGGGCCGGGGGTCGCGGTGCAGCAGCTTCCGTTCGGCACGGGCACGCTGGGGCGGGCAGAGACCTTTGCGCGGACGGTCGCCTCGCCGCAGCATTGCGGGGCGGCGGGGGGTGAATACTGCGCGATCTGGCTGGGCCCGGAAATGCCCGGCGACCAGCGCGGCGACGATGCGCTGTCGGCCTGTTTCGACAGCGCGCCGATGCCGCAGACCGACATCCTGGGCGCGCCGGTGGTGCGGCTGCGGCTGCGGTCCGACCAGCCGGTGGCACAGGTCGCGGTGCGTCTGAACCATGTCCACCCCGATGGCGCGTCGACCCGGATCACCTGGGGGGTGCTGAACCTTACCCACCGGCTGAGCCATGCCGCCCCGGCACCGCTGCCCGTGGGCCAGGAGGTGGAGGTCGAGGTGTCTCTTGACCACATCGCCTACCGGCTGCCCGAGGGGCATCGGCTGCGGGTGGCGGTGTCGTCGGCCTACTGGCCGATGCTGTGGCCAAGCCCCGCGCCGGTGACGCTGACGCTGACGGGCGGGGGGCTTGATCTGCCCGTGCGGGCGGCGGCTGCAGGCGACGAGGTGACCTTTCCCGCGGCCGAGGCGGCGACGCCACTGGCGCTTCGTGAACGGCGCCCCGCGTCCCATGTCCGCCGGACCGAAATCGACCAGCGCACCGGCACGGTCAGTCTGGTGATCGAGGATGATTTCGGGATGTCGGAAAACCTCGAACACGGGCTGGTCACCGGATCGGTGGCGCGGGAACGCTGGGACATCCACCCAGACGACCCGCTGTCGGCCCGCGGCGCCTGCCACTGGACCGAGGAGATGATCCGCGATGGTATCCATCTGCGCACCGAGGCGCGGTGCCGGATGTGGTCGGACGCCACGACCTTTCACCTCGAGGCGACACTCGACGCCTACGAGAATGACCGCCGCGTGCTCAGCCGTGAGGTGAGGGATGACATCCCCCGCGATCACCTTTAGCCCGCGCGCGATCAAAACATTCGGCAAACCTCGGGTGCCGCGCAATAAAACGTTGCCCGGGGCAGGTCATCAAGCTTATTGATTCACCAATCAAGAAAAACGCACTAACAGGGAGCGAGAAGAATGTCTGACGAACTGAACTATCTGGCCCAACGGGCGGCCCGCGGTCTGATGAACCGCCGGGCCTTCCTGGGCCGTGCCGCGGCGCTTGGCGTCACCGCGACGATGGCTGACACCCTTCTGGCACGCGCGGCGATGGCTGCCGGGCCGAAGAAGGGGGGCACGCTGCAGATGGGTCTGGGCGGTGGCGAATCCACCAACTCGCTCGATCCCGCGCTCGATGCCAGCCAGTTCCCGTTCATGATGCTGTCGACCATGGGCAACATGCTGACCACGGTCGACGCCAAGGGGAACCTCGAGGCCTCGATCGCCGAAAGCTGGGACAGTTCGCCCGACGCCAAGGTCTGGACCTTCAAGATCCGCAAGGGCGTTGAATTCCACAATGGCGCGACGCTGACGGCCGATGACGTGCTGAAGACCATGCAGCGCCATTCGGACAAGAATTCCAAGTCGGGCGCCTTCGGCATCATGCAGGGCATTGCCGACATGAAGGTCGATGGCGACAACTTCGTCGTGACGCTGGCGCAGCCGAACGCCGACCTGCCTTATCTGATGGCCGACTATCACCTGATCATCCAGCCCGGCGGCGGGATGGACAAACCCGATGCGGGCATCTTCTCGGGCGCCTACAAGCTCAA
The DNA here is from genome assembly GCA_027351005.1 of Paracoccaceae bacterium. Lineage (GTDB taxonomy): Bacteria > Pseudomonadota > Alphaproteobacteria > Rhodobacterales > Rhodobacteraceae > Solirhodobacter. The sequence goes on along the minus strand of DAIEJF010000277.1, from coordinate 1,823 downwards.
GAGCTTCGAGCCCGGCGTGAAGGCGGTGCTGGAGAAGTTCGCGAACTACTGGGACAGCTCGGTCGGCCATTTCGATACGGTCGAGATGCTGGTCATCAACGACGCCACCGCGCGCAACGCGGCGCTGCAGTCGGGCCAGGTGCAGATGGTGAACCAGGTCGATCCGAAGGTCGCCGACCTGCTGAAGCGGGGCAAGAACATCACCGTGGCGGCGGCGCAGGGTCACGGCTTCTACTGCTTCAACATGTTCTGCGACACCGACCCGTTCACCTCGAACGACCTGCGCATGGCGCTCAAGCTGGCCATCGACCGCGAGGAGATGGTGAAGAAAATCCTGGCGGGCTATGGCTCGGTCGGCAACGACATGCCGGTGAACTCGTCGGTGCCGCTTTTCGACACCGGGATCGAACAGCGCAAGTACGACCCGGAAAAGGCCGCCTTCCACTACAAGAAGTCGGGCCATTCGGGCTCTGTGCTGCTGCGCACCTCGGACGCGGCCTTCCCGGGCGCGGTCGATGCGGCGGCGCTGTTCCAGCAATCGGCCAAGAAGGCCGGGATCACCCTGGAAATCAAGCGCGAGCCGAACGACGGCTACTGGAACGACGTGTGGAACAAGCAGCCGTTCAGCGCCTCGTACTGGGGCGGGCGTCCGACGCAGGACCAGATGTATTCGACGGCCTATCTGTCCACCGCCGACTGGAACGACACGCGGTTCAAGGACCCGGCCTTCGACAAGCTCATCATGGAGGCCCGCGCCGAACTGGATCAGGCCAAGCGCAAGGAGCTCTACAGCCAGGCCGGCATGATGATCCGCGACAACGGCGGCCTCATCAACCCGATGTTCAACAACTTCATCTCGGCCTATCGCAACGACAAGGTTGCGGGCTGGGCGGACAACCCCAACCAGGACATGATGAATGGCCTGGCCGCCGTGAAGTGCTGGGCGGCCTGAGGGCATGCACCCGGTCGTGAAACTCGTTGCCCAGCGCGTCGCGCTGGGCATCCTTCTGCTTCTGGCCGCGTCGGTCCTGATCTTCGCGGGCACGCAGATCCTGCCGGGCGACGTGGCGCAGGCGATCCTTGGCCAGCAGGCGACGCCGGTCGCGCTGGCCAACCTGCGGGCGCAGATGGGGCTCGATCAGCCGGCCTACATCCGGTATTTCGAATGGCTTTTCGGCGTGCTGCATGGCGATCTGGGCCATTCGCTGGCCAACGGGCAGGATGTCGCCGGGGAGATGATGGGGCGGCTGGGCAACACGCTGTTCCTGGCCACCACGGCTGCGGTGATCGCCGTGCCAACCGCCATCCTGCTTGGGCTTGTGTCGGTGCGCTATCAGGGGCGCTGGCCTGACAAGGTGATTTCCGCCGTCACGCTGTCTACCGTGTCGGTGCCGGAATTCCTGCTGGGCTACATCCTGATGTACCTGTTCGCGGTGGAATATCCCATCGCGCCCTCGGTCGCGATGGTGGATGACACCATGGGGCTGCTGGCCAAGCTGCACGCGGTGCTGTTGCCCGCCACGGTGCTGGTTCTGGTGGTTCTGGGCCACATGATGCGGATGACGCGCGCGGCGATCCTGAACGTCATGCAATCCGCCTATATCGAGACGGCCGAACTGAAGGGCATCCGCCCGTTCCTTGTCATCTTCCGCCATGCCTTCCCCAACGCAGTCTCGCCGGTGGTCAACGTGGTGATGATCAACCTCGCCTACCTCGTCGTCGGCGTGGTGGTGACCGAGGTGGTGTTCGTCTACCCGGGCCTCGGGCAACTCATTGTCGATTCGGTCTCGAGCCGCGACGTCCCCGTGGTGCAGGCGGCGGCG
>DAIEJF010000266.1 GCA_027351005.1 Paracoccaceae bacterium | reverse complement strand
TGAACCGCGTCAGCCTCTTTGCGCTGATCTTCTCGATCGGGATCCTGGTGGACGACGCGATCGTGGTGATCGAGAACATCGCCCGCCACTGGGCGATGCCGAAGGGCGGCAGCCGGGTGGACCGCGCCATCGACGCGGTGGCCGAGGTGGGCAACCCCACCATCGTCGCAACGCTGACGGTGGTGGCCGCCCTTCTGCCGATGCTGTTCGTCAGCGGGCTGATGGGCCCCTACATGAGCCCCATTCCGGCCAATGCCTCGGCGGCGATGATCTTCTCGTTCTTCGTGGCGGTCATCATCACGCCCTGGCTGATGGTGAAGATCGCGGGGCGGGCCGACATGAAGGCGCACGCGGCCGAGGATGTCTATGGCGGGCATGAACCCCAGGGCGGCCATCACGGCGGCGGTGCGCTGGGGCGGATCTATACCGCCGTGGCGACGCCGGTGCTCAAGACCAAGGGGCGCAGCCTGACCTTCCTTCTGGTGACCGCGGCGCTGTCCTTCGGCTCGCTCGGGCTGCTTTATACCGAGGATGTCACGGTCAAGCTACTGCCCTTCGACAACAAGACCGAACTGTCGGTGGTGATCGACATGCCCGCGGGCACGTCGGTCGAGGCGACCGATGCGGTGGCCCAGCAGGTCGTGGGCAAGGTCATCGACCTGCCAGAGGTGGTGTCGGCCCAGACCCATGCCGGGACGGCCGCGCCCTTCAACTTCAACGGGCTGGTGCGGCACTACTACCTGCGCGCCAACCCCAACCAGGGCGACGTGCAGATCAACCTGACCGAGAAGGGCGCGCGCACCCGGTCCAGCCATGACATCGCACTGGAGATCCGCCACCGCATCGCCGCCATTCCGCTGCCCGAAGGCGCCAGCCTGAAGGTGGTGGAGCCCCCGCCTGGCCCGCCCGTGATCTCGACCCTTCTGGCCGAGGTCTACGGGCCCACGCCCGAGGCCCGCCGCGACGCCGCCCGCAAGATCGAGACCGCCTTCAAGTCGGTGCCCTACATCGTCGATGTCGACAACAGCTTCGGCATCCGGCCCGACCGGCTGCGCGCCACGCTCTCGACCGACAAGATGGAATTCTACGGGGTGCAGGAATCGGATGTGTTCGACACGCTGCGGATCCTGAACGGCATGACCACGGTGGGCTATTCGAACCGCGGCCAGGGGCGCGACCCGATCCCGCTGGTGGTGCAGCGCGCGCGCGGCGACCGGGTGGTGGACGAACGCTTCCTGTCCACGCCGATCCCGGCCAATGTGCTGCCCGGGGCCAAGGGGGTGGTGGAACTGGGCGACGTGCTGAACGTGGCGACCGAAAAGGCAAGCTACCCGATCTTCCGCCACAACGGCCGGTTTGCCGAAATGGTCACGGGCGAACTGGCGGGGGCCTACGAGGCGCCGCTGTACGGGATGCTTGCCGTGGACAAGGCAATCCAGGCGATGCAGTGGCCGAACGGCGAAAAGCCGGTGGTCAGCCTGCATGGCCAGCCCGATGACGAAAGCCATGTGACGCTCTTGTGGGATGGCGAGTGGGAAGTGACCTGGGTCACCTTCCGCGACATGGGGGCGGCCTTCGGGGTGGCGCTGCTGGGGATCTACATCCTGGTCGTGGCGCAGTTCGGCAGCTTCCGTCTGCCGCTGGTGGTGCTGACGCCGGTGCCGCTGACGTTCCTCGGGATCATGGTGGGGCACCTTCTGTTCCACGCGCCGTTCTCCGCGACCTCGATGATCGGCTTCATCGCGCTTGCGGGGATCATCGTGCGCAACTCGATCCTGCTGGTGGATTTCATCCGCCACGCCGATCCCGCCAAGCCGCCGATCGAGACGCTGATCGAGGCAGGGGCGATCCGGTTCAAGCCGATCCTGCTGACCGCGATCGCGGCGATGATCGGCGCGGTGGTGATCCTCAGCGACCCGATCTTCCAGGGTCTGGCGATCTCGCTGCTCTTCGGGCTGATGAGCTCGACGCTGCTCACGGTGCTGGTGATCCCGGCGATCTACCGGGTGTTCAAGACCTGAGCCGGACCCTCTGTCACGACCCCGTGAAAGCGACCCCCCACCGGGGGCCGCTTTCGGCGTTCCAGGGGGGGCGATTCCCCCTGCGCGCGGGTGCGGGGCAGGGCGCCCGGGCCGGGCGGCTGTGGATAAGTGTCTGACAACAAAAAACTTCCCCATGCCCGCCCCTTGTTTTGCTGGGGCTTTCAGAAAAATGTCGCCGGGGCGCAAAAAAGCCTCTTGCGGGCAGTTCGTGGTCTGCGTAAACACCGCCTCACCGAAGCGGAAGCGACGGTCTGGGGCTGCGGAAGTGGTTCTGGTTGGAGATGAGGGTTTTGCGGGAGCGCCGCTTGTGATGTGGCGCCTCGTTTGATTTTTGTCTCTGCGCTCTTTGACAAGATGGATGATGAAGGGATATGCGGGCGGTTTGGTCCACGTCGATGGATCGACCGGCGCATATCGGCTCGCTAGGGTTTGTGCCCGATGATGCGAGTGTCAGCTTCACTGTTTGGCGGCTTCGTTACTTCGGTGACTTAGCACGCAAGACAGATGACTGGACCTGGCTTTATTGCCGGGTCTGATGTGCGAAGGTTCGACGTCAAGGAAACTGCGCGAGCGGTTTCAACTTGAGAGTTTGATCCTGGCTCAGAACGAACGCTGGCGGCAGGCCTAACACATGCAAGTCGAGCGAGGACTTCGGTCCTAGCGGCGGACGGGTGAGTAACGCGTGGGAACGTGCCCTTTGCTTCGGAATAGCCCCTGGAAACGGGGAGTAATACCGGATGTGCCCTTTGGGGGAAAGATTTATCGGCAAAGGATCGGCCCGCGTTGGATTAGGTAGTTGGTGGGGTAATGGCCTACCAAGCC
>DAIEJF010000257.1 GCA_027351005.1 Paracoccaceae bacterium | reverse complement strand
GTCTTCACGCGATCCATGGCGTCATGGCCGTTGCCGACCTCGAACACGTCGAAGTCCTCGGTCATCACAAGCTGTTCCGACAGCGCCTCGCGCAGGTCGTCATCGTCATCCACAAGCAGGATTTTCTTCAGGGTTGCCATGAATCCGGCCTCTTTTCCGATACATGCCGCACGATTGCGTCGGCGGTCGTGAACGACATGCGCCCGGCCCGGGATCGAGACAAGGTGGCGAAAGAATTTTTCACGCGGACGTGTCGCCAGCCCGGCAATTGTTTCAATTCCCCGCCGGTTTGCCTAGATAGGCAAGGCAATCACCCCCGGAGAGCCATGAGCCTGCGCCCCACCCTTGCCGAAACGCTGACCCGCGCCCGCGCCGACCTGCGCATGGGCGTGCCGGTCGTTCTGGTCGGGCCGCAGGGCGCGGTGCTGGCGGCGGCGGCCGAAACACTGGATGCCGACCGGCTGGCCGATCTGCGGGTGATGGGCGGCGATCTGGCGCTGGCCATCACGCTCTGGCGGGCGGAAACGCTGAAGGCGCGGCCCTACGACGGCGATCTGGCGCGGTTGGCGATCCCGCCCGAGGCGGGGCTTGGCTGGATCCGGGCGGTGGCCGACCCGGCTGACGACCTGCGGGTGCCGATGAAGGGGCCGTTCATCTCGTTGCGCGACGACCGCGCGGCGCTGGCCCGTGCGGCGATCCAGCTTGCGAAGTCGGCGCATCTGCTGCCCGCGGCGGTGGTCCTGCCGGTCCCCGATGGCGCCGCGCTCGCCGCCGCCGAGGGGCTGACGCTGATCCCGGTAACAGAAGCCGCGACCGCGCTGATCGCCGCCACGCCGCTGCACCCGGTGGTGTCGGCCCGCCTGCCGATGATGGCAAGCGAGGCGGGGCGGGTGCACATCTTCCGCCCCGAGGACGGCGGCGAGGAACATTACGCCATCGAGATCGGGCGGCCCGACCGGCAAGGGCCGGTGCTTGTGCGGCTGCATTCGGCCTGTTTCACCGGCGACGTGCTGGGCAGCCTGAAATGCGACTGCGGGCCGCAACTGCGGGCTGCGCTGGGGCAGATGGGGGCTGAAGGCGCGGGCATCCTGCTCTACCTCAACCAGGAGGGGCGCGGGATCGGGCTGGCCAACAAGATGCGCGCCTATTCGTTGCAGGATCAGGGGTTTGACACGGTCGAGGCGAACCACCGGCTTGGCTTCGAGGATGACGAACGCGATTTCCGCCTGGGCGCGGGGATCCTGCGGCAGATGGGGGTCAGCCGCCTGCGTCTGCTGACCAACAACCCCGCCAAGGTGCGGATGATGGAAACCATGGGCCTTGAGGTGGTGGAGCGCGTTCCGCTGAAGGTCGGCCATACCGCCCAGAACGCGGCCTATCTTGCGACCAAGGCCGCGAAGTCGGGCCACCTGCTGTAGCAGGGACGCCGAGGGCCGCGGAATCCACTTTCCAAAGCGGTTTGGGCACCGTAATTTCCGGGGATGACGGAGGATCGCCATGCCCAAACCTGCCGCCTCGGCCGCCGATGACCTGTTCGAGTTGCGCCTTGCGCGCAGCGGCCCCGACCTCTGGCCGATGCTGGAGGCGATCTACGGCAGCCACCCGGACTACGCCGCCTTCTGCAAGGCGCTGCTCAAAGCGCTTCGGAAGGGATGGGACGACCGCCCGGCCGATCTGCGGCGGCTTGATCTGGCCCGCGATCTGGAACCGGACTGGTTCCAGCGCAGCCGGATGGCGGGCTATGTCTTCTACATCGACCGTTTCGCCGGCACGTTGAAGGGGGTTCTGGATCACCTCGATTATCTGGAGGATCTGGGCGTCACCTATGTCCACCTGATGCCCTGCCTGAAGCCGCGCCCCGGTGAAAGTGACGGCGGCTATTCGGTGATGGACTACCGCGCCATCAACCCCGCCTATGGCACGATGGCGGATTTCGAGGCGGTGTCGGCCGCGCTCAGGGCGCGGGGGATCAGCCTCTGCGTGGACCTGGTGCTGAACCACACCGCAAAGGAACACGCCTGGGCGAAGAAGGCCCGCAAGGGTGAGACGAAGTATCAGGACTATTACCTGATGTTCGACAGCCCCGATCTGCCCCGGCGCTACGAGGAAACGCTGGTCGAGGTGTTCCCCGACAACGCGCCGGGCAACTTCACCCATTACCCCGACATGGGCAAATGGGTCTGGACCACGTTCAACGAACATCAGTGGGATCTGAACTGGGCCAACCCCTGGGTCTTCCTGGAAATCACCGAGGTGATGCTGTTTCTGGCCAACCGGGGGGTTGATGTGCTGCGGCTGGATGCCGTGGCCTTCATGTGGAAGCGCATGGGCACCCGCTGCCAGTCCGAGCCCGAGGTGCACATGCTGCTGCAGGCGCTACGGGCCTGTTCGCGCATCGCCAGCGCCGCGGTGATCCACCTGGAGGAAGCGATCGTGGCCCCGGCCGAAATGCTGCCCTACCTTGGCCGCGGGCGGCATGACGGGAAAGAGGGCAACCTTGCCTATCACAACAGCCTGATGGTGCAGTTCTGGTCGGCGCTGGCCACGCGCGACACGCGGCTGATGACGCATGTGCTGGGCACCCATTTCCCCGACCGGCTGACCAATGCCACCTATGCCACCTACATCCGCTGCCACGATGACATCGGCTGGGCCGTGACCGATGACGACGCGGCGGCGGTCGGCCTGTCGGGCCCCGCGCATCGCGCCTTCCTGTCGGATTTCTACGAGGGGGGGTTCCCCGGCTCGTTCGCGCAGGGCGCGCTGTTCCAGGTGAACGAGGCCACGGGCGACAAGCGCATCTCGGGCAGTTTCGCCTCGCTTGCGGGGCTGGAACGCGCCACGACGGCGGCCGAGACCGATCTTGCCGTGCAACGCATCCTGATGGGGCACGCGCTGATCGCGGCCTTCGGGGGCATTCCGCTGGTCTACATGGGCGATGAACTGGCCCTGCTGAACGATCCGGGCTATCTGGCCGATCCCACGAAGGCGCATGACAGCCGCTGGATCCACCGGCCCGCGATGGATTGGGCGGCGGCAGCGGATCGGCACACGGCCGACAGCCCCGGCGCCCGCGTCTTTCGCGGCGTGCGACACATTCTGGCGCGCCGGGCCGCCACCCCGGCCCTGCATGGCGCAACCCCCACGCGGATCATTCCGGTCGAGGGGCACGGGCTGTTCGCGGTGCTGCGCGATGCGCCTGCGGGGCCGGTGCTGTGCCTGTTCAACGTCACCGAAAGCTGGCTGCACCTGCCCGCCGAGGTGGCGCGGGCGGCGGGGGTGCGGCGGTTCCACGATGCGCTGTCGGATGCCCCGGTCGAGACCCACGGCGGCGCCATCGCCCTGCCGCCCTATGCGCGGGTGTGGCTGACCTAGGCGTAGACGCGGGCGCCGAAGATGGCAGAGCCGACGCGGACATGGGTCGCGCCTTCGGCGATTGCCATCTCGAAATCGCTGCTCATGCCCATCGACAGGCCTGCCAGCCCGTTGCCTGCGGCGATCCGGGCAAGCATCTGGAAATGCGGCCGCGCGTCCTCGCCCTCGGGCGGGATGCACATCAGCCCCGCAAGCGGCAGATCCATGCGGCGGCAATCGGCGATGAAGGCATCGGCCTCGTCCGGAAGTACCCCGGCCTTCTGCGGCTCGGCCCCGGTGTTCACCTGCACGAAAAGTTCGGGGCTGGCCCCGCGCGATTGCGCAAGGCGGGCCAGCTTTTCGGCAAGGCTGGGGCGGTCGACGGTATGGATCGCGTCAAACAGCTCTGCGGCCAGCTTGACCTTGTTGGTCTGCAAAGGGCCGATCATGTGCACCCGCACATCGGGATACTGCGCGCGCCAGGCGGGCCATTTGGCGGCGGTTTCCTGAACGTAGTTCTCGCCGAACAGCCGGTGCCCCTCGGCCAGCACGGCCTCGACCCGGCCCGCGGGCTGTACCTTCGACACGGCGATCAACTGCACCGACCCCGGCGCGCGCCCCGCCGCCGCCTCGGCCGCGGCGATCCTGTCACGAATCTCTTTCAGCATCCGGCGCCCCTTTCGTCCGTCTGCCCCTCGGTCGCAAATGAAAAGAGCGGGCGCAAGGCCCGCTCTTTCCGTAGCACTGTCCAGTCGTTCGATTAGAACGCGAACTTCACGCCCAGGTCGGCGTAAGCCTTCTTCGAGTACTGCTGGCGGACCGAGCCGACGATCGCAGCGCCCGAACCCAGGTCGTAGGACGCGCCCACGCCGTAGGTGGTCTTGGTGCCGCCGACGCTCGGCAGCTTCGACGATTGCGACACGAAGGCCTGAACGGTCGTCGCACCGAAGGTGGTGTTGCCGTACAGGGTCACGATGTTGCCGTAGGCGTCGTAGCTGTTGTGGCCGTAGGCCAGACCGATGTTCGAGTTGCCCAGGGCGTACTCAACCACGGCGGTCGAGGCGTTGCCCGAGCCTTGCTGGTTCAGGTAGCCGAGTTCGAAGCTCAGAGCGCCCATCTTGTAGGCAACCGAGGCCGAGGCTTCGTTCTTGGCGCCGTTCACCTGACCACCGGTCTGCTGGTAGCCGCCGCGAACGACCAGGTCGCCCATGGTGTAGGTGACCAGAAGGCCGTTGTTGCCGCCGCCGGTCGACGAGTAGCCGACGATGCCGTTCTGCAGCGTTTCACCGCCGCAGCCGCACAGGCCGATTTCCGAGTTCCAGTAGAGGGTCAGCGCGTCGATCGCGTCCGACACGTTGCCGACGCTGACGTCCAGGCCGCCAGCGGTCACGCCGACTTGGCCGGCGTTCACGGTAGTGGTGCCGCTCAAAACATACTTGTTACCATTCGCATCCGTGATGAGCGGGTTTGTGGCATTGTTATTTTGAATCACCGGCCCCGTCTGGCCAGCGTTCGAGCGAATACGGAACTTGCCGTGGAAGGTCAGACCCGAGTCGTTGGTCTTCGAGGCCTTGATGTCGATCTGGAAGCGGTCGATCAGCTGGGTCTTCTTGGCCGAGCCGGTGGTGCTGGTGTTGCTGCCATCGTACTTCATGCCGAAGTAGCCCGAACCCGCCAGCGTGACGTCGGCCGAAGCAGCGCCGGCAACCAGCGTCAGCGCGGTCGTGGCGATAAGGAGCTTTTTCATTTGGTTTCCCTCGTTGTATCCAAAGGCGCCCCAACTCGGGATCGTCCAAATTGGGTATGGCCCTATTTCCTGCGATAGCCGGGTCAATGCAAGGCGATCGCCGCCTGCCCTGCCAATGCCGCGCCGGATGGTGCAGGTTTGCCACACCGCCCTTCCGCGCCGGGGCGGGCGGGCGGTGGCGAAGGGTCTTGTTCCCCTTGGCCCGCTCGGCTAGACAAATCCGACACAAGCAAGGGGCAGCTACATGAGCATTTCCGGTCGCGCGCGCATGGGTCTTGCAGTCGCCACCGCGCTCACGCTGGCGGCCTGCGGGGGAAACCAGCAGCCCACGCCGCAGATTCAGGCCGCGGTCGATGCCAACAACGCCGACTTCAAGGGCGGCCCGGCGTCCAAGCCCGTCGGCAAGCTTGGCGACCTGTTCGGCAAGTCGACCGACCCGAACACCTCTGTCCGCGTGAACAAGTATATCTGGAACGCCGCGCTTGACGTGCTCAGCTTCCTGCCGATCGAGTCGGTGGATCCCTTCACCGGTGTGATCGTGACCGGTTACGGCACCCCGCCCGGCGGCGGGCGCGCCTATCGCGCCACGATCTATGTGCAGGACCCCGCGCTGGATGCGCGCTCGCTGAACATCGCGATGGAATCGCGTGGCGGCGGGCCGGTGGCGGCGGAAACCGTCCACGCGGTCGAAGACGCCATCCTGACCCGTGCGCGCGAGCTGCGGATCCAGGACGGAAAGCTCTGACAGCGTTCTGACCCCGCGCCCGCGGGCTGGACCTCTGCCGCTTGCCTTGTATAACGGCGCGGATCGCTGGCATTCGGCCAGCCGAACGAGGGACCCGATGTCGCGCTACGAACCCAGCCTTACCGAACCGAAGTGGCAGGCCGCCTGGGATGCGGCCCATGTCTTCCGCGCGCATCACGACCCCCAGCGGCCGAAGTACTACGTGCTCGAGATGTTCCCCTACCCCTCGGGGCGCATCCACATGGGGCATGTGCGCAACTACAC
>DAIEJF010000251.1 GCA_027351005.1 Paracoccaceae bacterium | reverse complement strand
GGGCCCGCGTCGGCGGCGTCGCCGTTCGTGCCGGTCGTGACGCGCGATGGATCGCCGGCCGCGCCCGTTGCGGCAGGCGCCGCGGTCGCACCGGTCGGCGCGGCGTTGGTCTCGGGGCCCGACGGGCTGCGGCGCCGCTCTGCGCCCCCCGTCCGGCCCCCCTTGGGGTCGCGCGCGGTCCCCGGTGGCGCCGCGCGGCCTGTCGTCAGTCTTTCTTGCCCGTCACCAGGTCGATGTCGGGCGCGTCCACGGCCTTCATGCCCACGGCATGATAGCCCGCATCCACATGCAGCACCTCGCCGGTGACGCCCGAGCCCAGATCCGACAGCAGGTAGAGCGCGGACTTGCCCACCTCGTCCTGGGTCACGTTGCGCCGCAGCGGCGAGTTCAGCTCGTTCCAGCGCATGATGTAGCGGAAATCGCCGATCCCCGAGGCCGCCAGCGTCTTGATCGGCCCGGCCGAGATCGCGTTGACGCGGATGCCGTCCTTGCCCAGGTCTTCGGCGATGTAGCGCACGCTCGCCTCCAGCGCGGCCTTGGCAAGACCCTGCACATTGTAGTGCGGCATGACCTTTTCCGAGCCGTAGTACGTCAGCGTGACCATCGCGCCGCCGTCGGTCATCAGCGCCGCGGCCCGCCGGGCGGCGGCGGTGAAGGAATAGACCGAGATGTCCATCGAGATGCGGAAGTTTTCGCGGCTGGTGTCGACGTAGCGGCCGCGCAGTTCGTTCTTGTCGGAAAAGGCGATCGCATGGACCAGGAAGTCGATCTTGCCCCAATGCGCCTTCAGCCCTTCGAACAGCGCATCAAGCGAGGCTTCGTCGCCCACGTCGCATTCCGCCAGATGCGAGGCCCCGATCGAGGCCGCCAGCGGCTCGACCCGCTTCTTCTGCGCTTCGCCCTGATAGGAAAAGGCCAGCTCTGCGCCGGCCTCGGCGCAGGCGCGCGCGATCCCCCAGGCAATGGATTTGTCGTTCGCAAGCCCCATGATCAGTCCGCGCTTTCCGTCCAGCAGTCGTGTTGACATGGGGTATTCCTCGCCCACCTTCTTGCGGTGACCTTCCGTGTAGGCGATGACGCGCGGCGCATCAAGGGCGGGCGACGGCGTCAGCCCGGCCGCGGAAGGCGCAACCGAGGGCGGCCAGGGCCGCGGGGCCGGCGGTTCGGCCGTGAAGGAGACGATCAGGATGGACAGAAACGGCATCTTTGCGGGCGACGATCCCTTTGCCATCGCCAGGGCCTGGCTGGCCGAGGCGTAGGCGAGCGAGCCCAACGACCCCAACGCCATCGCGCTGGCCACGGTCGACGCGGGCGGGTTGCCCAATGTGCGCATGGTGCTGCTGAAGGAGATCGAGCCCGCGGCCTTCGTGTTCTACACGAACTACGGCAGCGTGAAGGCGCGCGAGATCGAGGGCGCGGGCAAGGCCGCCTTCGTGATGCACTGGAAGAGCCTGCGCCGGCAGATCCGCGTCCGCGGTCTGGTCGAGCGCGAGGAGGGGCCGCAGGCCGATGCCTATTACGCCTCGCGCAGCCTCAAGAGCAGGCTGGGGGCCTGGGCGTCGCAGCAGTCGCAGCCGCTGTCGTCGCGCGGGGCGCTGATGGCCGAGGTGGCGAAGGTGACCGCGGCCAGGGGGCCCAACCCGCCGCGCCCGCCGTTCTGGGGCGGCTTCCGGCTTCGCCCGCTGGAAATCGAATTCTGGGCCGATGGCGCCTTCCGCCTGCACGACCGCTTCCGCTGGAGCCGCCAAACCCCTGCGGAACCGTGGGATATCGTCCGGCTGAACCCCTGAATTTCGCGCTTCGTGAATGGCAGCGTTGTTGCATTCCGCAACATTTAGGCTTGAAATTGTCTGTACGATGACGGCAAGTCAGCGGATGCAACACTTCGTTTGGGGAAGCGAACGCTGCGATGACTGAGGAAGATAGAGCCCTGCGTACTGTGCATGGCAAAGTGAAATGGTTTGATGTTGGCAAGGGGTTCGGCTTTATCCTGTCGGATGAGGGTGGCCCGGATATTCTTCTGCATGCCAATGTTTTGCGGAACTTCGGGCAAAGCTCTGTCGCCGATGGCGCGGGCATCACCGTATCTGTGCAGATGACGCAGCGCGGAGCGCAGGCCGTCGAGGTGATGGATATCGCCCCGCCGGAAGGCATCGTGACGGTCGTGTCCGACGATGTCGGCACCGCTGTCGTGCCCGATCCTGCGACCCAGCCGCTGCAGCCTGCGCGGGTGAAGTGGTTCGACAAGGTCAAGGGCTTCGGCTTTGCCAATGTCTTCGGCACCACCGAGGATGTGTTCATCCACATCGAGGTGCTGCGGATGTCGGGCTTTGCCGATCTGCAACCGGGCGAGGCCGTCTGCCTGCGCATCGTGGACGGCAAGCGCGGCCGGATGGCCACGCAGGTCGCCTCGTGGGAGGCGGCGGTGCGGGAAAAGACCCCGTGACAGTGCCCCGCGCGGCGCTGGTTCTGGCGCTGGCGTTGGCCGCGGGGTCTGCCGCGGCCGCCGAGGGCTGCCAGCCTGACCAGGTCGCGTTGCGCGGCCCGGCCGGGCAGGCGCGATTTCGCGTGGAACTGGCCGCGACCGAACAGGACCGGGAACGGGGCCTGATGGACCGCCGGGCGATGGCGGCCGACGCGGGGATGCTGTTCGTCTATGACCGCCCGGTGCATGCGCGGTTCTGGATGAAGGATACGCTCATTCCGCTCGACATGATCTTCCTTGACCCCGCGGGCCGGGTTCTGCGGGTGGCCGCCGATGCCCGCCCGATGGACGAGACGATCATCGACGGCGGCCCGGGGGTGCAGTTCGTGCTGGAGATCAACGGTGGGCTGGCCGCACGGCTGGGCATCGCGCCCGGCAGCCAGATGCAGAGCCCGGCGCTGGATCAGGGCCGTGCCCTCTGGCCCTGCACCGCGCCTTAGGTCTTTCCCTGCGGCGCGGGCTTCGCTAGACAGACCCCGTCGGGGCGTAGCGCAGGCTGGTAGCGCGGCGGTTTTGGGAACCGCAGGCCGCAGGTTCGAATCCTGTCGCCCCGACCAGCGCCCCATCAACCGGCCTGATCCCGCGCGCCACCATCCGCCGCGACTCAGATTGATGCGATCGGAAACGCATCGTTTCGCCCGGCAATCCAATCGCCCCCCGATTTCAGTCTGAGACACAACCCGCGCGCGAAATAGCCTGGTCGGCACGGTTCTGGCGCCTGATTCCGGGGGGTAACGCCACGATTTCGCCAGTTTTCATTGTGTTTGTCGCAGAACTGCCCCAAACTTGACGCAATTGGGGCTGGCGCGTGTTTGCCGTCAGGTTGAAGTGGAGGTTAGGTATGAAATTTTTCACCCTCAAGGCATTTGCAATCGCGGGCGCTCTGGCGCTCAGTGCGCAGGCGGCTGATGCGCTGTCCTGCTCGGCGTCAGGGGTCAACTTCACGCTCACTCAGACATACGCGCCGTACGGTGATCCGCTGAAGGTGGACTGTTTCCCCGGAGCCAATGACAGCAACACCATCGACAGTAATTTTTCGCTGTTCAATGTAAAGGGCTGGACCCTGGGCGAGAAGTATTCGATCGGCGAGGACGGGCAGCCATCGGTCTCAGGTGACATGAACGTTTCGTTTTCTTTGGCGCCCACAAACGGCGGTGGGCCGTTGTGGACGGTTAGTAACTCCAAAGGGTACAGCTCGATCGTACTTGTGTTGAAACAGGCCAACGCTTTTGCTGCATTCTTGCTTGACACAAACTACAAGTTGGCGGGCACTTGGAAGACCGAGGGCCCCGGCCAGTCGACCTATGGCCTGTCGCATGCCTCGGTCTACTACACCCGCCTGCCGTCGGCGGTTCCGCTGCCGGCCACGGGTCTGCTGATCCTGGGCGGCATGGGCGCGCTGGCGGCGTTCCGGGCGCGGCGCAAAGCGGCCTGACCGGCCCCATCGGGCAAACGAATCCGCCCCCCGCGTCATCGGCGCGGGGGG
>DAIEJF010000246.1 GCA_027351005.1 Paracoccaceae bacterium | reverse complement strand
TCGTCTGGCTGATGGGGGCCGACAATCTGGCGCAGTTCGACCGCTGGGACAACTGGCGCTGGATCATGGCGCATGTGCGGGTGGCAGTGCTTGCACGGGCGGGGCAGGGGCTGCGGGCGCAGCGTGCGCGGGCTGCGCGGCGGTTCGCGCGGGCGCGCGTTGTGCCCGGCGCGCTGGTCGGGCGCGCCCCGCCCGCCTGGGCCTATCTGGATGTGCCGCGGGTTGACGAAAGCTCTACACGCATTCGTGCGCGGGGCGAATGGAGCCGCTAGGTGCGCTTGCCCCGGCAGGGGCGATCTGATTACCTGCGCCGCATGACGAACAGGCCATTCTTTCTTTCGCGGCGCCGGGCGCTGTCTGTGCTGGGGGCTGCCGCCGCGGCGCCGCAACTGGCGCTGGCCAAGACCAAGGCGCATCCCGAACCCAAGCACGAACACCCCGTCACAGAGACCAAACTCCAGACGCCCGATGCGCTGATCGCCGCGGCAAAGCTGGGCGGCGAGGTCGGCTATATCGTGGTCGAGGCCGACAGCGGCCGGGTGCTCGAAAGCGCCGGTGCCGTCCGGCCGATGGCCCCTGCCAGCGTCGCCAAGACCCTGACCGCGACCTACGCGCTGGAGGTTCTCGGGCCGGATTATCGCTTTGTCACCCGTGTCATCGCAACAGGGCCGGTCAGCAACGGGATCGTGCAGGGCGATCTGGTGCTGGTGGGCGGTGGCGATCCCACGCTGGTGACCGATCACCTGGGCGACATGGCCAAGGCGCTGCGGGGCGCCGGGGTGCAAGGCGTCACGGGCCGGTTCGTGGTGGTGGACGGGCTTCTGCCGCGGCTGCAGCAGATCGACCCCAACCAGCCCGACCAGGTCGATTACAATCCCGGCATCTCGGGGCTGAACCTGAACTTCAACCGGGTCTATTTCGGCTGGGCGAAGAAGGGCGGCGACTGGACGCTGACGCTGGATGCGCGCGGCGATCGCTATGTGCCGCCGGTACGGGTGGCGCGGATGGCGGTGGTGGATCGTGCCCGGCCGCCCTACACCTACGCGGCCGATGGCGGCATCGAAAGCTGGACGGTGGCCCGCGATGCGCTGGGCAAGGGCGGCAGCCGCTGGCTGCCCGTGCGTGCACCGGGGCCCTATGCGGGCGACGTGTTCCGTGCGCTGGCGGCGGCCAACGGCACCCAGCTTCCGGCGCCGGTCATGGCCGACTCGGCACCGCAGGGCACCGAAGTCGCGCGCCACGAAAGCGGGCCCTTGCGCGGCATCCTGAAGGAAATGCTGAAGTATTCGACGAACGTCACAGCCGAGATCATCGGCATGACGGCCAGCCAGGCGCAGGGCGGGCCGGTGGAAAGCCTTGCCGCCTCGGCGGCGCGGATGAACGCCTGGGCGCAGGGGCGCTTTGGCATCTCGCCTGCGCTGAACGACCATTCCGGTCTGTCGGTGGACAACCGGGTGACGCCGCATGATCTGGTGACGCTGCTGCGGGCGGCGCGCGCGGTCGATCTGCGCGGCATCCTGAAGCCGGTCGTGTTGCAGGACGCCCGCGGGCGGTGGCTCGACAACGGTCCGACGCATGCCGAAGCCAAGAGCGGCACGCTGAACTTCGTGTCGAACCTTGCGGGCTACGAGACGACCGAGGCAGGCAACGAGCTGGTGTTTGCCATCATGTCGGGCGATGTTGCGCGCTCGACGGCGGTCCCGCGCGAGGACCGCGAGTCGCCGCCGGGCGAACGGCCCTGGGTGGCGCGGGCGCACATGCTGCAGCGCGGCCTGTTGCAGCGCTGGGGCGTGGTCTTCAAGACCTGATCACGCCCGCATGAACCGGGCACGGGCGCCGCGTTCGATCGCGGCGGCGTGCAGGCGGTCGATATCCAGCTCTTCGCGGATCTCTTCCAGCAGGCGCAGTTCGGTCTGGCCCAGCTTGCCATCGGCCGCGGCCACGTCGCAGGCCAGCGCATAGGCCGTTTCATGCAGCCGCTCGGGCAGCGCATCTCGCACCAGGCCGAACAGCGCGTCCAGTCCGTCTTCCTCTTCGAACAGGTCGAACACGACCTGGGCGATCCGCTTCAGCCGGTCGGGGTCGTAGCCCGAGAAGACGGGCAGGTGGTTCACGATGCCCTGGATCATCATCAGTTCGGCGGTGCGGATCGTTTCGTCCGAGGCCGAAACGGCAATCATCAGCGCCACGAGGCTGTCCTGAGGGGTCATCGAGGCGGTGTCGAAACTCATCTGCGTGCGTCCTTTGTGCTTGTCGTCACAATAGGAAAGGCCGC
>DAIEJF010000201.1 GCA_027351005.1 Paracoccaceae bacterium | reverse complement strand
TCCAGCCCATCTGCTCGGTCTGGTGCGGCTCGAACAGGTAAAGCTGCGGCGCACCCAGCACCGTCTGCCCCGGGTTGTGGCCCCAGGCCTGCGCGGTCGACCGGCATTCAAGCGCGACCTGCGTCGCATACATGTGGTCGGTGTTGTAGGGGTCGTATTTCGAATGGCTCAGCATGAAGGCGGGCTGCACCGCACGGATCACGTCGACCAGCCGATCCTTGTCGGCGCGGGTCATCTCCAGCGGGTAATCGCCCAGATCGAAGGCGATCAGGTCATGCACGCCCAGCGCCGCCGCAGCCCGTTCCGCCTCGGCGCGGCGGGCATCCTTGACCCGCTGCAGGGCCATGCCGGGCTGTTTCCACAGCTTCGCGCTTTCGCCCCGCTCGCCGAATGACAGGCACACCACCGTCACCCGGTAGCCCAGCGCCGCGTGCAGCGCGATGGCCCCGCCACAGCGCCAGACGAAATCCGCCGCATGCGCGCTGATGACCAGCGCCGTCTTGCCCTCTGCCATGCCGTCCTCCCGTGCGTGTTGCCCCGGGTGTGCGCCCCCGCCCCGCGGATTCCAATTCGAAAAGGCACTCCGCACTATAAGCGCTGTCTATAGCGGCTGGCCTGCGGGGCAGGCTTCTGGCACCGTTGGACCAGATGAGCCGGGAGGAGACGGCGATGCAACAGCCGCAGAGCGCGGGGCCGCGCATTGCCTTCGTGGGGTTCGGCGAAGCCGGGCAGGCGTTCTGCGGCGGATTGCAGCCGCAGGCGGCGCGGGCCTATGACCGGGCGCCGTTGGCGGATCGCTATGCCGCGGCAGGCGTCGCCGGTGGCAGCGACCCGGCGGCGGCGCTGGAGGGCGCAGGGCTGGTGTTCTGTCTGGTGACGGCGGATCAGGCCCTGGCGGCAGCCGAAACCTGCGCCCCGCACCTGACGCCCGCGGCCCTGTGGCTTGACGGCAATTCCTGCGCCCCGGCCACCAAACGGCGCGCGGCAGTGGTGATCGCGGCCGCGGGCGGGCGCTATGTGGACATGGCGATCATGGCGCCCGTGCATCCGCTGCGGCACCGCACGCCGGTGCTGCTGGCGGGCCCCGACGCCTGCGCGGCGGCCGCGGTGCTGGACACGCTTGGCATGGCGGCCAGCGTGGTCGCAGGGCCGGTCGGCGCGGCATCCGCGATCAAGATGATCCGCTCGGTCATGGTCAAGGGGGTCGAGGCGCTGACCGCCGAGTGCTTTCTCGCCGCCCGCCGCGCCGGGGTTGACGCGGCGGTGATCGGCTCGCTTGTCGCCTCGGACCCCGGGATCGATTGGCCGGCGCAGGGGGCCTACAATCTGGAACGGATGATGGTGCATGGCGCGCGGCGCGCCGCCGAGATGGCCGAGGTCGCGGCGACGTTGCGCGAGCTGGGGTTGCCGGACCGGATGGCCCGCGCGACGATGGACTGGCAGGCCCAGATCGCGGCGCTGGGGCTGGCGGCGGGGCCGGCCGTGCTGGACGAGCGCGCAGACCGCATCCTGCGGGCGCTGGTATGAAGGCGAACCTGCGCCACCTGCGGGTGTTTCTGGCCGTGGCCGACAGCGGCACGATCACGCGTGCGGCGGCGCTCTGCAACGTGACGCAGCCCGCGGTCACGCAGGCGGTGGCGAAGCTTGAACGGCGAGCGGGCACGGCGCTGTTCAGGCGCACGCCGCAGGGGCTGTTCCAGACCCCCGCGGGCGTGGCGCTGGCCGGGCGGGTGCGGCGCGCCTTCGCCATTCTCGACCCGGCCCTGTCGGACCTGGCGCCACGGCTGCGGCTGACGGTATCGACCCCGCAGCTCGAGGCGCTGGTGGCCATGCGCGAGAGCGAGAACTTCACCCTGGCCGCACGGCGTCTGGGCCTTGCGCAACCGACCGTGCACCGCGCCATCACCCGGCTGGAGGAAGAGGCGGCGCGGCCGTTGTTCGAGCGGACATCCTACGGGATGATCGCCACACGCGCCGCACAGGCGGTGGCACAGGCGGCGCGGCTGGCCTTTGCCGAACTGGAGCAGGCCGAGGCGGACCTGGCCGAGGCGCTGGGACAGGAGGTGGGGCGGATCGTCGTCGGGGCACTGCCGCTGTCGCGCTCGCACCTGCTGCCGCGGGCGATCGGCCAGTTCCGCCGGGCGCGCCCCACCCTGCCGCTGCGGATCGTCGAAGGGCCCTATACCGAACTGCTTGCCGCCCTGCGCCGGGGCGAGATCGATGTGATGATCGGCGCCCTGCGCAACCCGCTGCCGATCGGCGACGTGGCGCAGGAATGGCTGTTCGACGACAGCCTGACGCTGGTGGCGGGGCCTGCCCATCCGCTTCTGGCGGGCGCCCCCGTGACGCTGGCCGATCTTGCCCAGCAGCCCTGGGTTGTGGGCCCCCTGGGTACCCCCACCCGCGCGCGCTTCGATGCGCTGTTCGAGGGGCTGCCCGGCGGCGGCCCGAAAAGCCTGGTGGAATCCGGGTCGATGATCCTGATGCGGGAACTCCTGCACGAGACGCCGCACCTTGGCTGCATCTCGCGGATGCAGGTCGCCCCCGAGCTGGCCCGCGGCACGCTGGTCGAACTGCCCTTCGCGCTGGCAGGGACAAGCCGCCCCATCGGCCTGACGACGCGCGCAGACTGGATGCCCACCCTGGCCCAGAGCGCCTTTCTGGACGCGCTGCGCCTGGTGGCCCAGGAGACCGGGGACGCGGGCTGAGGCGCCGGCCCGCCGCCCTTCCGCCCCGTCAGATGTCGAACTTGACCCCCTGCGCCAGCGGCAGCGCTGCGGAATAGTTCACCGTGTTGGTGGCGCGCCGCATGTAGGCCTTCCAGGCGTCCGAGCCGGATTCGCGGCCGCCGCCGGTCTCCTTCTCGCCGCCGAAGGCGCCCCCGATCTCGGCACCCGACGGGCCGATGTTGACATTGGCGATCCCGCAATCGGACCCCGCCGCCGACAGGAAGGTTTCAGCCTCGCGCAGGTTCAGCGTGAAGATGCACGACGACAGCCCCTGCGGCACGTCGTTCTGCAAGGCGATCGCCTCGTCCAGCGTCTCGTAGCCCATGACGTAGAGGATGGGGGCAAAGGTTTCCTCGCGCACGATGGCGGACTGGGCGGGCATCTCGACCACCGCGGGTTCCACATAGGCGCCGCCCTGCGGTACGCCCTGCGCGACAGTGCGGCCGCCGTGCACGGTGCCACCCTCGGCCCGGGCCTGTTCCAGCGCGGCCTGCATCCGGTCGCGGGCGGCGTGGTCGATCAGCGGGCCCACAAGGGTCGTGGCCCTGCGCGGGTCGCCCACCGGCAGGCTTGCATAGGCCTTGGTCAGCCGCGCCACCAGATCGGCGCGGATCGCGTTGTGCGCGATCAGCCGCCGCAGCGAGGTGCAGCGTTGCCCCGCGGTGCCAACGGCCGAGAACACGATGGCCCGCACCGCCATGTCGAGATCGGCAGACGGCGCCACGATCATCGCGTTGTTGCCGCCCAGTTCCAGGATCGACCGCCCGAACCGTTCGGCCACCCTCGGCCCCACGGCGCGGCCCATGCGGGTAGAGCCGGTGGCCGAGACGATCGGAACCCCGGGCGAGCTGACCAGTGCCGCGCCGATCTCGGGCCCGCCGATGACCAGTTGGGCAAGCCCCTCGGGCGCGTCGCCGAACCGGGCCAGCGCGCGGGCGAAGATGTTCATGGTGGCCAGCGCCGTCAGCGGCGTCTTTTCCGACGGCTTCCATATCACCGGATCGCCGCAGACCAGCGCCAGCGCCGCATTCCACGACCAGACCGCCACCGGAAAGTTGAAGGCGGTGATGACCGCGCAGGGCCCCATCGGATGCCAGGTTTCCATCATCCGATGGCCGGGGCGTTCGCTGGCGATGGTCAGGCCGTAAAGCTGGCGCGAAAGGCCCACGGCGAAGTCGCAGATGTCGATCATCTCCTGCACCTCGCCCAGCCCCTCCGAGGTGATCTTGCCCACCTCGAGCGTCACCAGCGCGCCGAGCGCCGCCTTGGCCGCCCGCAATTCTTCGCCCAGCAGGCGGACAAGTTCCCCCCGGCGCGGCGCGGGAACCTGCCGCCAGATGCGGAAGGCGGCCTGCGCGCGGGCGATCACCTGCGGCATTTCGGTCGCCTCGGTGATCGAAACTTGGGCAATTTCGGCCCCGTCGATCGGCGATCGGACGGCCAGAGGGCCACCCGACAGCAGGGCAGGCGACAGGTCGAGGGCGGCAAAAATCGCGGCGGTGTCCATGGTTGGCTTCCTTGCTCGGGCGGCTGGCACAGGGATGCACGGTTGCGTCGGCAAGGTCCAGCCCCGCGACCGTGTTCCCCCCGCCCTTGCAGGTGCCGGTGCGCACCACTAAGACTCGGGTAATGCGCCGCCGCTATAGGTGGGCGAAAGAGGTGAGAGGCCCCGATGTTCGACCCGATCGACAAGTTCACCAGTTTCATCATTCCGACGGTGGAGGAAACCAACGCCCGCGGCTCGATCCGCTACGACATCTTCTCGCGCCTGCTGAAGGAGCGGATCATCTTCGTATCGGGCCCGGTGCAGGACGACATGGCCACCGTGATCGTGGCGCAATTGCTGTTCCTTGAGGCCGAGAACCCCAACAAGGAAATCGCGATGTACATCAACAGCCCCGGTGGCGTCGTCACCTCGGGCCTGTCGATCTACGACACGATGCAGTACATCCGGCCGAAGGTTTCCACCCTGTGCATCGGACAGGCGGCCTCGATGGGGTCGCTGCTGCTGGCCGCGGGCGAACCGGGGATGCGCTTCAGCCTGCCCAACAGCCGCATCATGGTTCACCAGCCCTCGGGCGGCTATCAGGGTCAGGCGACGGACATCATGATCCACGCCCGCGAAACCCAGAAGCTGAAGGACCGGCTGAACCAGATCTACGTCAAGCACACCGGCCAGACGATCGAGGCCGTCGAGGCCGGGCTCGAGCGCGACAACTTCATGTCGGCCGAGGATGCCAAGTCCTGGGGTCTGATCGACGAGATCGTGGCCAGCCGCGGCAAGGCCGACGACACGTCGAAGTGACCACGCGCGTCCAGACGCCGTCGGAAGTTTGGCATTGTGAAGGGTGGGTGGCTGTCCTAGACTCGGGTCCGGGGCAGTTGGAAGGAAAGACGCACCGCCCTGCCAAGGGGAGGAGCGCCGCAGAGGTGACAGATGGCAAGCAATTCCGGTAGCGACAGCAAGAACACGCTCTACTGCTCGTTCTGCGGCAAGAGCCAGCACGAGGTTCGCAAGCTGATCGCGGGTCCGACCGTCTTCATTTGCGACGAATGCGTCGAACTCTGCATGGACATCATCCGCGAGGAAACCAAGACCTCGGGGCTGAAGGCCACGGACGGGGTGCCCACCCCGCGGGACATTTGCAAGGTGCTGGACGATTATGTCATCGGCCAGATGCACGCCAAGCGTGTCCTGTCGGTGGCGGTCCACAACCATTACAAGCGGCTGAACCACGCCGCCAAGGCCACCGACATCGAACTTGCGAAATCCAACATCCTGCTGATCGGCCCCACCGGCTGCGGCAAGACCCTGCTGGCGCAGACGTTGGCGCGGATACTGGATGTGCCCTTCACCATGGCCGATGCGACGACGCTGACCGAAGCGGGCTATGTCGGCGAGGATGTGGAAAACATCATCCTGAAACTGTTGCAGGCCAGCGAATACAATGTCGAACGCGCCCAGCGCGGCATCGTCTACATCGACGAGGTCGACAAGATCACCCGCAAGTCCGACAACCCCAGCATCACCCGCGACGTGTCGGGCGAAGGGGTGCAACAGGCGCTGCTGAAGATCATGGAAGGCACCGTGGCCAGCGTTCCGCCGCAAGGCGGGCGCAAGCATCCGCAGCAGGAATTCCTGCAGGTGGACACCACCAACATCCTGTTCATCTGCGGCGGTGCCTTCTCGGGGCTGGAAAAGATCATCGCGCAGCGGTCGAAGGGCACCGCCATCGGCTTCGGCGCCGAGGTGAAGGAAAACGACACCCGCGGCGTGGGCGAGATGTTCAAGACGCTGGAACCGGAAGACCTGCTGAAATTCGGTCTGATCCCCGAATTCGTCGGCCGACTGCCGGTGATCGCCACGCTGACCGATCTGGATGAAGACGCGCTGGTTTCGATCCTGACCGAGCCGAAGAACGCGCTGGTGAAACAGTACCAGCGCCTGTTCGAGATCGAGGGGGTTGACCTGACCTTCACCGACGACGCGCTGAAGGCGATCGCCAAGCGCGCCATCAAGCGCAAGACCGGCGCGCGCGGGCTGCGCTCGATCATGGAAGATATCCTGCTGGATACCATGTTCGAACTGCCGGGCATGGACAGCGTGGAAGAGGTCGTGGTGAACGAAGAGGCGGTGAACGCCGCCGAGGCAAAGCCGCTGCTGATCTACGCCAAGGCCAAGGGCGAACCCGCGACGGCGGGCTGAGGCGGCCCCGCAGGGCGGCTGACGGTACGGATGACGGGGCGGGCCGCAGGGTCCGCCCCTTTGCTTCGGGCGCGCTTTACCCCCGCCCGTCCAGCGTGCCGAGCGCGCCGTAGAGATCCACCCGCCGGTCGCGGAACAGCCCCCAGCTGCGCCGCAGCGCCCCCACCGCATCCAGATCGAAGGTCGCGGTGATCACCTCTTGCCGGTCACGGCTGGCCTTTGCCGCCAGTTGGCCCGCCGGGTCGGCGATGAAGCTTGACCCGTAGAAGGTCACCGCCACGCCTTCGGGCGCGGCCTCGGTGCCGATGCGGTTCGAGGCCACGACCGGCAGGATGTTGGCCGCCGCATGGCCGCGCATCGTGGCCTCCCAGTGCGGCTGGCTGTCATAGCCGGGGTTCGGCGGTTCCGACCCGATTGCGGTGGGGTAAAGCAGCATCTCGGCCCCCATCAATGCCATCGCGCGGGCGGCCTCGGGGAACCACTGGTCCCAGCAGATGGCCAGCCCGACGCGGCCGAAGGCCGTCTCCCACACCTTGAAGCCCGTATCGCCGGGCGAGAAGTAGAACTTCTCCTCATAGCCCGGTCCCTGCGGGATATGGCTCTTGCGGTAGTTGCCCAGCACGCGGCCATCGGCGTCGATCATCGCGGCGGCGTTGAAATGTGCCACCCCCGCCCGCTCGAAATAGGGGCAGGGCAGCACCACGCCCAGCTCGCGCGCCAGCGCCGAAAAGCGGGCGATCAGCGGATTGCCCTGATAAGGCTGGGCAAGGTCGAAATACTCCGGCCGCTCGGTGATGCAGAAATAGGGCGCGGCGAACAGCTCCTGGATCAGGATCACCTGCGCGCCTTTCGCGGCGGCGGC
The DNA here is from genome assembly GCA_027351005.1 of Paracoccaceae bacterium. Lineage (GTDB taxonomy): Bacteria > Pseudomonadota > Alphaproteobacteria > Rhodobacterales > Rhodobacteraceae > Solirhodobacter. The sequence continues at coordinate 2,671 of DAIEJF010000201.1, read as the reverse complement.
TCGGGCCAGATGCTCGGCCGTGTCGAGGTTCTTCGCCAGATCCCAGCTACAGGCGAACTGGGTCGCGGCAAGGGTGACGTTACGCATCGGCGAACCCCTCCAGCACCGCCACGGTGTTCACGCCCACCGCCTCGATGGCATAGCCGCCCTCCATGCAGAAGACCGTGGGCAGCCCCAGCCCCGCGATCCGGCGCCCCGCGTCCGCGAAATCGGGCGTGTCGAGCCGGAAGAAACTGATCGGGTCGTCCTTGTAGGCATCGACCCCCAGCGAGATCACCAGCGCCTCGGCCCGCCAGGTGCGCAGCCGCGCAAGGGCATGGTCCAGCGCCTCGGCCCAGGCCGGATAGCCCGTGCCGGGGGGCATCGGGTAGTTGGCATTCGTCCCCTCGCCCGGCCCCGCCCCGGTTTCGTCGGCAAAGCCCAGGAAGTAGGGAAAGGCATCCTCGGGCGCGCCATGCAGCGAGGCATAGAACACGTCGCCGCGGCTGTAGAAGATGTCCTGCGTGCCGTTGCCGTGGTGGAAATCGATGTCCAGCACCGCCACCCGCGCCGCCCCGGCATCGCGCAACATCTGCGCGGCGATGGCCGCATTGTTCAGGAAACAGTAGCCGCCGTACATGTCGCCCGTGGCATGGTGCCCAGGTGGCCGACAGAGCGCGAAGGCCGCCCCTGCCCCACCCGCCACATGCCGTGCCGCCGCCTGCGCCGAGGCGGCCGAGGACAACGCCGCCCGCCAGGTGCCGGCCGTAATCGCGGTTTCCTGGCCCAGGCAGTAATAGCCCGCCTTGCCGTCGATGAACCGGGGCGGCCGGTCCGTGTGCATCCGCCGCACGGGGACATTGTAGGGGATGATCTCGCCCGCGTTGCCCGCGGCCTTCCATTCACCCCACGCGGTTTCCAGAAAGGTCAGGAAATCGGGCGCGCAGATCGCCCGGATCGGGCCCATGTCGACGGGGCCCGGATCGGTGATCCCGGTCATCCCCCGCTCTTTCAGGCGGCGCAGGATGTATTCCACCCGGCTGGGCCGTTCGAAGGGCGTCACGAACTGCCCCCCCGACAGTTCGGCCTGCGGAAAATGCAGGCGGTGATCCTCGCTGAAAAAGACCCTCATTCCCGTCTCCCCGTTTTCAGGTCAGAGTGCCCCGGCAGGACCGCGGCGGAAAGGGGCTTTCGCCACAAGGGGGGAGAGGCGGATGATCTGGGCGGCAATCGGGCTGGCCGGGCTGGCCGTCGTGGCGGCAGCGGGCTTTTTCGGCGTGGCACCCGCCGTTGCAGAGCGCGGGATGAACCGCGTGATCCCGCATGATCCCTGGCCCGTCTCGGCCGCGGCGCGGGCACTGCACGACCGGCTGACCGTCGGCGACTGGCATTGCGACAGCCTGCTGTGGAACCGTGACCTGACGCGGCGCGGGCGGCGCGGGCATGTGGACATTCCGCGCCTGATCGACGGCAACGTGGCGCTTCAGGTCTTCACCACCGTCACCAAGGTGCCCGCCGGGCGCAACGTGGACGAGAACCTGGAACGCAACCGCGATCGGATCACGCTTCTGGCGGTGGCGCAGCTTTGGCCCGTGCGCAGTTGGGGCAGCCTGCTGGAACGGGGGCTGCATCAGGCGGCCCGGCTGCACCGGTTTGCGGCCCGCGCGCCGCGGAGGCTGCGGGTGATCCGCAGCCGGGGCGATCTGGAACGGCTGCTGGCCGACCGGGCGGCTGGGGCCAAGGTGGTGGGCGGGATTCTGGGGGCCGAGGGGGCGCATGTCTGCGAAGGGCGGCTTGCCAGCCTGGACCGGCTCTGGGATGCGGGCTTTCGCCTGATCGGGCTGCACCATTTCCTGGACAACGAGGCGGGCGGCTCGCTGCATGGGGCAAGCCACGGCGGGCTGACCGATCACGGCCGGGCGCTGGTGCAGGCGCTGGTGGCGCGGGGCTTCATCATCGACCTGACGCATTCCAGCGTGCAGACCGCGCGCGATGTGCTGGCGATGACCGACGTGCCGCTGGTGGTCAGCCATACGGGCATCTGTTCGCACTGCCGTTCACCCCGCAACTTTCCCGACGACCTGATGATCGAGATCATGGCCCGCGGCGGGGTGGCGGGCATCGGCTACTGGCAAGAGGTGATCGGCGATCCCTCGCCCGCGGGGATCGCCGCGGCGGTCAAGGCGGCGATCACGCTGCTGGGCGAAGACGCGGTCTCGCTCGGCTCGGATTTCGACGGGGCGGTGCCGGAACCCTCTGACGTGTCGGAACTGCCCGCCGTGACCCATGCCCTGATGGCCGCAGGCCTGACCGAGGCGCAGATCGCCAAGGTCATGGGCACGAACATGCTGCGTGTCCTGCGCCGGATGCTGCCCGAAGGCTAAAACCGGACGCCGGGGAAATGGCCGGGCAGGTCGGGCGCCGCGACGGTCACCAGATCGCGCGGCTGGTCGGCCACAACCTTGGCCCTGAGCGCGTCCGGCAGATCGGCCCTGAGCAATCCCAGCATCTTCGCCGGGGCCGACAGCACCAGAGCATCGACCGGATGCGCCGCAACCCGCGCCACCAGCGCGGCCACGATGTGGCGGGAGAAGGCCGCGCGATGGGCCTCGTCGGGCAGGGTCCGGGGCTCCAGCCCGTGATGCGCCCCCCCGCCCGCGGCAACCCGCCCTTCGCGGTCATCAGGCGCAGG
>DAIEJF010000198.1 GCA_027351005.1 Paracoccaceae bacterium | reverse complement strand
GGCCGAGCCGGCGCTCACCGCCCTCCATCCCGAGTTCGGCGAGTTGCTGCGCCGCCTGGGGGGCATCCAGGTGCGCAACCTTGGCACCGTCTGCGGCAACATCGCCAACGGCTCGCCCATCGGCGACGGGCCGCCCGCGCTGATCGCGCTGGGCGCCACGCTGCACCTGCGGCGCGGCGACGACATCCGCAAGCTGCCGCTCGAGGATTTCTTCCTCGATTACCGCAAGCAGGACCGGCGACCGGGCGAGTTCGTGCTGGGCGTGACCCTGCCCGCCTCGGCGCCCGCGTTGCGCTGCTACAAGCTGTCGAAGCGGTTCGATCAGGACATCTCGGCGGTCTGCGGCTGCTTCAACATCACGCTCGAAGGGGGCGTGGTCCGCGCCGCGCGGATCGCCTTCGGCGGGATGGCGGGCATCCCCAAGCGCGCCGCGGCGGTCGAAGCCGCGCTGACGGGCCAGCCCTGGACCGAGGCCACCGTCAGGGCCGCCCTGCCTGCCTTCGCGGCCGATTTCACGCCGATGACCGACATGCGCGCCAGCGCCGCCTACCGGCTGGAGGCCGCGCGCAACATGCTGCTGCGGTATCTCCACGACCTTGCCGGTGCCCCTGTGCGCCTGCTGGAGGTGCAGCCGTGAGCATCGCGAAACCCCTTCCGCATGACACGGCCGCGCTTCAGGTGACGGGCGAGGCGCGCTATGTCGACGACATCCCCGCCCCCGCGGGCACGCTGCACCTGGCCTTCGGCCTGTCGACCGTGGCGCATGGCGATATCCTGTCGATGGATCTTTCCGCCGTGCGCGCGGCGCCCGGCGTTGTCATGGTGCTGACGGCAGAGGATTTCGATCACGTCCCCGATTGCTCGCCGACCGCGAACGACGAGCCGCTGCTGGCCACCGGCACGGTGCATTTCGTGGGGCAGCCCGTGTTCCTTGTGGTGGCCGACAGCCATCTGGCCGCGCGCAAGGCGGCCCGGCTGGGCCGGATCGCCTATCGCGAACGGCCCGCGATCCTGACCGTGGAAGAGGCGCTGGCCGCCAACAGCCGGTTCGAGGCCGGCCCCATCGTCTGGACCCGCGGCGCGCCCGCCGCCGCCATCGCCGCCGCTCCGCAGGTGATCGAGGGCAGCTTCGCCCTTGGCGGGCAGGAACATTTCTACCTGGAAGGTCAGGTCTCGCTGGTGCTGCCGCAGGAAGGCGGCGACATGCAGGTGCATGCCTCGACCCAGCATCCGACCGAGATCCAGCACAAGGTCGCCCATGCCCTGCACCTGCCGATGTCGGCGGTGAAGGTCGAGGTGCGGCGGATGGGCGGGGGCTTTGGCGGCAAGGAAAGCCAGGGCAACTGGCTGGCCGTCGCCTGCGCCGTGGCCGCCGCGCGCACGGGGCGGCCCTGCAAGATGCGCTACGACCGTGACGATGACATGGTCATCACCGGCAAGCGCCACGACTTCCGCATGGATTACCGGGTGGGCGTGGATGCCGAAGGCCGCATCCTGGGCGCCGAGTTCCTGCAACTGTGCCGCTGCGGCTGGAGCCAGGATCTGAGCCTGGCCATCGCCGACCGGGCGATGCTGCATGCCGAGAACGCCTACCACCTGCCCAACGTGCGGATCGAAAGCCACCGGCTGAAGACCAATACGACCTCGGCCACCGCCTATCGCGGCTTTGGCGGGCCGCAGGGCGTGGTGACCATCGAACGGGTGATCGACGAGATCGCCTTCCGGCTGGGGCTGGACCCGCTGGCGGTGCGCAAGGCAAACTACTACGCAGACTGCCCGGCGGCCCTGCCGGGAACGCCTGCCACGACGAAGGGGGCGGCCCAGACCACACCCTACGGGCAGGAGATCGAGGATTTCATCCTGCATTCCCTGACGGCGCGGCTCGAGGCGTCGTCAGGCTATCAGGCGCGTCGGGCGGCGATTGCGGACTGGAACGCGGGCAGCCCGGTGCTGAAGCGCGGGATCGCGCTGACGCCGGTGAAGTTCGGCATCTCTTTCACGCTGACCTTCCTCAATCAGGCCGGCGCGCTGGTGCATGTCTATCAGGACGGCTCGATCCGCATGAACCACGGCGGCACCGAGATGGGGCAGGGCCTGTTCCGCAAGGTGGCGCAGGTGGCGGCGGCCTCGTTCGGGGTGGATGTCGGACAGGTCAAGATCACCGCCACCGACACGTCGAAGGTGCCCAACACCTCGGCCACCGCGGCGTCGTCGGGTTCGGACCTGAACGGGATGGCGGTGAAGGCCGCCTGTGACACGATCCGCGGGCGGATGGCCGAATTCCTGGCCGAACGGCATCAGGTGACCCCGGCCGAAGTGTTCTTCGAAGAGGGCCGGGTCTTCGTGGGCGGTGCAGACTACAGCTTCGCCGAGGTGGCGACGCTCTGCTACCAGAACCGCATCAGCCTGTCGGCGACCGGCTTCTACAAGACGCCGAAGATCGTCTGGGACCGCATCAAGGGCCAGGGGCGGCCGTTCTACTACTTCGCCTATGGCGCGGCGGTCACCGAGGTGGTGATCGACACCCTGACCGGCGAGAACCGCATCCTGCGCGCCGACATCCTGCACGACTGCGGGGCCAGCCTGAACCCCGCGCTCGACCGCGGGCAGATCGAGGGCGCCTATGTGCAGGGCGCAGGATGGCTGACAACCGAGGAACTGGTCTGGGACGCGAAGGGGCGGCTGATGACCCACGCGCCCTCGACCTACAAGATCCCCGCCTGTTCCGACCGCCCGCGCGTCTTCAACGTCGACCTCTGGGAGGGGGGAAACGTCGAAGACACGATCTACCGCTCGAAAGCGGTGGGAGAGCCGCCCTTCATGCTGGGCATCTCGGCCTTCCTCGCGCTCAGCGACGCGGTGGCAGCCTGCGGCGATGGCACGGTCTATCCGGCACTTGACGCGCCAGCCACACCGGAACGGGTGCTGGCGGCGGTGCGGCGGGTCCGGCGCGATGTTTGATCTGGCCGCCCTTCGCGCGGCCTGTGCGGCCCACGGGCGCGTCGCGCGGGTGGTGATCGCCGCGCATGACGGATCGTCCCCGCGCGAGACGGGGGCGGCGATGCTGGTCTGGGCCTCGGGCCAGGCGGGCACCATCGGCGGCGGCGCGCTGGAATGGGAGGCGACGCTGCGCGCCCGCGCGGCGCTGGCGGGCGGCGCCGCACGGATCGACCGGATGGCGCTGGGGCCGCAGCTTGGCCAGTGCTGCGGCGGGGCGGTGACACTGCTGACCGAGGTGCATGACGCCGCCAGCGCCGCCGCGCTGGACGGGCCCGTGATCGCGCGCGCGGTGCCGGGCGGCGGCGACATGCCGCTGGCGGTCCGGCGCATCCTGACGCGGGCGCGGGCGGAAGGCGCGGCGCCCCTGCCCCGTCTGGTGCAGGGCTGGATGGTGGAGCCGGTGGCAGCGCCCGCCCACGCGCTCTGGCTCTGGGGGGCGGGGCATGTGGGGCGCGCCATCGTGGCGGTGCTGGCCCCCCTGCCCGACCTGGCGATCACCTGGGTCGATGCGGCGGCCGACCGCTTCCCGCCCGAGGTTCCGGCCGGGGTCACGGTGCTGCATGCGCCGAATCCGGCAGTGCTGGTCGATGCGGCGCCTGCGATGGCGGATCATCTGGTGCTGACCTATTCGCACGCGCTGGACCTGGAGCTTTGCCACCGGCTGCTGCAGCACGGCTTTGCCACGCTGGGGTTGATCGGGTCCGACACGAAGCGCGCCCGGTTCCGTTCGCGTCTGGCCGCGCTGGGGCACGGGGCTGCGCAGATCGCCCGCATCCGCTGCCCCATCGGCGAGCGCGGGCTTGGCAAGCATCCGCAGGCCATCGCCATCGGCGTCGCGGCCGAGGTGCTGCGGGCGGCCGGGACGGGCGCGACGGCGACCCAAGAACCTGCGGCGCTGGGGCCCTAGCCGACAACCGCCCCCTTGACCGCGCCCGGGTTTCCGGCGGTTATGGCCGCGGCAACAGAAGGGACGGCGGATGGACTGGAACGGCTACCTTGACCGCGAGCAGGCCCGTTTTGTGGACGAGCTGATCGACTTCGTCCGCATCCCATCGGTCTCGGCCAAGCCCGAGAACATCCCCGACGTGCGCCGCGCCGCCGAATGGGTCGCCGCGCGGCTGACGCGGGCGGGGGCAGAGCATGCCGAGGTGCTGCCGACCGCGGGCCATCCCTGCGTCTGCGCCGACTGGCTTCACGCCGGGGCCGACAAGCCCACGATCCTGATCTATGGCCATTTCGACGTGCAGCCGGCCGAACCGCTGGACCTGTGGCGCACGCCCCCCTTCGCCCCCGAGGTGCGCGACGGCTGCCTCTGGGGTCGGGGCGCCTCGGATGACAAGGGGGGGATGCTGATCCCGATCCTGGCGGTCGAGGCGATGCTGGCCACCACGGGCCGCCTGCCGGTGAATGTGCGTTTCTTCTTCGAGGGGCAGGAAGAGATCGGCTCGCCCGACCTTCCGCCCTTCGTCGCGGCCCGGCGCGACCGGCTGAAGGCCGACATGATCTTTTCCGCCGACGGCCTGCAATGGAGCCCGGACCAGCCGCAGATCGTCGAGGGGCTGAAGGGCCTCGTGTCGCTGGAACTGGTGGTGAACGGGCCGCGCGGCGACCAGCATTCGGGGATGCAGGGGGGCGGCATCGCCAATCCGGCGATGGCGATGGCGCAGCTTCTGGCGTCGATGAAATCGGCCGATGGCAAGATCACAGTCGCGGGGTTCTATGACGACGTGGTGGACCTGACGGTCGAAGACCGCGCGGCCATCGCCCGCATTCCCTATGACGAGGCGGACTATCTGGCCGAAAGCGGTGCCCCCGCGACCTTCGGCGAGCCCGGCTACACCACGCGCGAACGGCTTTGGGCGCGCCCCACGCTGGACGTGAACGGGTTGACCAGCGGCTGGCAGGGCGCTGGCACCAAGACGGTGCTGCCCGCAGAGGCACGGGCCAAGATCACCTGTCGCCTGGTGGCGAACCAGTCGCCCGAGCGCATCTTCGATCTGATCGCCGCCCATGTGGCCGCGCATCTGCCCCAGGGCGTCACCGCGCGGGTCGATCGGCTGCCGGGCCGGGCCGATCCGTTCCTGGTGCCCAGAGGCCACAATGCCAGCGCCGCCGCGGCGCAGGTGCTGGCCGAGGTCTATGGCCGCGCCCCCTATCGCACCCGCGTCGGCGGCTCGATCCCGGTGATGACGACGCTGCTGGGCGAACTGGGGGTGCATGCGGTCATGTTCGGCTTCAGCCACGGCGACGAGAACCTGCACGCGCCGGACGAATTCTTCCGGCTTGAGGCGTTCCGGCTGGGCCAGACCGCCTATTGCCGCCTGCTGGAGCGGCTGGGCGCTGCCTGAGGGTCAGAAAATGTCGCAGGCTGCGGCTGCATTAGAACAAGGACATATTCAGCATATGTGATATATTCCCGACTCACGGCGACAGACGAACCCGCCGGTGGAGGAGAACATGGCACATATCGTCGTTCTGGGTGCGGGCCTCGGCGGTTCCATCATGGCCTACGAGTTGAAGGACCAGATCCGCAAGGAAGACCGGATCACCGTGGTCACCAAGGACCCGAAGTATCACTTCGTGCCGTCCAACCCCTGGGTGGCCGTGGGCTGGCGCAAGCGCGAGGACGTGACGATCGACCTGGCGCAGACCATGCGGCGCAAGGGGATCGCCTTCAACCCGACCCCGGCCGCCAAGGTGATGCCAGAGGAAAACCGGATCGCGCTGACCGACGGGACCGTGGTGGATTACGATTACCTGGTGATCGCCACCGGCCCCGAGCTTGCCTTCGACGAGATCGAGGGGCTTGGCCCGCATGGCGGCTTCACCCAGTCGATCTGCCATGTCGATCATGCCGAACAGGCCCATGCGGCCTTCGAGGAGTTCTGCAAGAACCCCGGCCCGATCGTGGTGGGCGCGGTGCAGGGCGCAAGCTGCTATGGCCCGGCCTACGAATTCACCTTCATCCTGGAAACCGAACTGCGCCGCCGCAAGATCCGCGACAAGGTGCCGATGACCTTCGTCACCTCGGAACCTTATGTCGGGCACCTCGGGCTTGACGGAGTGGGCGACACCAAGGGGCTGCTGGAATCCGAGATGCGCGACAAGCACATCAAGTGGATGACCTCGACCCGGGTGAAGCGGGTCGAGCAGGGCAAGATGATCGTCGAAGAGATCGCCGACGACGGCAGCGTGAAGGCCGAAAAGGAACTGCCCTTCGGCTTCGCGATGATGCTGCCCGCCTTCCGCGGCATCGCCCCCCTGCGCGGCATCGAAGGCCTGTCGAACCCGCGCGGCTTCACGATCGTCGACAAGCACCAGCAGAACCCGAAGTACAAGAACATCTTCGCCGTCGGTGTCTGCATCGCCATCCCGCCGATGGGCCCGACCCCGGTGCCCTGCGGCGTGCCGAAGACCGGCTTCATGATCGAGTCGATGGTGACGGCGACCGCGCATAACATCGGCAACATCCTGCGCGGCAAGGAGCCCGACCAGATCGGCACCTGGAATGCGGTCTGCCTGGCCGATTTCGGCGACTCGGGCATCGCCTTCGTGGCGCAGCCGCAGTTGCCGCCGCGCAACGTGAACTGGTCGTCGTCGGGCCGGTGGGTGCACCTGGCCAAGATCGGGTTCGAGAAATACTTCATGCGCAAGGTGAAGAAGGGTACGTCCGAGCCGTTCTACGAGGCCGCGACGATGAAGATGCTGGGCATCGACAAGCTGAAGAAGGTCGAGCACGGCTGTGCCGCGCGCGGGCGCCGGTCGTACCCCGGCAATGCCTTGGGGGTTTGCCAATAGGTGGTGGCACCCTCTGCCTCTTTGCCCGGGCAGAGGGTGCCTAATACACTTGGCACAAATACCGACCTGAAACGAGGTAAGCTATCGCCTCGATGAAGGCGCGCCGGGCCACACGCCCCACGGGAAAGCATGCCGCAAACCACCGCATACGGCGACTTGTCCAAAGGTCAGTTTGCCTGTGATTTGCCGGGAGAATGCGTCCGAACCGGCGGCACTATTACTCAGGGTAGAAACGGTGACACAAACTCGCCCGAATCGGCCCCAGGGGCGCCGGGCGCCCCCGCGGCCCTCAATCGGGCCCGACCGGTGATTTTGCCGCCGCCCGCTTGCCTTTTTCCCGGACGCCCCGCAAGGATCGGGCATGACATCGGATTTCCTGATCATCGGCGGCGGGATCGCCGGAATTGCCGCGGCCGAGGCGCTGTCGCGCCTGGGCGCGGTCACCCTGCTCGAGGCTGAACAGAGCCTTGCGCATCACGCCTCGTCGCGCTCGGCGGCGCTTTACGAGCCGTCCTACGGGCTGCCCCCGGTGGTGGCGCTGAGCCTGGCCAGCGGCCCCGGGCTGCGGGCGGCGGGCGTGCTCAGCCCGCGCGGGCTGATGATCCTGGCCCGCCCCGACCAGGCGGTCGAATTCGCCGCCGAAGCCGCCTCGATGGGGGTCGAGCCCATCTCGCTGGCCGAGGCGCTGGCCCGCGTGCCGATCCTGAACCCTGCCGCCGTGGGCCATGCGGCGCTGGCCGAACATGCCTGGGACATCGACACCGACCGGCTGATCCAGACCCTGGCGCGCGAGGCCCGCGGGCGTGGCGCGCAGATCGTCACCGGGGCGCCGGTGACCGCGATCACCCGCGAACCGGGCGGCTGGCATGTGGTGACGCCCAAGGGCGACCACCGCGCGGCGCGGATCGTGAACGCCGCGGGCCCCTGGGCCGATGTGGTGGCCCGCAGGGCCGGGGTGCGCCCCAAGGGCTTCACGCCCTACCGCCGCTCGATGGCCCGCATCCCGGCGCCGGGCGGGCATGATGTCTCTGGCTGGCCGATGATCTTCGGCGCGGGCGAAAGCTGGTATGCCAAGCCCGACGCGGGCGCGCTGATCGTGTCGCCCGCCGAGGAACACGCGATGGAGCCGCATGACGCCTGGCCCGATGACATGGTGCTGGCCGAAGGGCTGGCCCGCTACGAGGAGATGGTGAGCGAACCCGTCACCCGGCTGCTGGCAAGTTGGGCGGGCCTGCGCACCTTTGCCCCCGACCGGGTGCTGGTGCTGGGCCCCGATGCGGCCGACCCCACCTTCCTGTGGAGCGCGGGGCAAGGCGGCTATGGCTTCCAGACCTCGATCGCGGCGGCCGCGATGGTGGCGGCGCTGGCCGATGGCCGGGCGCCGGATCTGGAGCCCGCAATGGCCGCGGCGCTGCGGGCGGACCGCTTCGCCTGAGATCATATTCGTCTTGATGAATGTAAATTGACCTGCATCAAGGCGGGGCGTCGCCTGCCGCCCGACCCTGCGCCACGTCAGGACAGGAGGCCGCGATGAGCTACAGAGACGAAATCCACGAGATGCGCAGCGAGCTGAAGGCGCTCTACAAGGCCATTCCCGGCGCGACCAGGGGCTTTGCAGAACTGTCGAAGGCCGCCGGGGAAGACGGCGTGCTGGAGCGCAAGCACCGTGAATATGTGGCCATCGGCATCGCCGTGGCCCAGCGCTGCCAGCCCTGCATCAACTTCCACGTCGAGGCCCTGATGAAGGCGGGTGGCACCCGGCAGGAGTTGTCGGATGTGCTGGCCATGGCGTTGCAGATGGGGGGCGGGCCCGCGCTGATGTATGCCGGGCACGCGCTGGCCTGCTGGGACGAACTGGCCGCGGCGACGCAGGGGGCGTAAGGCCGACCACGCCCCGTCAAAGAAGATAGGATTGCAACCTGTACCGATCTACGGGCGCTTCACGGTCTATGGCCGAAGATCATGGGTCACGAACACGCAGAACGCCTTTCGGTCCTTGGCGTCCGCGCAGAGGAACTCCTTGATGGCCTGCTCGGCAGTATTGATGTCGGCAGTTACCTCGCCAACCTGCAGCGGCGCCATGAGGGGGTCATAGTCGCAGGCATGCCGCTTCGTTTGAAGCGCAACAAAGGTGTCTCCAAATCCCCGCACCGCCTCGGGGAAGCGCCTGTACGCGGCCTTGACTCTCGAATTCGCCGACGCGCAGACCTGCTTGACGCGCCCATGGTCGAGTGCCCGATAAGCCTGTGACCACGCTCGGGGAATGGCAGCGCGATTTGCCTTGCCGACGATCTGATCGGCACATTCCCTGGCCAGAGCGTGAAACACCGCATAATACGCCGTGCTCACCGCGCGTCGCAGGTCAGCTTGGCGTGGTCGTCCGCGCCCGGGCGGTGTCGCAAGGCGCCGTGCTGTTGTTATGAGGGCGTCATGCCGCAGCGTATCGGTCATCTTCAGAGGCGAGCACGAAGGAGAACACTGGAAATCTTCCCTCTCCATGCGCTTCAAGAAGATCGCGGGCACGGAGTTTATAGGCGAGCAACTTGCTAGGCTGCCTCAGCAGTTCGCTGGATTCCAGGACAACCGTCACGAAGAGCGCAGGATCCCCATCGGCATCGTCGCCCTCGGCGACGCGCACGGATCGGACGGAACCATCGCCGCCGAAACACGTCCGAGCGATATCGCCCAGCGGCACAAACAATTCTGAAAGGATTGCCATTCCCCTCCCCACACTACCTTTTGGCTCAACCTAGCACAGCCTGACCAACTGGCACGACGAAATGTCTTTCGTCGTGCGCAAGTTGAACGGACGGGCCCGCCACGCCTGCTTTCAGCCGTCCACGCGGATGCGGGCGTTCGTGGGGTCGAAGGGGCTGTCCTCGGTCACCACGGCATCCCATTCCTGCCGCAGCATCCGCACCTTCAGTTTGGTGCCCGGCGCGGCCAGGTCGGGGCTGACATAGCCCATGCCGATCTGCTTGCCGAAGGCCACCGACCAGCCGCCCGAGGTCAGGCGGCCGACCTTCACGCCATCCTTCAAGAGCGCCTCCTTGCCCCAGGGATCGGTATCGCCCGGCCCGTCGATCAGCAGGGTCACGCATTTGGCGCGGATGCCGGTTTCCAGCATCTTGGCCTTGCCGCGGAACTCTTTGGACAGGTCGACAAAGCGGTCGAGCGCGGCTTCCAGCGGGGTTGCGTCGCGGCCAAGCTCGTTGCCGAAGGCGCGGTAGCTCTTTTCCTGCCGCAGCCAGTTCTGCGCGCGGGCACCGACGGCCGTCAGCCCATGCGGCTCGCCCACCGACCAGATCAGATCCCACAGATAGCGACCGAACTCGATCGGGTAGTGCAGTTCCCAGCCCAGTTCGCCCGTATAGGCCACCCGGATCGCCCTGACGGGGCACATGCCCAGTTCAATGTCGCGGTAACTGAGCCAGGGGAAGCGCTTGTTGCCCAGCACGGTCGCGGGGTCGCGGTCCTTCACGATGTCCTTCAAGAGCGCGCGCGCGTTCGGTCCGGCCAGCGCATAGACGCCCCATTGGGTCGTGATGTCGTGAATGTCGATGTGCCCGCCGCCCTGCGCCATCCAGTCTTCGGCCGATTTCAACAGGAAATCCGCATCATAGGCGGTCCAGGCCCCGGCCGAGATCAGGTAGTATTCGTTCTCCTTCAGCCGGACGATGGTGTATTCGGTGCGCGTGGTGCCGTGGTCGGTCAGCGCATAGGTCAGGTTGATCCGGCCGACGTTGGGCAGCTTGTTGCAGGTGAAATGATCGAGGAAGGCCGTGGCGCCGGGCCCGCGCACCAGATGTTTGGTGAAGGCCGAGGCGTCGATGATCCCCACCGTCGAGCGGACGGCCTGCGCCTCGTCCACCGCGTATTGCCACCAGCCGCCCCGGCGGAAGCTGCGGGCCGCGTGGTCGAAATCGGCGGGCGCGTCCTTCGGGCCGTAGTAGTTCGGGCGTTCCCAGCCGTTCACCTGGCCGAATTGCGCGCCCATCTCCTTCTGCCGGTCATAGGCGGGGGCGGTGCGCAAGGGGCGGCAGGCTTCGCGCTCTTCATCCGGGTGGTGCAGGATGAAGACGTGGCTGTAGCATTCCTCGTTCTTGCGCGCGGCATAGTCGGTCGTGATCCAGTTGCCGTAGCGGCGCGGATCGAGGCTGGCCATGTCGATCTCGGCCTCGCCCTGCGTCATCATCTGCGCCAGGTAGTAGCCCGTGCCGCCCGCCGCGGTGATGCCGAAGCTGAAGCCCTCGGCGATCCACATGTTGCGCAGGCCGGGCACCGGGCCCACCAGCGGGTTGCCATCGGGCGTGTAGCAGATCGGGCCGTTGAAATCGTCCTTGAGCCCCACCTGCTCTGACGACGGGATGCGGTGGATCATGCTCATGTATTCCGCCTCGATCCGTTCCAGATCGAGCGGGAAGAGATCGGCGCGGAAGCTTTCGGGCACGTCATAGAGGAAGCGCGCAGGCGCACCCTGTTCGTAGGGCCCGAGGATCCAGCCGCCACGCTCTTCGCGCACATACCACTTGGCATCGGCATCGCGCAGCACCGGGTGCTGCGGGTTGGTCTTGCGCCATTCGACCAGCATCGGATCGGGTTCCGTCACGATGTACTGATGCTCGACCGGGATCGCGGGGATCTTCACCCCCAGCAACCGTGCGGTGCGCTGCGCGTGGTTGCCGGTGGCGGTCACCACATGTTCGGCGTGAACCTCGACCTTTTCGTCGCCCGGCACCAGGTTGCCGCCCTGCTCGACCATCTTGGTCAGGCTGACGATCCATTCGCTGCCGGTCCAGCGGTAGGCATCGACCTGCCAGCGACGCTCGATCGTGACGCCAAGCTGGCGCGCGCCCTTGGCCATCGCCTGGGTCACGTCGGCGGGGTTGATGTAGCCATCCTGCGGATGGAACAGCGCGCCCTTCAGGTCGTCGGTGCGCACCAGCGGCCAGCGGTCCTTGATCTCTTTCGGCGACAGGAACTCGTGATAGCCCCCCGCGGTCTCGGCGACCGAGGAATAGAGCATGTACTCGTCCATCCGCGCGTCGGTCTGGGCCATCCGCAGGTTGCCCACGACATAGAAGCCCGGGTTCAGCCCCGTCTCGGCCTCGAGCCCCTTGTAGAAATCCACCGAGTACTTGTGGATGTGGGTCGTGGCGTAGCTCATGTTGAAAAGCGGCAAGAGCCCCGCGGCATGCCAGGTGGAGCCCGAGGTCAGCTCGTCGCGTTCGACAAGCATCGTATCCCACCCCGCCTTGGCAAGGTGATAGGCGATCCCGGTGCCCACGGCACCGCCGCCGACGACTAGGGCTTTCACGTGGGTCTTCATGGGGCGACTCCCTCAGGGGCAAGGCATTTGCGCCATATGTGCCGGAACCGCGTCGGCGCGGGACGGTAGGCCCGACCTTTGGCGGCGGAAAACGACATGGGGCCGGTCGCGGGTGGATCGCGGCGGCGGCGGGGGCTGTCTGCCCCCGCACCCCCGAGGATATTTGAGGACCGAAAATGGGGGGGGGGCGGCAGACGGGCTTCAGAGCATCGAGGGCAGCACCTGATCGGGCGGACGGTGGCCGTCGGCGAAGGTCTTGATGTTGATGATGACCTTTTCGCCCATCTCGATCCGGCCTTCCAGCGTGGCCGACCCCATGTGCGGCAGCAGGACCACGTTCGACAGTTCGCGCAGT
>DAIEJF010000196.1 GCA_027351005.1 Paracoccaceae bacterium | reverse complement strand
TGCTCGCCCCCAGCACCACCACCAGATAGACCGGCAACAGCGCGTGGATCATCTCGGACGAGACATCCATCAGCAACGAGACGAAGCCAAGCGCCCAGATCCCGGCAGGCAGGGCGGCGCGGCGAGGGGGGGGCTGGGTCGACATCGGGGGTCCCTGGTGGCGCGCCGATCAGACGGCGGCGGCCCCGCCCTGTCAACCCGCCCGCGCGGGATCGAACGACAGCAGCCGCAGCGCGTTCAGCGTGACCAGCACGGTCGCCCCGGTATCCGCCAGGATCGCCGGCCAAAGCCCGGTGAGCCCTGCCACGGTGGTGACCAGAAAGACGGCCTTCAGCCCCAGCGCCAGCGCGATGTTCTGCCGGACAGTGGCCATCGTCGCCCGCGCCAGCCGGATCGTGGCGGGCAGGTCCGTCAGCCGGTCGCGCAGGATCGCCGCATCGGCGGTTTCCAGCGCCACCCCGGTGCCAGACCCCATCGCCACGCCGACGCGCGCGGCCTTCAGCGCGGGCGCATCGTTGATCCCGTCGCCCACCATCATCACGTCGGCGCCCAGCCCCGCAACCGCGCCCAGCTTGTCGGCGGGCAGAAGCCCGGCGCGCCAGTCGATGCCCAGCCCCCCGGCGATGGCGGCAGCGGTGCGCGGGTTGTCGCCCGTCAGCATGACGGTGCCCAGCCCCAGCGCCCGCAGTTGGGCCAGCGCCGTGGCCGCCTCGGGGCGGGGTTCGTCGCGCAGCGCGATCAGGCCCAGCACGCGCCCGGCCTCGACCACCGCCACCACCGTCTTGCCCGCGGCCTCCAGCGTGGCAATCGTGGCCCGCGCCGCGACCCCCGCGGCCTCGGGGCTCAGCACCGCCACCATGCGGCCCGCGGCGTCCTGCCCCTGCATGCCCTGCCCCGGCCGTGCGGTGATCGCGGTGACGGCCTGCGGGACCAGCCCCGCCGCGGCAGCCCTGTCGCGGATCGCACGGGCCAGCGGGTGGCTTGACCCCGCCTCGATCCCCGCCGCCAGCGCCAGCACGGTGTCGGCCGGGGCCTCCAGCGGCGCGATGTCGGTCACCTCGGGGCGGCCCCGCGTCAGCGTGCCGGTCTTGTCGAAGGCCACCTGACCCACCCCCGCCACCGCCTCGACCACCGCGCCGCCCTTCATCAGCAGGCCGCGCCGCGCCCCCGCCGACAACGCTGCCGCCATCGCCGCCGGAACAGAGATCACCAGCGCGCAGGGGCAGCCGATCAACAGCAGCGCAAGCCCGCGATAGGCCCAGGTGCCCCAGGGCAGGCCGAAGGCCAGCGGCGGCACCACGGCGACCAGCGCCGCCAGCCCCACGATCACCGGCATGTACCAGCGGCTGAAGCGGTCGATGAAACGTTCGGTGGGGGCGCGGGCGGTCTCGGCTTCCTCGACCAGCCGGACGATGCGGGCGATGGTGTTGTCATCCGCGGCCCGCGTCACCCGGATGCGCAGCGCGGCCTCGGTGTTGATCGCGCCGGCAAAGACGGCCTCGCCCGGCCCGCGCGTCACCGGCAGGCTTTCGCCCGTCACCGGGCTTTCGTCGATCCCGCCCTGCCCCGAGACGATCTCGCCATCCGCGGGCAGCCGGTCGCCGGGGCGGACCAGCACGATCTGGCCGGGCAACAGGCTGTCGGCGGCCACCTCGGTCAGCCCGCCCGGCCCCTCGCGCCAGGCACGGGTCGGCACCAGCGCCCGCAGCGCGCGGATGCCCGCCCGCGCGCGCCCCGCCGCCACGCCTTCCAGCACCTCGCCCACCGCGAACAGGAACACGACCACCGCCGCCTCTTCAGCCGCGCCCAGAAGCAGCGCGCCAAGCGCCGCCACCGTCATCAGCGCCTCGATGGTGAAGGGCTGGCCGGTCCGCAGCGCCGCCAGCGCCCGCCGCGCGATGGGGCCCAGACCGATCAGGCAGGCCAGCGCAAAGGCCCAGGGCGCCGCCCCCGGCGCCAGCGCGGCCGCACCCCAGGCCAGCGCCAGCACCGCGCCGGACACAAGCACCAGCCGCCCCTTGCGGCTGCGATGCCAGGCAGGCGCCGCCGCGGCCCCCCCGTCACCCACATGACCGTCACCCGCATGATCGTCACCCGCATGATCGTGGCCCGCAGGGTCATGCCGGTCGCGGGCGCCATCCCCGGCCCCCGGCAGCACGAAGGGCTTGCGCCCGGGATGCGCGCCGATGCCGTAGCCAAGCGCGCGCACCGTCTCCTCGATCCGGGCGGGCGGGGTCTGGCCCGGCGTCAGCCGCAGCCGCAGCCGTTCGGTCATCAGCGCGACCTCCACCGCCTCGACGCCGGGCAACCGTTCCACCGCCGCGCGGATTTTGCCCGCGCAAGAGGCGCAATCCATCCCCGTGACGGTCCATTCGCAGGTTTCGGCCCCGGTCTCGTCGATCGTGCGGGTCATGGCAGGCTCCTCGAATCAGGCGTTGCGGTCATCGAGGCCAATTCCTAATGTCTCTAGCAACTATAGGTTCAAGAGGGTTTCGATGCTGACGATCGGAAAACTGGGCGAGGCCGCGGGGGTGAAGGTACCGACCATCCGCTATTACGAACAGATCGGCCTTCTGCCCCCGCCCGACCGTAGCGCCGGGAACCAGCGGCTTTACGGCCAGCGCGCGCGCGACCGGCTGGCCTTCATCCGCCATGCGCGCGAACTGGGCTTTCCGCTCGAGGCGATCCGCGACCTTCTCAGCCTTTCGGACCGGCCAGACCAGTCCTGCGCCGCCGCCGATAGCATCGCCCGCGCGCAACTGGCCGCGACCCGCGCCCGCATCGCCCGCCTGCGCGCGCTGGAAGCCGAGCTGGAACGCATGATCGGCCAATGTGCGCATGGCACCATTTCCGATTGCCGGGTGATCGAGGTACTGGGCGACCACGCGCAGTGCAGGCATGACCACGACCCCGCCGTGGCCGAGCCCGCGGCATGACCCTGCCGATTGCCATCGGCACCTATGTCCTTGCCGCGCTGGCCGAGATCGGCGGTTGCTTTGCCGTCTGGGCCTGGGCCCGCAACAGGGCCTCGGCACTGTGGCTGGTGCCGGGCGCGCTGTCGCTGGCGGCCTTTGCGGGGCTGCTGACACTGGCACCCGCCGCCTATGCGGGCCGCGCCTATGCCGCCTATGGCGGGGTCTATGTGGCGGCCTCGCTGGTCTGGCTGTGGCGGATGGAGGGGGTGCGGCCCGACCGCTACGATCTGGCCGGCGCCGTGCTGGTGCTGGCGGGGGCGGCGGTCATCCTTCTGGGGCCGCGCGGGGGGTGACACCCGGCCGCCCGGAAGGGGTCAGGCGCGCTTGTGGTAGAGCGCGCCATAGGCCGAGGGCCGGAAATCCTCGAGCGACGACACCGCATGCGCCGCCTGTTCCAGCCAGCGCGGATTGATCTCGACCCCCCAGCCCGGCGCATCGGGCACGCTGACCGCGCCACCCTCGACCCGGAACGGATCGCCCAGGAACAGATCGCGCTGCCAGGGGTAATAGTCGTCGCCCTCGATCGCGAATTCCAGGTACTTGCCCGCATTGGGCAGCGCCTTCAACAGATGCATGGTGCACATCGTCACCAGCGACAGGTTGGCCGCATGGGGCGTGCAGGGCAGGCCCGCCGCCGCGGCCATCTCGGCCACCCGCAGCGTGCGGGCGATGCCGCCCATGTACATCACGTCGGGCTGCACCACATCGACCGCGCGCAGCGCGATCATCCGCGCCCAGGTGGCCATGTCCCAGTCCTGCTCGCCCCCGGTCACCGGCACGTCCAGCGCGGCGGCGACCTCGGCGGTCTGCTCCAGATCCCAGTAGGGCACGGGTTCCTCGTAATGGGCGATGCCGTGATCCTCCAGCATCCGCCCCACCGCGATCGCCCGCGGCACCGAGAAGGCGGAATTGGCATCCACCAGCTTTTCCACCCCGTCCCCCAGCGCACGGGCCATGTGGGGGATGATCGCCTCGGTCCGGCCGGGCCATTCGTCGACATCCTCGCCGCATTCGGCGCCGATGCGGAACTTCACCGCGTCGAACCCCTGTTCGCCCACCAGCCGGACCATCCGCTCGGCCTCGGCTTCGGGGGTGATGTCGCGTTTCATCGAGGATGCGTAGGCCCGCAACCGCCCCGGCGCCCCGCCCAGCAGCGCCACCACCGGCTTGCCCTGCCGCCGACCTGCCAGATCCCACAGCGCGGTATCCAGCCCCGCCAGCGCACGGCAGCGGTAGGTGCCGGGGTACTTGTGTTCCCGCCGCTCGATCCGGGCCACCAGGCCCGCGATGTCGGTGCTGTCGGCGCCAAGCGCCCAGGGCGCGATCTGGCGGTGAAAGACCTGCGCGGTGATGTCGGCGTTGTAGGGCGAGGTCTGGCCCCAGCCGAAGGCGCCATCCTCGCAGGTGACCCGGACGAAGGCCAGGAACTCGGTGGCAAAGGTCTCCAGACGCACGATCCGGCTCATCGCGACCCCTTTCGGACTGGGCACACCCGCAGGGCTCGCATGAACCGCGCGGCGGTGCAATGGGCCGCGAGGGGCAGAGGCCGATGTTGCAGAAAGGTAAACTCTCTGCCGCATCTGTTTCCGCATTCAGCCGCATCGTCCTTGGAATGGACAGAATTAACCATGCTTCGGCCCAAGTGGGCGAAGAAGCTCGGGCGCGTCAACGTCAGAGGTGTAGCAAGTTGGAACGCATCAGCACCGCACTGCGCAGCGAGGACGGCGCGGTCACCGTCGACTGGGTCGTGCTGGCCGCGGCCGTCGTGGGGCTTGGGGTGGTGGTCGGGCTGAAGGTCGGCGGCGGCCTCAGCAGCTCGGCGCAGGACCTGAGCGCGACGATTGCCATGGCGGCCACACCCAGCTTCGCCACCGCCTCGACCAGCACCGCCACCACCACGACGACAACCACGACGACCAGCACCAGCAGCAGTTCAAGCACCTCCACCAACGGCGGGACCAGCACCACAAGCTCGGGCGGCGGCGACCGGCACCGCGACAACGGCGACTGAGCCGCGGCTCAGCCGATCCGCGCCAGCACCTCGCCATAGGCCAGCCCCCGGCCGGCGGGCACAAGGATCTGCAGGCGGCCTGCCCGGTGCGCCTCGATCCGGGTCTCCATCTTCATCGCCTCGATCACCGCGATCACCTCGCCCGCGGCCACCTCGGCGCCATCGGCCACCTGCCACAGCGCCAGCGTTCCGGCCAGCGGCGCGGTGACGGCGGCGGGGTCGGCTGCGGGCTCGGCCACCATTTCCCCACCGGGCACGCCGGACCCTGCGCCCTGCAGCAGCAGGTTTCCCGGCAGGCCAAGTTCATGCCGCCTGCCGTCGATCTCGATCGCGACCCGCAGCAGTGGCACCGCGGGCGCCGGGGCGACCCGCGCATGGGGCGCTACCGCGCGGGCCAGCGGCGCGGCGAAATCCGTTTCGATCCATCGGGTATGCACGCGGAAGCCGCCATCGGGGGCGGTGAAATCCCCGGCCTCCAGCACCGCACGGTGGAACGGCAGGACCGAGGCGACCCCCGCGATGCGGAATTCGGCCAGCGCGCGGCGGGCGCGTTGCAACGCCTCGTCGCGGGTGGCGCCGGTGACGATCAGCTTGGCCATCAGCGAATCGAACTCGCCCGGCACCACCGACCCCGCGACCACCCCGCTGTCCAGCCGGATGCCGGGGCCCGCGGGCGGGTCGAACACGGTCACCGGCCCCGGCGTGGGCAGAAAGCCGCGGCCCGGGTCCTCGGCGTTGATGCGGAATTCGATCGCATGGCCGCACGGGGCGGGCACAGCGTCATCCGCCAGCCGCGCGCCCTGCGCCACCCGGATCATCGCGCGCACAAGGTCGATGCCCGTCGTCTCTTCGGTCACCGGGTGTTCCACCTGAAGGCGGGTGTTCACCTCGAGAAACGAGATCGTGCCATTGGCCGACAGCAGGTATTCCACCGTGCCCGCGCCGCTATAGCCCGCATGGGCGCAGATGCGCCGCGCGCTGTCATGGATGCGGGCGCGCTGATCCTCGGTCAGGAAGGGGGCGGGCGCCTCCTCGACCAGCTTCTGGTTGCGCCGTTGCAGCGTGCAGTCGCGGGTGCCGATCACCTTCACCGTGCCGTGCCGGTCGGCCAGAACCTGCGCCTCGATATGGCGGGGCCGGTCCAGGAACTGTTCGATGAAGCATTCGCCGCGGCCGAAGGCGGCCTCGGCCTCGCGGGTGGCCGACAGGAACAGCTCCTCGACCTCGTCAAGCCGCCAGGCCACCTTCAGCCCGCGCCCGCCACCGCCAAAGGCCGCCTTGATCGCGACGGGCAGGCCGTGCTCCTGGGCGAAGGCGACGACCTCGTCGGGGCCGTTGACCGGGTCCTTGGTGCCGGGCACCAGCGGCGCGTTGGCCTTGGTGGCGATGTGGCGTGCCTTGACCTTGTCGCCGAGCGCGTCGAT
>DAIEJF010000142.1 GCA_027351005.1 Paracoccaceae bacterium | reverse complement strand
ATCCGGGCCCGGGTCCGGCGGATCGAGCCGATGGCCTTCACCAAGGTGTCTGCACTGGGGATCGAGGAACAGCGTGTGCGCCTGCGGCTGGACATCCTGACACCGGCGGCCGGGCGGGCGGGGCTTGGCGACAACTACCGGGTTTTCGCGCGCATCGTCCTGTGGTCCGGCGAGGGCGTGTTGCAGGTGCCGATCGGCGCGCTTTTCCGCACGGGCGGGCACTGGGCCGTGTTCCGCGCAGAGGGCGGCCGCGCCGTGCTGACGCCGGTGACGATCGGCCACCAGAACAGCGCCACGGCCGAGGTGGTCGCGGGCCTCGCGCCGGGCGATCGTGTGGTGGCCTTTCCCAGCACGACGATCGTCGACGGCAGCCGCATCGCGGCCCTGCCCGTCGATCCGGGCGGTGGCTGAGCCGCGGGCCGCGCGCGCCCGCTCAGTGGAAATCGCGCGAGCCCGGGATGATGCGGGCGTTGCGGGGGTGGCCCCGGCTGGGCGCCGGGATCGGTCGCTTCACCTCGTCGGCGCGTGACAGCGGCAAGGCCAGGCTGCGGTCCGACAGGCGCAGAAGAACGTCGCTGCGGTCCTCCAGCGTCTCGGCCACCACATGCACGACCCCCGAACGCGCATCGCGCTGCACGCGGCCGTTCACCTGCATCAGCCGCGCGGTCATCACCACCTTGCGGAAGGTCGCCATCACCTTGGGCCAGATGACCAGATTGGCGACGCCGGTCTCGTCCTCCAGCGTGACGAAGCAGACGCCGTTGGCGCTACCGGGGCGCTGGCGCACCAGCACCAGCCCCGCCAACCGCAGCCGCGCACCCTGCGCCATTCCGGCCACCTCGGCGGCGGGGGTGAAACCCTGCCGCGCCATGCTGGCGCGCAGGAAGGCCAGCGGATGCGCCTTCAGCGACAGGCGCAGGGTCTGGTAATCGGCCACCACCTGTTCGCAGAGCGGCATCTGCGGCAGATCGGCCAGAGGCTCGGCCCCCTCGTCCTCGCCGGGGCGGAACAGCGGCAGATCGGGCGCATTGCGCAGGGCGCGGGCCTCCCACAGAGCGGCGCGGCGATCCAGCCCCATCGAGCGGAAGGCATCGGCCGCCGCCAGCGCCCGGATCGCGCGGCCGTTCAGCTGGGTGCGAAGGGCCAGATCGGCCAGGGTCTGGAACGGCTCCTGCCGCGCGCGGGTCAGCCGTTCGGCGGCCTCGCGCCCCAGCCCATCGACCTGCCGCAGGCCCAGCCGCAGGGCAAAGCCGTTGCCCGCGGGTTCCAGCGTGTTGTCCCATTCGCTGAAATTCACATCGGCCTCGCGCAGCGGCACCCCGTGCTCGCGCGCGTCGCGCACGATCTGGGCCGGGGCATAGAACCCCATCGGCTGCGAATTCAGCAGCGCGCAGGCGAAGGCGGCGGGGTAATGGCACTTCAGCCAGCTTGACACATAGACCAGCAGCGCGAAGCTGGCCGCATGGCTTTCGGGAAAGCCGTAATCGCCGAAGCCCTTGATCTGGTTGAAGCACCGGCGGGCGAATTCGGGATCGTAGCCGCGCCCGATCATCCGGCCCACCATCAGTTCCTCAAGCGCGCCGATGGTGCCGTGCGAGCGGAAGGTGGCCATGGCGCGGCGCAGCGCATTGGCCTCGGCCGACGAGAACCGCGCCGCCTCCATCGCGATCTTCATCGCCTGTTCCTGAAAGATCGGCACGCCCAGAGTGCGCGACAGGATGGTCTTCAGTTCGTCCTGCGGATGTTCGGGGCCGGGCGAGGGGTAGATCACCGGCTCGTCCCCGCTGCGGCGCCGCAGGTAGGGATGCACCATGTCCCCCTGGATCGGGCCGGGGCGGACGATGGCGACCTCGATCACCAGATCGTAGAACCGGCGGGGCTTCAGCCGGGGCAGCATGTTCATCTGCGCCCGGCTTTCCACCTGGAACACGCCGATGCTGTCGCCCCGGCACAGCATGTCATAGGTGTCCCCATCGCCCTGCGGGATCGAGGCCAGATCGTGCCGCACCCCGTACTGGCGGTCCAGAATGTCAAAGCACTTGCGGATACAGGTCAGCATTCCCAGCGCCAGCACATCGACCTTGAGGATGCCAAGCTCGTCGATGTCGTCCTTGTCCCATTCGATGAAGCTGCGGTCGGGCATGGCGGCGTTGCCGATCGGCACGGTGTCGTGCAGCGGGCCCTCGGTCAGCACGAAGCCGCCGACATGCTGGCCCAGGTGGCGGGGCAGGCCGATCATCTGCTCGGCCAGCCGGATCGTGCGCGCCATCAGCGGGTCGCTCAGGTCCACCCCGGCCTCGCGGGAATTCGCCTCGCCCATGCTGGTGCCCCAGCTTCCCCAGACGGTCCTGGCCAGCGCTCCGGTCACGTCCTCGGACAGGCCCATGGCCTTGCCCACCTCGCGGATGGCCGAGCGCGGGCGGTAGTGGATGACGGTGGCGCAGAGCCCCGCGCGGTGGCGGCCGTATCGTGCATAGATATGCTGGATCACCTCTTCGCGCCGTTCGTGCTCGAAATCCACGTCGATGTCGGGCGGGTCGTCGCGGTCCATGCTCACGAAGCGTTCGAACAGCAGTTCCTGTTCGGCCGGATCGACCGAGGTGATGCCCAGCACGAAGCAGACCGCCGAATTCGCCGCCGACCCGCGGCCCTGGCACAGGATGTTGCGCGCCCGTGCCCAAAGGACGATTTCGTGAACGGTCAGAAAGTATTGCGGGATCTTCTTGAGACCGATCACCTCCAGTTCCTTGACCAGCAGATCGCGCACCTTCTGCGGCACGCCCTCTGGATAGCGCTGCGCGGCGCCGTCCCAGGTCAGCTTTTCAAGCTGGCTCTGCGCGGTCTCGCCCGGTGGCACGGTTTCCTGCGGGTAGTGATAGGCCAGTTCCTCCAGCCCGAACCGGCAGGCATCGGCCACCTCGCGCGTGGCGCGGATCGCCTGCGGCCAGTCGGCAAAGAGGCGCGCCATCTCGGCGGGCGATTTCAGGTGCCGCTCGGCATTGGCCTCCAGCAGGAAGCCCGCCTGCTGGATCGTGGTCTTCTCGCGGATGCAGGTCATCACATCCTGCAGGGGGCGGCGTTCGGGCGCGTGATAGTGCACGTCATTGGTGGCCAGGATCCCAAGCCCATGCGCCCGCGCCAGCCGCTCCAGCCGGGTGATCCGGGCCCGGTCATCGCCGCGATAGAGGTAGCTGACGGCGATGTGGCGCAGGCCGGGCAGGCGGCGGACCAGTTCGGGCAGGCGCGCGGCCAGGGTGTCATCGGGCAGCACGATCAGTTGCACCCCCTCGGCATGGGCGGCCAGGTCGGCCAGGCCGATGTCGCAGGCCCCCTTGGCCTGCCAGCGCCCCGCGTCGTCCTGCCGCTTGCCCCGGGTCAGCAGCCTGCAAAGCCCGCCATAGGCCGCCCGGTCGCGCGGATAGGCCAGGAATTCCTCGCCCGTCACCAGCCGCAGGCGGCAGCCGATGACGGGGCGCAGGCTGGCCCTGCGCGCCGCGGCATGCAGGCGCACCACACCGGCCATCGTGTTCAGATCGGCCACCCCCAGCGCGTCATAGCCCAGCCGATGGGCGGTTTCCGCCAGGTCGCTGGCATCCGAGGCCCCGCGCAGGAAGGAAAACGGCGTGGCCACGCCCAGTTCCACATAGGCCGCGGGCGGGTTGGGCGGAAAATCCCCGCGCGGGGTCTTGCGGGGAAGGCGATTGTCGTTGTCGGGCATCAGGCAAATATCCCGTGCAGGAACCAGCGGGGGGCGCCCCCGCGGCCATCGTCGGCCCGCCCCTCGCGGTACAGCCAGAAGCGGTGGCCCTCGGTATCCTCGACCTTGAAGTAATCGCGCAGGCGGGTGCCGGGCTTGTCCTGCCACCATTCCGGGGCGATGCGTTCGGGGCCCTGATAGCGGGCCACGCGGTAGCTGCGGCGGCGCCACTGGAACTGCGCGGGCGGTCCCTCGGGCACGGTATGCAGAACGCCGATCTCCTCGGGGTGGTCGAACAGGCGCTGCGGGCGTTCGGCCGACCGCGGCCTGACGGCGGGGGGCGCGGCCAGCGGGGGGATGCGCGTCTCGGACCGTTCGGGAATGTGGCTTGCCACCGGCTGCACCTGCGCCAGGGCCGTGCGGCCGAACCGCGCCGTCAGCCGGTCGACCAGTTGCGACAGGTCTTGCCCGCTGTCGGGCTCTCCTGCCAGATCGGCCTGCCGCGCGGCCAGCGCCTCGGTCGCGGGCGCCTCGAGCGAGATCAGGTCAAAGCCGAAGCCCGGGTTGATCCGTTCCAGCCGGTCGCGGAACAGAAAGGCCAGATGCGCGGGGTCCCGGCTGGGCTGGGCGCAGGCCGCCTCGATCCGGCTGATCTCGCCATCGGTGCGGTAGACGGTCAGGCGCAGGCGGCGGGCCCCGTGCCGGGCCTTGGCCAACTGCTCGCACAGCCCCGCGCACAGGCCCGGCAGATGATGGCTGGGGTCAAGGATCGGCTCGGCCAGCCGCGCATCGCTGCGGAACACCGGCGGCGCGTCGGGCGCCGAGACGGGTTCGGGCAGGTGCCCCGTCAGCTGGTCCAGCCGGATCAGCGGGTTCTGCACCGGGGCCCCGCGCGGGAAGCGGCGCGCCAGCGACAGGCGCGGCAGATCGGCCAGATGGCCGATCGTGCGCAGCCCCAACCGGTTCAGCAGCAGCACCGTTTCCCCGTCCAGCCGCAGCGCGGCCACGGGCAGGGGGGCGGTTGGCGCGCAGATCGCCCGCACCGGCCCGAACCGCGCCAGCGCCCAGGCCGCGCCCCAGGTCGGCG
Organism: Paracoccaceae bacterium; assembly: GCA_027351005.1. Lineage (GTDB taxonomy): Bacteria > Pseudomonadota > Alphaproteobacteria > Rhodobacterales > Rhodobacteraceae > Solirhodobacter. The sequence continues at coordinate 4,452 of DAIEJF010000142.1, read as the reverse complement.
CCAGGGCCAGACGCGCCGACAGCCCCTGCGCGGACAGATCGGCCTCCATCACGGCCAGCATCGCGGCCTCGCCCCCCCAGAGATGGTCCGACCCCGTGGTGTCAAGGATCAGCCCGTGGCTGCCGCCCGCCGTGCCCGCGGGCCCCCAGTCGTCGGCGATCGTCCAGGGGCACCAGCGCCGCGCCCAGAGGGCCAGGCGGTCCAGTGCCGCCCGGTCGCCCTCGGGGTCGGCAAACTCGACCCGCAGGGCCGGGCACAGCGCCCGCATGTCGACGACGCGGGCGCCGACGGTCACCCCCGCCAACCCTGCCGCGCGGTTCACCGCATGAATCACCGGCCCGTGCGCCCCCTCGGCCGCCAGCGCCTGCGGCAGGTCATCGGGCAGCGCGTTGCCCGACCGTTCCTGCATCTTCTGCCAGCGGTCCATCGGGAACTGCGGCAACCAGATCGAGACGATCCGCCGTGCCGGGGTCATGGCAGACCACCCAGTCTCCGGGCCGCCGGTCGCGCGAACGGAACAGTTCCGCCCGCCAGCGCGGGGCGCCGGGGGCCCGCGGATCGTCGGGATGCGCCGCCGATGGCAGGGACGAGATCCGCCAACGGTCGCGCGCGGCGCTGAGGTTCGCCGTTGCCGCCTGCCGGATCAGCCAGCAGGGCACGCCGACCGCCTCGGCGCGCAGGGCCAGCCGTTTCATCGCGGTGAAGTCCACCGCGGGCGGATCGCCGCGGATTTCGGCCACCACCGCCGCCAGCGCGCGGCACTGCGCACCCTCTTCGGCCGCGATCATCACATCGAGCGGGCGCGACAGGTGCAGCAGCATCAGCGGCCTGTGAAACCCCGCCAGAAAGGGCCGCCCCGTCTCGCGCCGGGCCTGCCGGTCCTGAATCCACAGCACCGCCCCGCTGCCCGGCCCCAGTTGCGCCATGACGAACCCCGCCGCCGCGGCCTCGGCGCCCGGTGCGGGAAACACTTCGGCCAGCGTTGCCCCGGCCCGCTGCGCCGGAAGGCCCGCGCGCCGCGCCTGAGTCAGGGGAAAGGATGCCATCCGGGGCCTCGCACACGGAATCACACTCAAATGTTCTGCCTTTGTTCTAATAATCCTCTGCCAGAGATCAGACAAGACAGACCGCCGCCGCCCCGGAAAACCGGCGGAAGGTCTCCACACCCAAGGGCGGGCGGGCAGCCAAGGGGCGAACCGGCCGCAGCCGATCGCAACGCGCCCCTCCGGGTCCACGGGGGCGTCATGCCGCAGCCTGGCGCGCGGCCCTCAGATCTCGATCCAGATCGTCACCGGCCCGTCGTTCACCAGGCTCACCGCCATGTCGGCGCCGAATTCGCCGGTGGCCACGGGGAAACCCTCGTCGCGCATCGCCTGGGCGAAGGCTTCGTAAAGCCTGCGCCCGTCGGCCGGGGGAGCGGCGGTGGAAAAGCCGGGGCGGTTGCCGCGCAGGTCGGCGGCCAGCGTGAACTGGCTGACCACCAGCGCCGCTCCGCCCACGTCGCGCAGGCTGAGGTTCATCTTGCCCTCGGCATCCTTGAAGATGCGCAGCTTGCCGATCTTGGCGGCCAGCCTGGCGGGCGCGTCATCGCCATCGCCCTGCATGGCGCAGACCAGGATCATCAGCCCGGCGCCGATCTCGCCGATCACCCGGCCCTCGACCGCGACCGAGGCCCGGCTGACCCGTTGCAGGACGGCGCGCATCAGGCGATCTCGTGCGCCCAGGGCGGGTTGGCGCCTGCGCGCGACACGGTGACCGCCGCGGCCTTCACCCCCAGCGTCAGGGCCGCGGTCAGCAGCGCGCCATCCGCCGCCGCCACCGCCGCCTTGCGCAGCGCACCCGCCTGGTGCAGCGCGGCCAGCACGCCCGCGTTGAACGTGTCGCCCGCCCCGACGGTATCGACCACGGCCACCTTCTGCGCGGCCACCCGCACCACCTCGCGCGCGGTGACGGCCAGCGCGCCCTTGGCGCCCTCGGTGATGCAGACCACCTTCGGCCCCCGGGCGATCAGCCCGCGCGCCAGGGCGACCGGGTCGCCTTCGCCTTCCAGCCAGACCAGATCCTCGTCCGACAGTTTCACGATGTCCGACAGCGCCATCATCCGCCCGATGCGGGCCCGGTAGGCGGCCGCGTCGGTGATGAAGCCGGGGCGGATGTTGGGGTCCATCATGATGACGCGGGCGCCGGCCTCGCGGGTCAGCAGCGCCTCGTAGGCGCCCGCGGCCGGGTCGTTCACCAGGCTGATGCCGCCGAAGAACAGCGCCTCGACGCTGGCGGGCAGGGCGGGCAGGTCGGCCACCGACAGCATCCGCCCGGCGGTGTTCTCGTCGTAGAAGGCATAGCTGGCCTGCCCGTTCACCAGCGTGACGAAGGCCAGCGTGGTGGGCCGCCCCGACCGCGCGGCAAGCTGGCTGTCGACCTTCGAGGCGGTCAGCGTCTCGGTCAGGATGGTGCCGAAGAGGTCGTTCGAGAGCCCCGAGAAGAAGCCCGAGGGCGCCCCGAGCCGACCCAGCGCGATTGCCGTGTTGAACACCGCGCCGCCTGCGTGGGGGGCAAAGGCCGCCTCGCCCTCAGCGGTGACGCGCGGCAGCATGTCGATCAGGGCCTCGCCGCAGCTCAGGATCATCGGGACCTCCCTTCCGGTGTTGGCGCCAACCTCTACCGGCCCCGTGCCGGGGCGGCAACGGATTTGACGCATGTCATGGCGGGGAATCGCCCCCGGACGGACCCTTGCCTGGCAACGCATCTGCATGGAAAGGACGATCCCATGGTCGAGAAAGCGCATACGAGCGGGTTCTGGCCCTCGCTCTACGATCCGTTCCGCACACTGGGCAGCCGGGTGGCCGAATGGCTGGCCCCGGCATCCGAAGCGAAGGTGGATGACGCGGCCTATACGATCGCGATGGAACTTCCCGGCGTGGCCGAGGAAGACATCCACCTGACCGTCGAGGACGGGATGGTGACCGTGACCGGCGAGAAACGGTCGAGCCGCGAGGAGGAGGGCGAAAGCTGGTACTTCAGCGAGCGTCAGTTCGGCGCCTTCAGCCGCAGCTTCCGCCTGCCACCGGACGCCGATGAACCGGCGGTGAAGGCGGTGCTGAAGGACGGGGTGCTGACCGTCACCGTGCCCAAGCGCGCCCCCGCCCCGCCCGAGGCCGGCAAGCGCGTGCCGATCGAACGCGGCTAGGCCGGGAAGAAGGCCCGCAGGTTCGCCCGCACACGGTCAAGCGGGGTGGCGCCGCTGGCGTCAGGCTCGAAGCGCCGCCCCGTGATCCGCTCGAAGGCCTCGATATAGACGGCCGAGGTCTTTTCGATCATCTCGACCGGGATCTCGGGGATCGGATCGCGATAAGGGTCGCAGCGGTCTGCCACCCAGGCGCGGATCACGTCCTTGTCGAAGCTGGGCGGCCGGGTGCCCTCGGCAAAGGCGCGGGCGTAGCCCTCGGCGATCCAGTAGCGGCTGGAATCGGGGGTGTGGATCTCGTCGGCCAGCACGATCCGGCCCGCGGGGTCCAGCCCGAATTCGTATTTCGTGTCCACCAGGATCAGCCCGCGCGCGGCGGCCATCTGCTGGCCGCGGGCGAAAAGCCGCAGCGCATGATCCGATACGGTGTCCCACTGCGCCTGCGTCAGCAGCCCGGCCTGCACGATCTGCGCCGCCGTCAGCGGCTCGTCATGCCCGCCGTCGAAGGCTTTCGAGGTGGGCGTGATGATCGCCTGCGGCAGCGCGGCGTTGTCGCGCAGCCCGTCGGGCAGGCTGTGGCCGTACATCTGCCGCTGGCCCTGCTTGTACAGCGTCAGGATCGACGTGCCCGTGGTGCCTGCCAGATAGCCGCGCACCACCATCTCGACCGGCAGGATCTCCAGCCGCTGGCCGATCACCACGTTCGGGTCGGGATAGGACAGGACGTGGTTCGGGCAGATGTCGGCGGTGTGCTCGAACCAGTAGCGGGCAAGCTGGGTCAGCACCTGCCCCTTCCAGGGCACCGCGCAGAGGATGCGGTCGAAGGCCGAAAGCCGGTCCGAGGCGATGATGATCCGCCGCCCGTCGGGCAGGTCGTAGTTGTCGCGCACCTTGCCGAAATAGGGGTTCGGCAGTTCCGGGATGCGGGCGTGGTCGAGGATGCGCATGCCTTGGCCCTCCTGTGGGATCCCCCGGCCTATCACGCCCCCGGGGGGCGGAGTCAACGCCTGTCGGGCGGGCGGGGGCACCCGTGGCGGGAGACGGGGCAGGCGGACGCCCCGCATCACCCCGGCCCAGCGACCAACCCCCCGGACGGGCACGTCGCAAGCGTCTGGGGCGGGCTCAGCCGGGGGAGGGGCCTTGCCCTAAACCGCAGACCGTCACCGTGGCGGCGCCCGCCCGCGGTCGGGCGCGGGCCCTGTGGTGTGAGAGACGGTGTAGACGGACGCCCCGCCTCCCCCCGGCCCGGGGGAACAGCGCGAAGCGCC